>UQKO01000028.1 GCA_900541575.1 uncultured Prevotella sp.
CATCCGCAACGCCTGTTTATGGGCATTGCGGATAGGATTTCTATGCTCTTTTGAGTTTTAGCGGACAGCAATAAAAGAAAATAGAGGACTATTTGAATCCGTTGGATGGTTGGGTAAAGAAGGCCGACAAGAGTATTAAAATTCTTCAGCAAGAGAAGCCATCACCCGGCTACCACGACCCTGCACCCTCTCCAGAAATTGATTTATCCATCACCCCGAACGGAACGATTCTGTACGCCCAGCTCGACGCAAGCGATCCTAAGCGCCTTTTCAACGTAAGCAATGTCTACAATCCCTCCAAGCACATCTACAAGATTATACTTAAAGGAGAAGAACAGACTGGCGACCTTGAGATAATCGAAGAGAATGCAAGCAAAATATTCAGCAACTCCGACTGCAGCAGATGCTGCAACTTCCGTGTAATGCCTGATCCCAACAACTTTAAGCAAACTCCAGGCAAGGCACGCGTCAATGGCGACACTGCTGAGGTATTAAAGAATATCGAGGTATCATCTAAATAAAGTATCCCATGGAATTTGTCCTTATTATAGTCATCATAGTCATCGTCTTGCAGGTCTGCTTCCTCCGAGATAGCTGGCAGAAAATCAATCGACTGAAAAACGTCTTTCAAGACGGCCAAAAATTTAAAGCAGAGGAATTCTTCATTCCCTCTAAGGAGTTCAACACGACAACTTATGAGAGAATGTTGGCTTCTCAAAAGTTCTATAAAAATTCTAACTACGAAACAGATGAGGAAGAATCTTCTACATCGTTCGCAGTTAGACTTCGTGGGAAAAAAGAGTCCATCAACCTCATCCGTATCCCCTCAGATAGTGAGACAGCTGCCACTATCGAATCGTCCATCAACAACTATCTGATACGCAACAAAGGCGTTGCCAGCGACTTCACCATCATCAAGGATATCGTGGAGCGAAACTGCTCGATGATAGAAGATGAAGTGGACACACAGACACCCTTCCCGCTCTATATCGGACTGATGTGTACGATGATAGGCATCATCTGCGGCATATGGAGCATCTCGTGGATTCAAGCGACTGGGCCAAACGGCCTTAGCGGATTCGCAGCCTTCGTGGCAGCGCCCGAAAAACATATCGGCACGCTGATGCAAGATGTGGCTTGGGCTATGGTTGCCTCGTTCTGCGGCATAGGAATAACCTCAATCATATCCTTCTTAGCGAAAGGTGCAAAGAAGGTAGTCGAGACACGCAAGAATGCATTCTATTCATGGTTTCAGGCAGAGCTGATGCCTATCATCTCACGCGAGAATGCGAGCCAAGGTATGCAGCGGTTGGAGAAGAACCTTACCCAGTTCAACACCACGTTTAGCCGCAACGTGATGTCAATGAGCAAGTCTGTCTCGCGCATATCCGACACCGCTGCCGAGCAATCGAAACTACTCGAGGTCGTTGATAAGCTCGACCTCAAAAAGATGGCTACTGCCAACGTGAAAGTGCTCACCGCTTTCAAAGAGTCGATAGGGCAATTGGAGGAATTTAATGGTTTTATTACTTATGCCAACACACAACTAAAGGAACTCGAGAAGCGCAACAATGCTGTGAGCGAAGCCGTCAACTCGGTGGACGATGGAGTAAACCGAGCTTTGACTCAACTGAAGAAGTCGGTCGACGACCAAATGCAAGCACTGAGAGAATCTCTACAGCAATCGGCTGATCAGATGGACAAACTCGTAAACACCCAGAAACGGCTCGTAGAGGGGCAGGCAGGAAAGGTCGACGCTTTCTACCAGACGCTGCAAAGTCTGCAGCCCGTCGTCAACGGCCTGCAGGATTGGCGCAAAGAGTTGCAGGCGCAGCATAAAGAACTTTCACGCCTAGTGCAGGCTGTCAATAGCATGCCCCGTCCCGATGGACAAGGGGGAGGAACCGTCGTTGTACGAAACTCTGCCAACATTTGGCAGATGGTGATTGCCATCGCATTGGTGCTTCTGCTTGGCCTCAACGCATTCATGGTGTGGCATTCGCTAAGCAATGAAAAGAAGGTAGAAACCACAGAAGCGACCACAGACTCCATAGCCGTGACACCAGCAATTCCAACTCCAGAAGCCACAAGAGCCACTGATGGCGCAGCAACCGCAGAGAAATGGGACTCAGTGACTGATAAACACTCTCCTAAGTAACAATGAAAAATAAATCATTCTTCTGGACAAGCTACTCCGACCTTATGACGAGCCTGTTCTTCGTCATGCTTCTGCTCTTCGTTACCACCGTGGTAATGATGCACCTTGGGCACGTGGCAACGGAGAAGGAACTGGCTAAGATTAAACAACTGGAACACTCGGTTCAAGCCATTGACCCGCGATTTTTTGCCTATAACCCCGAGTTTAAGAAGCACGTGCTCAAGATCGACGTGCAGTTTCCTATCTATAGTTCCGACATGGACGCTGTTAATAGGCATGCCAAGAATGAGCTACTCGAAGCGGGTAGAAGCATTCAAGAGTTTATAGACAGTATATATAATGTATACCAATCGCCATTTCTCGTCGTTGTAGAAGGACAATCGTCGAAAGGCCCCTATTGGCGCAACGTACACGAGAACAACGATGTGCTGAGCTATGAGCGCGCCCTCTCCCTCGTAAACTTCTGGGAAGCTAACAACATTAGTCTGCGCACCCCCGAGTATGCACAAAAGTGCGAGCTCCTCATCTGCGGAAGTGGCGACAAGGGCGTGATGAGGAAGCAGCCCGATACGCCCTATAACGCCGAGAACCAACGCTTCCTCATCCACGTCATACCCAAGCCGGGCATGATCGAGCACGACAATGTTTCAAACCTACAGGCCACGCCTATCCCTCAGCAGGAATAATCCCCTCCCACGCTTATGAAACCTCACATCATTCCCCTACTGCTCACCCTCTGCATGCTGCTCTTCACCACAACAGCATGCACAAACCGAGAGCAAAAGACTATTAACCGACTCGAAAAGCTCAGTAAGAAACTTGAGCGCAAAGGCAACGACATGTCCATCGCGCAGTGGCAATCGTCGGCCAAGGAGTTCCGCCAAATATGCGACGAGATCAATAAGAGCTATCAAAACTTCTGCCCCAAGCAACTTCATGAAATAGGCCGACTGAAAGGCATTTGCATAGGCGCTTTCTCACGCTATGTAGAACACACAGCGGGCAAAGCTGCCAACGAAGCAGATGGTTACCTGCAAGGCATTGAAGAGATGTGCGGGAAAGACGCAGCAGCCTCTGCCCGCAACAAAATGAATCAAGAGGCCGATAGTGCCGACGTTGACACCGTATATATATGATTACAAGGGCTGTCATTCAAATCGTGCTGGGCTGGCTGCTTTGGCGCATCGTGCCGCACTGGATTACCGAAGGCCAAAGAAAAACGCGCGCTCGCATCCGATTGTGCTGCAACATTGTAGGCATCATTCTCGTGGTGTTAGGCACTATACATCTTGCACAGGCTCTTTTCGGCACATTGCTGGGCTGAAGCCACTTCGCTCAGAGGCGCATTCAATCTCTACTTTGAGGAGCATAATCATGAAGGTTATGCTCCTCAAGTTTTTATGCTTACACTGCAACCTTGCAGTTCTTTGCGTGGATTCACAATGTTTTTGCCCACAATATTGCGGTTTTGTCCATCAAAAAAACTATTTTAGCGTACATTTGCACCATCATTCATAGCATAACAACAAAATCTTTAACTATACCCCATGACACAACAGAAACACCGTTATTCGGGACTTTCATCGGCACAGGTCGAAGAGAGTCGCAGGCAACATGGGAGCAATGTGCTCACTCCGCCTGAAAAGGATCCGCTTTGGAAGCAATTCCTTGAGAAGTTTACGGATCCACTCATTATTATTCTGCTCATTGCGGGAGCATTGAGCATAGGCATCTCGCTCTACGAAAGATTCGGACTGGGAGAGGGGGCTGAAGTGTTCTTTGAACCTGTGGGAATCTTCGTAGCCATACTCTTGGCTACAGGACTGGCCTTCTATTTCGAACTACAGGCTGATAAGGAATTTAGTATCCTCAACCAAGTGAATGACGATGAAGCCGTAGAGGTGGTACGCGAGGGTAATATTACGCAGATCCCGCGCAAGAATGTGGTCGTGGGCGACGTAGTAATCCTTTCCACAGGACAGGAAGTTCCTGCCGATGCCGTGCTCCTCGAAGCTACTCACCTAAGTGTGGACGAATCTTCACTCACGGGTGAACCTATTTGCCATAAAACCACCATTGAGGCAGACTTCGACTCGGAAGCCACTTATGCCTCTAACCGCGTGATGAAAGGCACAAAGGTAATGGAAGGTCATGGCATCTGCCGCGTGACGGCCGTGGGCGACCATACGGAACAAGGAAAAGTGTTCGAAGCTGCTCAGATTGATTCCTCGGTGAAGACGCCGCTCAACGAGCAACTCGACGGGCTCGGCGACTTGATCACAAAGGCGAGCTACGTGATTGCGGCACTCATCGTCGTAGGACGCCTCATCATGTGCTTCGTCAGCGGATTGGAAATGAATGGTCAGACCATAGCTGGCACAGAACTTTTTGCCACGGGCGCGAGCATTGCAGCCTTTATTGCTTATGTGTTGCAGACGCTCATGATTGCCGTTACACTCATTGTGGTAGCTGTGCCCGAAGGTTTGCCTATGGCTGTCACGCTGAGCCTTGCCTACAGTATGCGCCGCATGCTTCGCACCAACAACCTCGTGCGTAAGATGCATGCTTGCGAGACAATGGGTGCTACCACTGTGATCTGCACAGACAAGACGGGTACGCTCACACAGAATCAAATGCGTGTGGATCAGACCTTCTTCTACGCTCTGCCCTCGCAGCAGCTCGGTCAAGGCGAGGAGAGCGCGCTCATCAAGGAGGGGATTGCCGTGAACTCTACCGCTGCCCTTGACCTCTCCGATGCTCAGCATCCCTCCGTCCTGGGCAATCCCACTGAGGGTGCGCTCTTGCTCTGGCTCAACGCGCAGGGTGAGGACTTCGTAGCGCTACGCGAGGCTGCCGAGGTGAAAGAGGAACTTCCCTTCACTACGGAGCGCAAGTATATGGCCACCATCGTGCGCTCGGCTCAACTTCCGGGCAAGTTGGTGATTTACGTGAAAGGTGCACCCGAAATTGTGCTCTCGCTCTGTAAGGACGTGCAAAGCGGTGTGAGCCATGAAGAAATTCAGCGTCAGCTCACCGACTGTCAGAACCGCGCCATGCGTACACTTGGCTTTGCCTATCAGATTCTCTCGGAAGCTGAAGCTGCTACCGCTATCACCGAGAGTAAGGTCACGGCTCAGGGGCTCCACTTCATGGGTATCGCTGCCATTGCCGACCCTGTGCGCCAGGACGTTCCAGCGGCGGTCAAGGAATGTCTCAACGCAGGCATTAGCGTGAAGATTGTCACGGGCGATACTCCGGGCACTGCCAAGGAGATTGGTCGACAGATTGGCTTATGGCAGGAGACCGATGCGGATAACGCTATTATCACAGGCCCTGAGTTTGCGGCTCTTTCCGACCAGGAACTCGAGGATCGCATACTCAGTATCAAAATCATTGCCCGCGCCCGCCCCATGGACAAGAAGCGCTTGGTAGAAACACTCCAGCGCAAGGGACAGGTAGTAGCTGTCACGGGCGACGGAACCAACGATGCCCCAGCTCTAAAGGCTGCCCACGTGGGATTGTCTATGGGTGATGGCACAAGCGTGGCCAAAGAAGCCTCCGACATTACCATCGTCGACAACTCCTTCTCGAGTATCGGCAAGGCTGTCATGTGGGGCCGCTCGCTCTATCAGAACATTCAGCGCTTTCTATTGTTCCAACTCACGGTGAACGTCACCGCTTGTCTGCTCGTACTGGTGGGTGCTTTCATGGGCACGGAATCGCCACTTACGGTCACTCAGATGCTTTGGATCAACCTCATCATGGATACTTTCGCTGCCATGGCTTTGGCTTCGCTTCCTCCTTCTGAAAGCGTGATGCGCGACAAACCACGCCGTCGCACCGACTTTATTCTCAACGGCGAGATGCTACGCGAAATTATCGGTGTAGGCGTATTCTTCTTCCTGCTCTTGGTGGGCATGCTCTACGTATTTCAACACGCTGATGTGAAGAGCCTCACGGACCTTATTCACCTACAGCTTGGTGCGAAGGGTCATGTAAGTGATTACGAGTTGACGCTGCTTTTCACCACGTTTGTCATGACGCACTTCTTCTATCTGTTCAATGCTCGTGCATTTAAGACGGGGCGCAGCGCACTCCACTTCAAGGGTTGCCGGGGCTTAATCACCATCGTGCTGATCATCCTCATTGGCCAGGTGCTCATGGTGGAAATGCCGGGCATCCAGCAGTTCTTCAACGTGGTAGGTCTCAGCCTCACGGATTGGATCATTATCATTCTGGGCTCATCACTCGTGCTTTGGGTACGCGAACTATGGCACCTTATCTCTAAGTAAAATGATATTCAAGTATTAATATTACATACTTGGTAAATTATCCTCAGGCTGGCGGCGCTTCGGCGGTGTCAGCCTGAGTTTTTTGCATCCGGTTTGCACTAACTTTCACTTCGGCAAGTTAGGCGGCGGATCAGAAGTAGCCACGGCTCTTTCATTTAAGTTCAGAGTAGATACATAGTATCCCCTACCCATTTCGTGATGAATAATAGGTAAATCTACACTAGTTGTGTTTCAAGTATTTTTATTGTTCTCATCATTTGATTATTTGCATTTTTGAAGCAAAGTATGAGTCATCTATAACTTTTCTGCTTCATTACATAGCGCGTATTGAAAATCAATGAGTTACGTCAAAATTATGGGTAGCTTTAGGTGGCGCAAGCAAAAAAAATGAAAAGAACAAGCATTTTTAAATGAAAGCCCACCATGGGAAGTAGCAAGAAAAAATGTGTTTTTCCTTGCTACTTCTCTCGCCTTGCACTAACTTTGTCCCCACAAAAGCAAGCAATGGACGCTCTCGTAATCATTAATAAGTATTATGCAGACAATGAAGAGCTCAAACAACTGCTTCTTCACCACAGTCTGCAAGTGGCAAACCGCGCGCTCGACATCGCACGCCAACACCCCGAGATGGGCATTGACACGGACTTTGTGGCACAGGCCGCTATGCTCCACGACATTGGCATTTTCCTTACCGACGCGCCCAGTATCCACTGCCACGGCATTCACCATTACCTCATGCATGGCTACTTGGGTGGCCAGCTCATGCGCGAGCTAGGCATGCCGCGCGTGGCCCGCGTATGCGAGCGCCATACAGGCACTGGCCTCACGCCCGAGACCATTGCCGAACGAGGTCTTCCCCTTCCCCCGGGCAACTATCGTCCCGAGACGCTTGAGGAGGAACTCATCTGCTATGCCGACAAGTTTTACTCAAAAAGTCATCCCGACCGCGTGCGTAGTGTGCACGACACTGCCCTAAGCCTTGAAAAGTTCGGACACGAAGGTGTTGTGATTTTCAAGCAGTGGGTCAAGAAATTCGAGCCCCAATACGCCGACGGACTCTGATAATTGCAAATGCGATTTCTCTCCATCGTAATACTTTCTGTGCTGACCACGATGTACATCATGGCCAGCCATGTGTGTTTGTCGCCCACTCCCAGCGGGGAAAGGACGGCCTCAGCTGCGTTGCCCCCCGACACAGTCACTCCCAACACCACCTCCGACACCGCTCGCAGTCTAAAGCGTACGGCACGCGTGCCAGCCACGGCAGTTGATACGGCGAAGGCCGATACTGCGAAAGCGGATACCGTCAAGGTAGATACGCTCAAGCGCAAGGCGGGCATTGACTCACCCGTGGAATATACGGCCGAGGACTCTATGATTTACGATGCCCACTCAGGCTTAGCCTTTCTCTATGGCCGTGCACAGGTGAACTATCTCAACATGCAACTCACGGCAGCTAAGATAGCAATGAACATGGACTCTAGCCTTGTTCACGCCGAAGCACGCCCAGACTCCACTGCTGAGGGAGGATTGGCTGAACGACCTATCTACCGTCAAGGTAATGATGAGTACGACAGCGAACGCATGTCGTTCAACTTCAAGACAAAGAAAGGCTTTATACACAATGTCAAGACACAGCAAGGAGATGGTTACATGGTCAGCGAGAAGTCAAAACGCACCGCCGACGGTACGCTCTATCTCGAACATGCACGCTACACCACCTGCGATGCCAAGCACCCTCACTTCTATCTAGCCCTTTCGCGTGCCAAAGTGCGCCCAGGAAAGGAGACCGTATTCGGTCCAGCCCACCTCGTGGTGGAAGACGTTCCCCTTCCCCTAGCCATCCCCTACGGTTTCTTCCCATTTAATAAGAAATACTCCTCGGGCTTCATCATGCCCTCCTATGGCGACGAGACGAGCCGCGGATTCTATTTACGCGATGGTGGCTACTACCTTGCGCTGAGCGACTACATGGATCTCAAACTCCTCGGCGAAATATACACCAAAGGTTCTTGGGGCGTCAGCGCCGAGACCAACTACAACAAACGCTATCGCTATCGCGGCAATGTATACTTCAGCTACCTACGTACCGTGGAAGGCGAGAAGAATATGCCCGACTATGCCGTGACAAAGAGCCTAAAGATTCAATGGACGCACACGAAAGATGCAAAGTCGAGTCCCAACACCACCTTCTCTGCCCGCGTCAACTTCGCCTCCGAGAACTATGAGCGCAAGAACCTCGAGAGCATGTACAATCCGCTCTCGTACACACAGAGCACGCGTGCTAGCTCCGTAAGTTTCAGCCACACCTTCACGGACATTGGTCTCTCCATCTCCGCTTCGGCCAACCTTACGCAAAACATGCGCGACTCCTCCATAGCAGTCACCTTGCCCGACCTGAGCATCTCACTCAGCCGCTTCTATCCATTCCGCCGCAAGCACCAAGTAGGCAAGGAGCGCTGGTATGAGAAAATCTCCATGTCGTACACTGGTCAAGTGTCCAACTCTATCACCACCAAGGAGAACCTGCTCTTCAAGTCCAACCTCATCAAGGACTGGCGTAATGGCTTCCAACACCGCATCCCCATCGATGCCACTTTCCAACTCTTCAAGTACATCAACATCTCACCCTCGTTCTCCTTCCGTGACATAATGTATGCTTCGCGTATTAATCGCTCATGGGACAGAGAAGCACAACGCGAGCTAGCCGACACCACCTACGGATTCTACAATCTCTACGATTGGAACGTAGGCATCTCGGCCAATACCACCCTCTACGGATTCTATAAACCGCTCAAGTTCCTCGGCACGAAGATACAGGCCATTCGTCACGTGTTCAAACCCTCTGTCACATTTAGCTATGCTCCCGACTTCACCACCTCGCGCTACGGCTACCGCAAGCAGTACGAGCGTGTCGATGCTGCGGGCAACTCCTCATGGGTGAGCTACTCTCCCTATTCGGGCGGCATCTATGGATACCCTTCGGGCACCAAGCAAGGACTCATTTCAATGTCCGTCTCTAACAATTTGGAGATGAAGGTGCGCTCCGACCGCGACACCACGGGCTTCCGCAAAATATCCCTTATAGATGAGCTCTCAGCCTCGCTCTCTTACAATCTGGCCGCCAAGAAGCAGCCTTGGAGCAACCTCTCCACACGTCTCCGTCTCAAATTGGGAAAGAACAAGACTTTCTCTATGGCTGCCGTATGGGCCACCTACGCTTACAAGTTCAATGAACAAGGCCAAGTGGTCACCTCCGACCGCACAGAATGGAGCTACGGCCGATTCGGTCGATTCCAAGGCATGTCGCAGAATCTCTCCTACACCTTCAATAACCAAACCTGGAAAAAACTCATGGACAAGCTACATGGCCGTGGCAAATCTTCCACCTCGGCCGATGCAGCCTCCACCGATGCCTCCACCACGAATGCCGAAGATGCCAACGTTGACCCCGACCTGCGCACAGGCCGTGATGGAGGAAAAGGCAAAAAGAAGGAGAAAGCCAAGGTTGATGCTGATGGCTACTTGACATTCTCCATTCCCTGGTCGCTTACACTCTCTTACGGCATCACCATGGCCGAAGACCGCACTAAGCAAATCAACGTACGACGCATGCGCTATCCTTTCTCGTTCACGCAAACGCTCAACGCCTCGGGCTACGTGCGCATTTCCGATGGATGGAACATCTCCTTCAACTCGGGCTACGATTTCGAGATGCACCGCATCTCCATGACCACGATGTCGCTCTCGCGCGACCTCCACTGCTTCGAAATGTCGGCCTCCATCGTTTTGAAACCCTACTCTTCATTCAACTTCACCTTCCGCGCCCGCGCCTCTGAGCTTGCCGACGCACTGAAGTGGGACAAGCGTAGCTCATATTCCACCAACGTGGAGTGGTACTAAACAAATATCTATTCTACATATCTAATATTCTTTGATTATGAAACTGAAAACTCTTCTTGCAGCTTCATGCTCAGCCATTGCCCTCACAGTCTCATTGGCTTCGTGCGGCGACTCTACCGACGAAAACTACACTTTCGGCTTCGCCAAGGGTAGCACAACCATGCTCACCACCTATGCCGACCAAACAACCGACTCCACCTTTATCCGCTCCACCAACAATTGGACGCTCAATAAGCCCCAAAGCGAATGGCTCTCTGCTTCCTATAACGGACAACCTGCCCCCCAATCGGTGAGCCATAAAAGCTTCTACGGACAAGACTTCCGTATCAACTATCTATTCTCTGCCAACACCACGGGTGAGGAGCGTACCGCCACCATCACCTTCACGTGCAATGCAGGCAAGCTCGACGGCACCACTCTAGGCACCATTGTGGTGCAAAAGCCCTACCTAAACATCCTGCAACCCGCGGCCGAGACCGACCAACAGACCAAGAAAGTTAGCTTCACCCTCAACGTGCCGAGCAAAGGACAGACAGCTTCGGGAACGAAGCCCCAGGTGATGTTCCTCGTCTATGCCGACGGCGCCACCCTTACCTCGTCTGATGAGAGCTGGCTCAAGGTGGAAAGTGGCAACCAGACTACGGCTGGCGTCTATGCCAAGAATGTGCAGCAGACTGTCAACCTTGCCATCAGCGAGAATACCTTGCCCGAGCCTCGCGAAGCTACCCTCACCCTCACCTCTAATGGTGTGAGCACCCCCATCACCATCCACCAGGATGCTCATAGCGAGAAGGGAAATTAACCTCCTCATAAAAGGACATTCCCTTCACCTCTAGCATATCTAGAAATGCTACAATTCGCCCCTGAAACTCAAAAATCTCTCTATATGAAAAATTCCAAGCAACAGAAGCGCAGCGCTCTCCGCACCCCTCTGGCCATGGCTCTCCCCCTAGCCATTGCCGGCCTCACGGTTAGCCCTGCAGGGCTACACGCCCTTCCGCTCGCTTCGGGACTCGTAGACAATGCTGCCTACTTCGCAGCCTCAGCTGCCGCAAGCACCACGTCCGCGCAGAGCCCCATCAAGAGCGCAGCCAAGATCAATCCTACCACCGTGGAACTAACCTATGCCGATGGGAAGCAACTCACCATCGACTTCTACGGCGACAACATATTCCGTCTTTTCCGCGACGACAATGGCGGCGTAGTGCGCGACCCTCAAGCCACGCCCGCAGCCAAAATTCTCGTTGACGATGCCCGCCGTGCCCCCATGGCTGTAGACCTTCGCCAAAATGACAAAGCTATCACCGTGGCCACACAACGCATATCTGTAAGCTTCGACAAACAGACGGGCCTCATGAACGTGATTAACACACAGAGCGGCGAGACCGTGGTCGAGAGCCTGCTGCCCGTTAGCTTCGACAAGACAAGCACTACGCTCACTTTCAAGGCTCGTACAGGCGAATATTTCTATGGAGGCGGTGTACAAAATGGCCGCTTCAGCCACAAGGGGAAAAGCATCGCCATCGAAAACACCAACAACTGGGTAGACGGCGGTGTGGCCTCGCCCACCCCCTTCTTCTGGAGCACCAAGGGCTACGGTCTCCTTTGGGACACCTTTAAACCCGGTCGCTATGACTTCGGTGCCACCGAAGAAGACAAGGTCATCCTTTCCCACCAAGAGGACTATCTCGATGCTTTCATCATGGTAGACCAACAGCCTGTTGACCTTCTCAACGACTTCTATCAGCTCACTGGCAACCCCGTGTTGTTGCCTAAGTTTGGCTTCTACGAAGGCCACCTCAACGCCTACAACCGCGACTACTGGACTCCCGCCGAAAAAGGCTTCATGCTCTACGAAGACGGCAAGCGCTACAACGAGAGCCAGAAGGACAATGGTGGCGTGAAGGAAAGTCTCAATGGCGAGAAGAATAACTATCAATTCTCAGCCCGCGCTGCCATTGACCGATACATCAATAACGATATGCCCCTTGGATGGTTCCTGCCCAACGATGGCTACGGAGCCGGCTATGGCCAAACTTCCTCGCTCGATGGCAACATTCAAAATCTCAAGGAGTTTGGTGATTATGCCCGTTCTAAAGGCATAGAGATAGGTCTTTGGACACAGAGCGACCTTCATCCCAAAGAAGGTATAGAACCCCTGCTTCAGCGCGATATCGTCAAAGAAGTGCGTGATGCTGGTGTGCGTGTGCTCAAGACCGACGTGGCATGGGTAGGCTACGGCTACTCCTTTGGGCTCAATGGTGTGGCCGATGTAGCACAAGTCATGCCCTACTATGGTTCTAACGCCCGCCCATTTATCATCTCGCTCGATGGTTGGGCCGGCACGCAGCGCTACGCAGGAATTTGGAGCGGCGACCAAACGGGTGGCGACTGGGAGTACATCCGCTTCCACATACCTACATTCATCGGCTCAGGTCTTTCAGGACAACCCAACATCACCTCCGACGTAGATGGTATCTTCGGCGGAAAGAACGTGCCCGTCAATGTACGTGAATTTCAGTGGAAGACCTTTACCCCCATGGAACTCAACATGGACGGATGGGGGGCTAATCCCAAATATCCCGAAGTGCTAGGCGAACCCGCCACAAGCATCAACCGCTCTTACCTCAAGTTCAAGAGTGAATTGCTTCCCTACCCCTATACCATTGCACGCCAAGCCGTCGACGGAAAGCCCATGATTCGCGCCATGTTCCTCGACTATCCCAACGACTATACCCTAGGCACCGCCACTGAGTATCAGTTTATGTATGGTCCCTCATTCCTTGTAGCCCCCATCTACAAAGACACCAAGGCCGACAAGGAAGGCAACGACATCCGCAATGGAATCTATCTGCCCGAAGGCCGATGGGTAGACTACTACAATGGCGATGTCTATGAGGGCGGCCGCATCATCAACAACTACGATGCTCCCCTGTGGAAACTTCCCGTATTTGTAAAGGCCGACGCCATCATCCCCATGGCCAATCCCAACAACAATCCCTCGCAAATCCGTGACGACTATCGCGCTTACGAGATCTACTCCACCGCTGACGGCACCAACGGCTTTAGCCAATACGACGATGATGGTCAGACTCAAGCCTACCTCTCAGGTCAGTGCGCACGCACCGAGATCTCTACCTCTGCCAACGGCAAGGGTCGTCTTCTGGTGACAATCAACCCCACCTACGGCACCTACCAAGGTTTCCAACCACAGAAAGAAACAGAACTGCGCATCAACGTGAGCCAACAGCCCAAGGGAGTGAGCGCCAAGGTGGGCAAGAAGAGCGTGAAGCTCACCGCCGTAAGTTCGCTCGCCGACTTTGAGAAAGGCATCAACGTATACTTCTACAACGCTACACCCAACCTCAATCGCTTCTCTACTCCTGGTTCTGAAGCTGCAAAGAAAGTCATCTCGAAGAATCCTCAACTCCTCGTCAAACTCAGCAAGACAGATATCAGCGCCAACCTCGTAGAGGTAAAGGTCGATGGATTTGAGTTCTCACCCGCCGATCGTCTGCGCACTCATACTGGCGCTCTCGCTGCTCCCAAGGTTAGCTTCAGCAATGATGGTATCGGCGTGTTCAGCCTCACACCTTCATGGAAGAATACCGAGAATGCCGACTTCTACGAGGTGGAATACAATGGTATGCTATATAGCACCATCCGTCAGGGTGAGTTCACCATCGATGGCCTGCAGCCTGAAACCGACTACGCTTTTAAAGTGCGTGCTGTCAATAAGGACGGCTACTCCGACTGGACCCCCGTAAGCGCCACAACGAAGAGCAACCCCTTGGAATTTGCCATCCACGGAATCAAGGCTCAAAACTCTGCCGAAGACCAACCTGGACAGGGTGTCGACAAACTCTTTGACTTCGATGAGAAGAGTCCTTGGCACACCAAGTGGGGCAAGGGAGAAGGCGTGCCCGCCGACGTCACCATCGACCTCCGTTCGGTCAACAAGCTCGATCGCTTGGAATACATTCCCCGCGAAGATGCTGGCAATGGCACCCTACTCGAAGGTACATTCTCTGTCAGCACAGATCGTCAGACGTGGAGCCAACCCGTAAGCTTCCAGTGGGGTCAGAACAAGGATAGAAAGACGTTCCAGTTTGCAGGAAATCCCGAAGCACGCTACGTTAAGATGCACATTAGCAAGGCCGTGGGCAACTTCGCTTCAGGCTCACAGATGTACATCTTCAAGGTGGCTGGTTCTGAAAGCTTCTTCCAGGGTGATATCAACCACGATAAGCGCATTGATGAGAACGACTTGACCTCGTATATGAACTATACGGGCTTGCGCAAAGACGATAGCGACTTTGACTACGTGAGCGCTGGCGATATCAACAAGAACGGACTCATCGACGCCTACGACATCTCATGCGTCACCACCGAACTCGATGGTGGCGTGCGCAACTCCAACGACAAGGTTTCGGGCTCACTCATCCTCACTCCCAACAAGAAGACCTTCGCTGCTGGCGACATGGTAGAGGTGACCGTGAGCGGAAAGGCCCTACACTACGTCAATGCTCTCAGTTTCGCTCTGCCCTACAACACCAGCGAACTGGAATATGTTGGCACCGAACTCTTGGGCATGAAGGACATGGTGAACCTCACTTACGACCGCTTGCACACGAATGGTCAGAAGGAGCTCTTCCCCACTTTCGTCAACCGCGGCAACAACTTCTTGCTTGATGAGGGCGACCACAACCTCTTCGTCATCAAGTTCCGCGCCAAGAAGGCTGGCAAGTTCACCCTCAAGGCCAAAGACGGTATGCTCGTAGATCGCAATCTCGGCACCATCAACTTCTAAACGCGCTCTCACTGAGAACCTCGCCATTTAGGCGTAGACATTAAAATATCCCTCCTCCCAGAAAAAGACTGGAAGGGGGGATATTTGGTAAAGAAGTAAAAGCTTCTGTGAGAGAAGAAAGACTTTCGTCTAGAGAAGCGAAATCTACATTATTTCCTAACAGATCTTCTCCAAGAACATAGTACTTTATTATCTTCCCTTCAAAAAGCCATACGCCCCACACCTAAACTCCACGCTAGGCGCTTCCGCATCTTGCATTGCGCCATCGCTCCGATACATTGTGCCGCGGAGAATGGGATAGCCCGTCAAACTGTCGGAATTTTTCTCTAGAGAAAGGGGCGAGTGCATAGTCACATAGCAGCCACGAGCCTCAACACTCGGGATGAAATAGACCAATGGTCCCCACTGAAAAGCAGCCTCCTCGGCCGCAAAGGGAGCACCGCGCAATGCATCACGATGGGTCGCGAGAAGCGCGCGTTGAAAGCGTAAAGGAAAGTCGACATACACCTCGTCAAGGCTCTTCCACTCTCGCTCTATCACCACATAGCCCTTTTCATCTACGCACAGAGGCTCCACCTCATGCCCATTAACAAAGATGGAGGGTACTATACAGGAAGAGTCGGAAGCCACATAGACATAATTTCCCGTGGAACGTACGCCCGTCCAATCGGGTACACGCAGATGGAGAGAAAATCGATGGTTGCCCTTCAACTGTGTAAAACGAATTTTTACCGCGCCCGATATGGGCATATCTGTCACCTGATCTAGCGTAACATGCCCCACCGAGGGAAGCTGAAAGGCGGCCGTAGAGTTGGTATAAAGATTCACGTAGAGATCGGCCTCTGACGATGTGGCATACATCATGCCAGGGGCAGAGAGCAGCAGACAAGCAGCTTGAAACTTATCTATCGTGCCACGCCGCAGCGTGGTATCGGTGGCCGTATGAAGCGCCGCATTATAAAGCACTCGCTCGAAAAAGTCGGCATAACAGGCATCGCCTTGCATCAAGAAAAGCTGAGCTGCTCGCACCGTCCATTTAGCAGCCGATAATCCCTGAGGGTCGTGCAAGGGATGCCCCTCTCCACCAGCTAAGTTGAGCTCGGGCTGCGCAGCCTTCCATGCAGTGTAACTGCGCTTGCGCGCATCGAAGTCGGGACGTGTCAATGGAATACGTTCACCGCGTGCTGTGGAATCGGCTTGAAGAGCTAGCCGCCGAAAGTCGCGCCCATCATAGCCCCACGTCACTACGCTATCAGGCTCTATAAAGCGCAATGGACGTTTCAGCCACGGACCGCCGGCCCATGCAGAGAGAGAGGGGCATATGAAGAGAAGGGTCAAAATAATTCTGTTCATATAAATAAGGTGTGTGTGAGCACTTGAGAAATAGTGAACACAAAAGTATAAATTAAATTCAGCTTTGCCATATTTAAGAGCTTTTTTGTGCACGCTTTGCCTTTTTCTATCTACATTTGCACATGACAAGCCTTGGTCCCATCACAACGTTTCGACTAGTGGGACTAGTACTTGAGAAGAGGCAGACGAAAGAGAAAGACCTTTCCTCCGGAAAAGCCTTTCGCGAAGATATTTTTCCGTCAACTCATTCGCCCATACCCCTATTCCCCAAAAACATTTCAAGAATGAAACATCTATTTCTATTCATAGCCCTATACATGGCTTCGCTCCCTGCCTTGGGGCAAACAGAGAAGGAATGCCAGCGCCGCATGTGGGACGATGCGTTCATGCAACTTCAAGGCGATAGTATTTCCCCTGATTCGTTATCACTTGCTGGGCAAAAAGCTAACACGCTTTCGCTCCCATGGAATCAGCCCTCGACCACCAACTTAGGCTCCTTCGGGCTCGGAGGCTACTATGATGGCTACGGATGGCGACTGCACGAGGGATTTAACGCACAGTTTGGCATGAGCCTCACGGCAGGACTAGGCAAACATGCGCCTCGCGGAGTAGGTTTCGGACAGACGGCCGCTTTTGCCTATGTGGCACCCATCACGCCAAAGCTCTCAGTGGCCATAGGGCTAACAGCCGATAATTTCGATTGGGGAGCCTGGCGACAGACCTCCGTAGGCATTGGGGGCGTAGTGGCCTATCAGGTCAACGACAACATTAGCCTCTATGCGTATGGTCAAAAGTCGTTCCTTCCACGTCAGAGTCTATACTCGCAATGGCGCAGAGGGGGATTTCCACTATGGTATGATATACCCCGCGATCGTTTCGGTGCAGCTGCCGAATTTAAGATTGGACGCAATGCCATGATTGGCGTTAGCGTGGAGCACAGAAGCTACTGAGTCGCTTCGCTCCAGTTTGAAGGTTTGAGGTTATATGGTTATAAAGCCGCTTCGCTAAGTTTGAAGGTTTGAGGTTATAAGGTTATAAAGTTACTTCACGACATCATAGGCTCAAACAGCAAAAGGAAACTTTATAACCTCATAACCTTAAAACTCCAAACTAAAACCCATAACCTTAAAACTCCAAACAAAACCCATAACCTCAAAACTCCAAACAAAACTTGCCTTCCCTACTCAAACAAATAGAACTCCTCAAGAAGGAATATGACTATGAGCGCGAAGCTTTCCGCCGCGACACTGAGATGATGGGCGTAGACCGTAAGGTGAAACGCGGCGACTGCTGGTATCCCATCTCCGTGGAACGAGGCTATTACAATTCACTCGACCGCTTCGTCGTGGAAATTCAGCGTACAGCCGATACCGACATAGAACACAACTTTGAATACGGCCGTCAAGTATGCTTTTTCACGCAAGACCTTAGCCACCAACTTCATTACCTTTCACTACGCGCCACAGTGAGCTATGTGGATGGCGACCGCATGGTAGTAGAACTTCCCTCAGAATCGGCCTTGGCTCAACTTCAGAACGCTGAGCGATGTGGCGTGCAACTTCACTTCGACGACTATTCCTACCGCATAATGTTCGATGCCCTACGCCGCGTACAGGAGGCCAAGAGCGACCGAATAGCCCATCTGCGCGACCTATTCCACACCGCTGCACCCGCTGCATGGAGTGCCCCATCGACCATGCCCCTGCGATTGCCTTGGCTCAACCACTCGCAAGAAGAAACCGTACGCGACATACTACGAGCTAAAGATGTGCTCATCGTGCATGGACCTCCTGGCACAGGCAAGACCACCACGCTAGTGGAAGCTATCTGCGAAGTGTTGCGCCGCGAGCCACAGGTAATGGTCTGTGCACAGAGCAACACGGCCGTAGATTGGATTTGCCAGCAACTCGCGGCTCGCGGCGTGAGTTTACTACGCATTGGCAATCCCTCACGCGTCACAGAAAGCATGTTGGCTCATACTTACGAGAAACGCTTTGAATCACACCCCGACTATCCCGCGCTATGGCAACTGCGACGCACCATACGCCAACTTTATAGCCAACCACGCCGCCAACGTAGCGAAAATTTCCACCAAAAAATAGCCCGTTTGCGCGAACGCATCGACGAAATCGAAATGCGCATCCGACATGCACTGTTCGACCAGTCGCGCGTGATAGCCTCTACACTCATAGGAGCTGCCAATCCCTTGCTCGCAGGACAGCATTTTCACACGCTCTTCATCGACGAAGCCGCACAAGCCCTAGAGGCTGCATGTTGGATTCCACTCCTAAGAGCCGACCGCGCCATCCTTGCGGGCGACCATCAGCAACTGCCGCCCACAATCAAAAGTCCGGAAGCTTTAAAGGGCGGACTAGGACGCACGCTCATGGAACAAGTGGCCGAGGCAAAACCCGACGTAGTAAGACTGCTGCGCGTGCAGTATCGCATGAATGAAGAATTGATGCACTTCTCGTCAGAATGGTTCTATGGGGGGCAACTAGAAGCGGCTCCCGAAGTGCGCCACAGATCCATGGTGGACGATCTAGGCCATCCGCTCGAATGGATTGATACAGACCTATTGCCACAGATGGACGAGATGTCCGCTCACGAGCAAATGGTGGGTGCGAACTACGGACGTATCAACAAGGCCGAGGCACTACTCACGCTGCAATCCTTACACAACTATGTGGAACGAATGGGGCGCCACCGCATCGTGGAAGAACGAGTAGACTTTGGTGTGATTTCGCCCTACCGAGCGCAGGTACAATACTTGCGAGGCCTCATTCGCCGCGATGAATTTCTACGTCCACTGCGCGGCCTAATCACGGTAAATACCGTCGATGCCTTTCAAGGCCAAGAGCGCGATGTCATCGTGGTGAGTATGGTGCGTGCCAACGAACAGGGACAAATAGGGTTTCTCAGTGACCTGCGACGCATGAACGTGGCCATCACTCGAGCACGTTATCAACTCATCATTCTCGGATCGCGCTCCACCCTCTGCCGCCACCGCTTTTATCGCAAACTCTACGAGAGTTGCTACCATGCTTCCATTGGCTTAGGAACCACAACAGAGACTCCCTCAGAGGGCTAATCAACCTCTTGCTGTGGCTCTGCAAAGCCCATCAGACAGATGGGCTGATGCAATGGAATAGAGGAAAATCCCCAACCAAGAATAGATAAAGCGAAAGTCGTTCGTCAGTTCCTTTCCTTTTAACTACCTTTGCACCCAAATAAGCACACGAAAACAATGAAAATAGAACAACAACTCAACAACGCTGTCATAGAAGCCGTAAAAGCACTCTACGGACAAGACATCACTCCCGAGCAGGTGACCCTGCAAAAGACCAAGAAGGAGTTTGAAGGCCACCTCACCCTCGTGGTATTCCCCTTCCTGCGTATGTCGCGCAAAAAGCCCGAAGATACGGCTACCGAAATCGGACAGTGGATTCAGAACCATACAGAACTCATCGCCTCGTTCAACGTGGTGAAAGGTTTCCTCAACCTCGTGATTGCTCCTGCTCAGTGGGTAGCGCTATTGGACGATATCAATGCCAATTCCAATTATGGTATCACAAAGCCCAACGCTGATAGCCCTCTGGTGATGATTGAATACTCCTCACCCAACACCAATAAGCCCCTCCATTTGGGTCACGTGCGCAACAACCTCTTGGGATGGGCGCTCGCCAACGTGGTAGAAGCTAACGGCAACCGCGTGGTGAAAACGAATATCGTAAACGATCGCGGCATCCACATCTGTAAGTCGATGCTAGCCTGGCTAAAATATGGCAATGGCGAAACTCCCGAGACTAGCGGCAAAAAGGGCGATCACCTTATTGGCGACTACTACGTGGCCTTTGACAAGCACTATCGTGCCGAAGTGAAGGAACTTCAGGCTCAGTATGAAGCCGAGGGCCTTGGCGCCGATGAAGCAAAAGAGAAAGCAGAGAAAGAGGCTCCCCTAATAAAGGAGGCTCATGCCATGCTAGTGAAGTGGGAAGCTGGCGACCCCGAGGTGCGTGCACTCTGGCGCAAGATGAACGATTGGGTATATGCTGGATTTGACGAGACTTACAAGGCTCTCGGCGTAGGATTCGACAAAATCTACTACGAAAGCGACACCTACCTCGTAGGCAAGCAAGCCGTAGAGGAAGGCCTAAAGAAGGGACTCTTCTTCCGAAAAGAAGATGGATCGGTATGGGCCGACCTAACTAAAGACGGACTCGATGAGAAACTTCTCCTGCGCGCCGATGGCACAAGCGTATACATGACACAGGATATAGGTACGGCGAAACTCCGTTTTCAAGATTTCCCCATTGATAAGATGATATACGTGGTAGGCAACGAGCAAAACTACCATTTCCAGGTGCTCTCTATCCTGCTTGACCGCTTGGGCTTCGAGTGGGGTAAGAGTCTCGTTCACTTCTCGTATGGTATGGTGGAACTTCCCAACGGCAAGATGAAGAGCCGCGAAGGCACGGTAGTAGATGCCGACGATCTCGTAGCAGGCATGATTTCCCAAGCTCGGCAGACTGTGGACGAAGCGGGTAAGTTCGACGATATGACCGAAGAAGAAAAGGACGAGGTCGCACGCATCGTAGGTATGGGTGCACTGAAATATTTCCTCCTCAAGGTAGACGCTCGCAAGAATATGCTCTTCAATCCAGAGGAGAGCATCGACTTCAATGGCAACACAGGACCATTCATCCAATATACCTACGCCCGTATTCGCTCTATTCTGCGCAAAGCCGCTGACGCTGGCATAAAAGTGCCCGCCCAACTGCCCGCCGACGTGGAACTCTCTACAAAAGAAGAAGAAATCGTACAGCACATCGCTGACTTTGCGGCCGTAGTACGCCAAGCTGGCACAGAGTATCAACCCGCAGCTGTAGCTAACTATTGCTACGATTTGGTAAAGGAATACAACCAGTTCTACCACGACTTCAGCATCCTACGCGAAGAGGATAAGAAGAAACAAACTTTCCGACTCACCCTCTCGGCCAACGTGGCAAAGGTTATCCGCCTAGGTATGGGACTTCTCGGCATCGAAATGCCCGAACGCATGTAATCGCCCTAAAATATTTCTGCCACGACGACATATCATCGGGGCAAAATAAGATTGTATATTTAAGCGCGTCAGCGTTTCCGCTCTATGGAAATTCTGACGCGCTATTTTCGTATCATCCAATGATATAAGATGCGTACATCCATGAGTAAACTTCGCATGGGCACCATCACCTCTTCACCGGTGAGTTTGGGTGAAGTCCATACCAACTTGTCAATCTGCGGAATGCCACATTGACCAAGCCCTTTCAGAGAAACGTTCCTTTTCAGAGAAACTTCTTTTGGGACTTCGTATTTGCCGTCCACAGATACCCATCTTCCCGTCGTTCAACGCCCAGTTGTAGCTTTACCGCCCAGTGAACGACGGAAAAGTCTTCATCGAGAAACGGGATGACCTAGGTTTTAGCTTGATAATGATAAAGTTCGGAGCACTCCCTTCGCTGCTTACGCATTCCTTCGTTCGCAAGGGTTATATTCTTTCTATGCAGAGAGGAGAATTTAAGGTCTGAAATTAGAAGATTCCATCATAGGCAAATTACGTATAATATAAATATATCTGCAATCTCCTATTTATTTGCCGCGTGTACGCCATGTATTTACCCGATTATCAACTCGCGAGCAAAAATAAAAGCCACACCAAAGGAATCGCATATTTCACTGATATCCAAGACCTTACATATCTATTCTAAAAAAAATCTCAAAAAAAACACCAAAATATTTGCATGGTATAGGAGAATCTCGTACTTTTGCATCGTAATCATAATTGTAATCATTACAAAGTTAATATCGATGGAAGCAAACGAGACACTCGACTACCTGACCCTACATGGTATAAAGCCTTCATTGCAACGCATGGCAGTAATGGAATATCTGCTCGATCATCGTACGCATCCCACTGCCGATGAAATTTATAGTGCCTTGCAGCCCACCATGCCCACCCTTTCGAAGACAACCGTGTACAACACGCTGAAGATTCTCACCGACAAAGGAGCCGCGCTGCAACTTACCATCGACGAAAGAAATTGCTGTTTTGATGCCGACACATCGCCCCACGCCCACTTCCTTTGCACGGAATGCGGCCGTGTGTTCGACCTCAAGCTACTCAATAAACGACTTGAGAAGTGCGCCATGCTGCCAAAAGACTTCAGTATAGACCAAGCACAACTATACTTCCGAGGTATCTGCAGCGAATGCCAAAACAAATAACACGCTACTCATATCAGATTTTACTTATAACTCAAAACATAACAACTCTATCAAAACTCAACTCATTATGAAAAAGAAATTTATCTGCACCGTATGTGGTTACGTTTATGAAGGTGAACACGCTCCCGAGAAATGCCCCATGTGTGGTGTTCCCGCTTCCAAATTTAAAGAAGTAAAGGAGGACTCAAACCTCTCGTTCGTTGCAGAGCACGAAATAGGTGTGGCTAAAGGCACCGACGAAGAGATGATTAAGGACCTCAATGCTCACTTCAACGGCGAATGCACTGAAGTGGGTATGTATCTCGCCATGAGCCGCCAAGCCGATCGCGAAGGCTATCCCGAAATAGCCGAAGCCTTCAAGCGCTACGCATGGGAAGAGGCAGAACACGCTTCTAAGTTTGCCGAACTCCTTGGCGACCTCGTATGGGATACCAAGACCAACCTAGAAAAGCGTATGAACGCCGAAGCTGGTGCTTGCGAAGACAAGGCTCGCATCGCTAAGCGCGCAAAGGAACTCAACCTCGACGCTATCCACGACACCGTACACGAAATGGCACGCGACGAAGCTCGCCACGGACGCGGATTCGAAGGTCTCTATAAGCGCTTCTTCGGCAACAAGTAAGTATCCGCTACTTTACAAAGATTGCCTGATAACAAGAGTATGGCTCAAAGCAACCAGCATAAGCACCACTTACGCTCCACGCTGAGAGCTATACCCTTTCTTCCATTAACCTGTCATAAACTGCTACAACATGAAAGACTTGAAAGGAACCAAAACAGAGAAAAATCTCGCCGCAGCATTTGCTGGAGAATCTCAGGCTCATACAAAATACCAATATTACGCATCGAAGGCAAAAAAAGATGGCTACGTACAGATGGCCAATATCTTTGAAGAGACCTCGCGCAATGAAAAGGAACATGCCAAACTATGGTTTAAATATCTCCATGGCGGTGATGTGCCTAGCACGGAAGACAATCTGAGCGATGCTGCTAACGGCGAAAACTACGAATGGACCGATATGTATGCCACCTTCGCTCGGGAGGCACGCGAGGAAGGATTCAATGAGATTGCTGCCAAGTTTGAAATGGTGGGAGCTATCGAACGGGCTCATGAAGAGCGCTATCGCCGCTTACTCAAAAACATAGAAGACGCTATCGTCTTTTCTCGCGATGGCGACAGCGTATGGCAATGCTCCAACTGCGGCCATATCGTAGTGGGAAAGAAAGCACCCAAAGTATGCCCCGTATGCAACCATCCACAGAGCTACTTCGAACTCCGTGCTGAGAATTACTAATCTCTATATTGACTTCTAAACAAAGTGGAAATGCAGGATGTTCCTCCCAAAGAACATTATCCGACATCGTAGGGAACAACCACCTATTCATATAAATATTGACAAAAGCCAGCAGCAAATGCTTCACCAAGGGCATTGCAGCTGGCTTTTGAGCTTTTACAGTGAACTCATTTCGGCAGATAGATAAAACATTCTTGGGAAAACGCTTTGTACTTGTAACGTAACGCTGTAACTTTGCTACATCAAAAAAGAAACACTCCCTATGGCACAACGATTGGAACAAACTCAGGCGGCCGTGCAGACACAGCAGCTTTCATCACTGCAAGTGGCTGTGGCCAAACTCGTGGAGCTTCCCGTGACAGAACTAGCCACACGAGTTCGCGACGAAATGGTGGATAACGCCGCACTAGAAGAAAAAGATCCCGACACTGTGGACACAGAGAGAGACCTTTACACAGAAAACGATACACCATCCGATACCGACACTGAGGGTGATAGCGAAAGTCTAGGCACCTCTGACGACGACGCGTCCCCAGAGACAGACACTGATAATTCCTACGAAGAAGGTGAAGACTATGGTAGGGAAGCCGATGCTATGGGCGACTATTTTTCGTCAGACGACGTGCCAGATTACTTACAACAACGAGCAGAGGAAGAGCGCGACCGAAGCGAAGTACCCTTCTCGGCGCAAGGCTCTTTCTACGAAGATCTACAACGACAAATCAGCGAACAAAGCCTCAACGAACACGAGCAACAACTCATGGAATACCTCATTGGGTCGCTTGATGAAGACGGCTTCTTGCGTAAAGATATCGATGCTTTAGTGGACGAACTAGCCATTTACCACAATATCACTACCACACGCTCTGAGTTGGAACATCTACTCAGCATTCTGCAACGTTTCGACCCACGCGGCATTGGCGCTCGCTCGCTCCAAGAGTGTCTACATCTCCAACTAACCGACCCCGATCGACAAGGTGCCTATACAAAGTTGGCCTTAGAGGTTGTAGACAAATGCTTTAAGGACTTCGTGGGACGCCGTTGGGATACAGTGAAGCGCCGCCTCAACATGGACGATGAGACATTCGACCACGTACGCCACTGCTTGACCCACCTCAATCCGCGTCCTGGCAGTGCACTGAGCGAATCAACCTCGGCAGGAGCACCCACCATCGTGCCCGACTTCTATGTCAGAGTTTCACCCGATGGAGAGTCCCTGCAGGTGACACTCAACAATGGCGATGTGCCTGAACTCCGAGTGAGTCCCGCCTTTCGCGATAGCTTACAGCAGTATGGTGGTAACAAGACGAACCTTACGCGTGAACAACGCGACGCCTACACCTATGCCCGCCAGAAAGTAGACGCTGCGAAATCATTTATCAATTTGCTCTCGCGCCGCAAGGAAACACTCCTCTCCGTGATGCGTTGCATTGCCGATAGACAGCGCGACTTTTTCATGTCCGACGATGAAGAGGAACAACTTCACCCTCTCGGTCTGAAAGAAGTGGCCGAACGAGTAGGAGTAGACATTAGCACAGTGTCGCGCGTCACAAGCAGTAAATACGTACAGACACTCTACGGCACTTATCCTCTAAAGTATTTCTTCTCTCAGCAATTCACCACCACCGATGGTGACGAACTCTCTGCACGCAAGGTCAAAACGGCACTGCGCTCCCTCATTGAGGGCGAAGACAAGCGTCACCCCCTCCCCGACGAAGAACTTGCCCAGCAACTCAAAGCACAAGGTTACAACGTGGCGCGTCGCACCGTGGCAAAATATCGCGACATGCTAGGCTTCCCCACAGCCCGACTAAGGAAAGAGTAAGCACCATACACATAAAACTGAAAAGGTTGAGATAACATAATATGCCGAAACTG
Source organism: uncultured Prevotella sp. (assembly GCA_900541575.1). Lineage (GTDB taxonomy): Bacteria > Bacteroidota > Bacteroidia > Bacteroidales > Bacteroidaceae > Alloprevotella. Next base: position 25,957 of record UQKO01000028.1, read on the forward strand.
TCTACGCTAATACATCTGCCATAGGGCGCTATTCCTACTCGCAGATTGATTGCCATATTTTAGCATCTAAGCACATCATCACCCATGCCCACCGAACCCACTCCTAAGAATAGTACCTCCAAGTTTTTGGTTATGACAGCACAGGCCGTATCGCTGCTCTACTCGCCACTCTACTTACCTGTGGTGGCTTTCATCGTGCTGTTTATGTTCAGCTATCTAAACCTCTTGCCACTACGCACCAAGGCACTATTCATCCTTATTGTCTACTTCTTCACGCTGCTCCTACCCCACCTCACCATCTACTCTTATCGTAAAATCAACGGATGGACACGTCATCAAATGGGACGTCGCGAGCGCCGCTTCGTGCCCTACGTGGTGAGCATCGTGAGCTACTCAGCATTACTCTATCTGCTCTATAGCATTCACATGCCTCGCTTCACGCTAGGTGTTATAGGCGGAGCGCTCACCATCCAAATTGTGTGTGCCCTTGTCAACTCTCGCATTAAGATTAGCACGCATGCGGCTGCTTCAGGCGGAGTAATCGGAGCGCTGATGGCCTTCTCGTTCATCTTTGCTTTCAACCCCACATGGTGGCTCTGCTTGACTATACTCCTCTGTGGCATGGTATGCACTGCCCGCCTCATCCTTCGTCAGCACACGTATGCCGAGATCGGCTGGGGAGTGGCCGTAGGCCTAGTAAGCGGTTTCATCAGCGTATTGCTAATATAAATACGTAAGCGCCCACTACAACCACTAGAGACACCATAAAAATAGAAACAGTACATTCGTGCGAAAACACAACATAATAACACTTATCATCATGACCCCCATCATCAGCATCATCATGGGCAGCACAAGTGATCTGCCCGTTATGGAAAAAGCAGCCAAGTTTCTTGAAGAAATGGAAGTTCCCTTCGAGATGAACGCCTTGTCAGCCCATCGCACTCCGCAGGAAGTAGAAGACTTTGCCAAAGGTGCTAAGACGCGTGGATTGCGCGTCATCATTGCTGGAGCCGGCATGGCAGCCGCATTGCCTGGCGTAATTGCGGCCAGCACCACACTACCCGTTATCGGTGTGCCCATCAAGGGTATGCTTGATGGTCTCGATGCTATGCTCTCTATCATCCAGATGCCTCCTGGCATTCCCGTAGCCACAGTAGGCGTAAATGGTGCACAGAATGCAGCAATCCTCGCCGTAGAGATGCTCGCTCTTTCCGATGAGATCCTAGCTCAGCGTCTCGCGGCCTACAAGGAAGGCTTGAAGCAAAAAATCGTGAAGGCCAACACAGACTTGAAGGAAGTAAAGTATAAGTTTAAGACCAACTAAAGGCTGTGCCTAGCTCCTTGCAACTTGCGGCATCTCTCCATCAGTGAGTCCCCGAAAAAGCGGAGCTAGGCTCTTGCCACGAAGAATTCCTTCAATCGACAGAGCTTTTTCGTATTTAAGTAAATAACTGACCTATCACGGGGCACCCACCCCTACCCTCAATGGACATATTCAATTACAACCCGCGCCACTCACACGAAGTAAACATCGGCAATCGCCCCTTAGGCGGCAACCACCCCCTACGCATCCAGAGTATGACCACTACTGCCACCACCGACACCGAAGGGTGTGTGAAGCAGTGTATTGCTATTTTCGATGCCGGAGCCGACTATGTGCGCCTCACCACTCAAGGAACCCGCGAGGCCGAAAACCTGCGCAACATTCGCAAAGAACTCCACCGTTTGGGCTACGACCGTCCGCTCGTGGCCGATGTCCACTTCAATCCCGCCGTGGCCGATGTGGCCGCCACTATTGTGGAGAAGGTGCGCATCAATCCTGGCAACTACATCGACCCCGCACGCCAATTTAAACACCTAGAATATACCGACGAGGAATATGCCGCTGAACTCCAACGACTTGAGTCTCGCTTCACGCAGCTCCTCGACATCTGCCGCGACCACCACACGGCTCTACGCATTGGTGTGAACCATGGTTCTCTTTCCGACCGCATCATGTGTCGCTACGGCGATACACCCGCAGGAATCGTAGAGAGTTGCATGGAGTTTCTCCGTGTGTGCCAACGCCAAGCGTTCAACGACGTGGTCATCTCTATTAAAGCTTCCAACACACAAGTAATGGTACGCTCCGTGCGCTTGCTCTGTCAAGTGATGGAGAAAGAGGGCATGGACTATCCGCTCCATCTCGGAGTGACCGAAGCAGGCGAGGGGGAAGATGGACGCATCAAAAGTGCCGTTGGCATAGGTGCCCTGCTAGCCGACGGCATAGGCGACACTCTGCGTGTAAGTCTCAGCGAACCGCCCCAAGCCGAAGTACCCGTAGCCTATAAACTAGCTTCCTACGTGGTGAAACGTGCTGGTCATGCCATGATTCCGGGCAAGAGTGCCCCAGCTTTTCATTATGCTAATCCGCAGCGCCGTCATACACAGCCCGTGCTCAATATAGGCGGTAGTCATGTTCCCGTAGTCATTTCGGCTCGCACTGATGGCGATTATTCGCTTCCGACCGATGCCGAGGATAAGGGAAATCCTCTGCCCGACTACCTCTACTGCGGACGCAATCTGCCTGGCGCCGACAAGCGACACAAGGGAGTGGGCTACCTCGTTGATGCAGATGCTTGGCATCCCAATGAGGAATACACCTACCCAGTCTTTACAAAGCAACACCTGCTATTCATACCTCGCTGCCAGGCAAAGGCAAAATTCCTATTCCTCACCTATCTTGATCTCGATGATGAGGTAAAGGCTCTACTGCGCACAGTGCCCAACATCGTAATAATCTGTCAGAGCAACCATCAGAATAGATTGGGAGAACAGCGTGCCTTGGTTCACGAACTATGGAATGAGGGCCTCCCCGTGCCCGTTATCATGTTTGAGCAATATCGCCATGGTGAAGTAGAGAAAGAAGACCTCCAACTAGAGGCTGCGGCCGACCTCGGTGCCTTGCTCTTCGATGGACTCACCGATGGAATTATGCTCTTCAATCAGAAACCCGAGGGACAACGCACGTTGTCACATGCTGTGACAGACTCTACAGCATTTGCCATTCTGCAAGCGGCTCGCTTACGCACCACGCGCACGGAGTATATCAGCTGCCCTGGATGCGGCCGCACACTCTACGACCTTCCGGGCACAATTGCTCGCATTAAGGCTGCTACTGCTCATCTGCGCGGACTGAAAATCGGAATCATGGGCTGCATTGTCAATGGCCCTGGCGAAATGGCCGATGCTGACTACGGTTACGTGGGTGCTGCCCGTGGAAAAGTAAGCCTTTATCGCGGCAAGGAGTGTGTGGAGAAGAACATCCCCACGGAAGAGGCTGTAGATAAACTTTTGCTATTGATTGAGCAAGATAGGAAAGCACAACAAGCCTAAACTATTCATTCGTTGAATCCTATGCCTCATCATGCCACCCATCGTCCCGTTTCCTCGCACAATCCATTTGCTCACAAAGCTCGCCTCACGGCGAAGAAAACTTCGGGCAAAAGAATAGGAAAATCGCGTCCAGAGAAGGCCAACAATCAGCGCAACAGACGCGTGAAGTAAGATATACGTTGCTCACCTATATTAAGTTGCCTTATTGATAGTTCAGTGTAAGCATCCCGTGCAGGCCGTATTGCATAAAACAAATAAGCCAAAGTCTTGATAGATTGACTTTGGCTTATTTGTTTTCTACGTAATGGTAAGGTAGTAATGGCTCTGGATCGTATTTATTCTGCCCGGCGATTTTGGAAAACGTCTTGGATAACCAATCTTTGGGATTTATCCCCAGAAGTTCACAGGTTTGGATAAGTGTTGATATTACAGCTAAGTCTTCACCACTTTCATCATTCTTTATAAACAGCCAGTTCTTACGCCCGAGAGCAATTGGGCGTATGCTACGTTCAACAGGATTATTGTCTATGTGATACATGCCATTGGTGACGTAAGCGCATAGTTTATCCCACCGCTTAAGGGTATAACTGATTGCCTCGCCAAGAGCACTCTTGGGAGTTGTTTCAAGGCTTTTTTGCTTTAGCCATTGTTCTATTTTATTTAGCCCAACTTTCACACCCCTAATATTGCATCTCTTGCTGTCATGGGCAAATCCAATCATTAGAGGTTAACTTTGTGTCCTACAAATTTGTATT
>UQKO01000029.1 GCA_900541575.1 uncultured Prevotella sp.
CATCCGCAACGCCTGTTTATGGGCATTGCGGATAGGATTTCTATGCTCTTTTGAGTTTTAGCGGACAGCAATATTTCCAAATAGGAACTTATTTAAGACTAGAGCCTACTCTCTCAATAGGAGGGTAGGCTCTTTTATTGCATTAGGAAACTTCTGATTAGCAGTCCCTACATGTTAGTCCTTGGGAGAAATGTGAAATAGACTTCTTGCTTTCTATAATTGATCAAATACAACGAGAGTCTATCCCTCCTTAGCGAGAGACACACTCGTTCCGCACTATCTGCTTATAGTTGTATGACGTGCTATTCAAACAAGCTCTCTACATTATTCGACTTAGAACTATTCTTCTTGCTCTTGGAGGAAGAAGAACTCTGAGGGGAGGAATTTTGAGGGGAGGATGAATGGACGTTGCTCTCGTGATGTTGCGAAGTGCTTGCCTCAGACTCGGAAGCATCACTGCTGCGACTTTCGCCACTGGATTCTCCTTCGCCTCCCATAAGGTCGTCTTCAAAGTCTGCTCCCTCTCTATGAGTGGTAGAATCGTTGCTCAAAGAATCATTGCGAGCTGCGGGCGGATTGTAGACGGATTGATAGGTAGAGGCATCGACATCTGAAGGGGGAAGACCATATTTGTGGCAATATTTGCTACGAAGCGAGGCATCGTCCATCACGCTACGCAAAAATTGAGCCACAATGGGTAATGCTGTGCGACTACCCTGACCGAGAGCACCTGTGCGGAAGTGGATGCTGCGATATTCACCGCCAACCCATGCCCCAGCGACAAGACTTGGAGTAACACCAACGAACCATGCATCGGAGTGGTTATTTGACGTACCCGTCTTACCACCCATGTCGATCTGTTTGGCGTAAGGTCCGAGATAAGTACCCGAACGAAGTGTCTGCGACGTACCGCCTGCATCAGTGGTACCAGCCTCAAGCAATTTCTGCATATAGAAGGCGGCTGTCTGAGGAAGTGCACGTGTTTCTTCAGCTTTTGGTTCAAACACTACATTACCATCGGCATCAACTATCTTAGTGACCATGACGGGCTCTACGTGCATACCATTGTCGGCTACCGTTCCGTAAGCATTGACCAATTCGAAGAGGTTAACATCGTTAGACCCTAGAGCCAATGAGGGAGTATCATCAAGAGGCGACTTGATGCCCATATCATTGGCTGTCTGGATGACATTAGAGATACCGACTTCCTGGCCTAACTTTACAGCAATGGTGTTGATACTCTGCGCAAAGGCAGAACGGAGGGGCACCTCAGCATTACTGAATCTACCATTCGCATTATGGGGTTGCCAAATTTCGGTAGTATCGCGTTTTTTGTCATATACTTCCATGCGGATGTATTCGTCCTTACGAACATCGGCGGGGGTAAGACCTTGCTTCATGGCAGTGGCATAGACAAAGAGCTTGAACGTAGAGCCAGGCTGACGCATAGAGCGTACCTTGTCATACTTCCATGTTTTAAAATCAACATCTCCCACATAAGCACGCACATAACCCGTTTCTGGCTCCATGGCTACGAACCCTGTATGCATGAACTTCACCATGTATTTGAGCGAATCAATAGTAGACATTTCCTTGTGGATAGGTCCATCATAGCTAAAGAGCGTCACATCGTGTGGCTTATTAAGATAGTAGTCGATGGAATCGGGATTATTGGGGAATCGCGCTTGTAGCATCTTATAGGTGTCAGTCTTACGAACCTTGTCCTCAATAAATCCTGGAATGATATTTCCCTTTTCATCACGCCAGGGATCACCTACGCCACGCCAATGTGCATCAAAATTTTGCTGCACTTTCTTCATTTGGTCGTGTACGGCCTTTTCTGCATACTTCTGCATGCGCGAATCGAGGGTGGTATAGATTTTTAATCCATCGGAATATACATCAAGGTCGGGACATTTTTCACTGATGTAGTCCTTTAATGCGTCGCGGAAATAAAGGGCGGTACCATCGTAAGCACTCTCAACACTAAAATTTAGTTTGATGGGCTTATTCGTCAGACGTTCGAGGGTGGATTTATCGGCAATATAAACATCACCAAAACGCTGCGCCAACATAGAGCGATGCTCGTACATATTAGTGAGCACCGTGTTGCGACGACGAAGAGAGTTCTCTGGGTTGATACGCGGATTATAAGCGGTTGTAGCTTTGAGCATACCCACGAGAACAGCTGCCTCTTCTGGCTTCAACTCTGATGGTTTCGTGTCGAAATAGGTTTTGGAGGCTGTCTTAATGCCGTATGCGTTAGAACCGAAATCTACAGTATTGGCATACATCTCAAGTATCTTTCGCTTATCACAAAACATTTCAATCTCCGTAGCAATAATCATTTCCTTGCTTTTCATGATAACGATGCTCAAGCCAGGAATCTTGCCCAAGAGCCCAGTGGAATACTGTGTACGCACACGAAACATGTTCTTCACCAACTGCTGCGTAATGGTGGAAGCTCCACGTGCATGGCCGTGGACGGCATCCTTTGCAGCTGCAAATATGCCTTTGTAGTCAATACCATGATGTTGGAAGAAGCGCTCATCTTCGGTAGAGACCAAGGCTTCAAAGAACACGGTATTGATGGAATCGTAGGGTACAGGCGAACGATTCTCATTAAAATATTTACCCAAAAGTTTTCCGTCAGCGCTATAAATCTCTGAGGCAGCAGCCGTCTTGGGATGAATAATATCACTGATAGAGGGTGATTTGCCGAAAAGCCAAAAGAGATTGAACGTGACGGCAAAGCAATAAAAGATAATGAATGCGAAGAACGACCATATAGCCGTGATGGTCTTGTACCACCAAGGACGACCGATATACTGTCCTTTATACCATTTCCAAGCATTGCGAAGACCTTTGCCACAAGCGCGCAAAAGACGCATGAGCATGCTAAATGCTCCATTGGATTTGTTGCTCATAGAAGTGTTTGTATGAATTATTGCTGCAAAGTTAAAAGAAATAATACATATTCCGCGGCATTGAAGTGCTAATTGATGTTGCAGCACGTAATTATTACGATTTTGATGGTTTCGTTTTAGTGCTCTCCTCTTTTACAGATCAATCCACGTAACATCAGCGTCTTTCTTAAACCATGTCATCTGCTTCTTAGCGTAGACTCGAGAATTACGACGTATCTTTTCGAGAGCGAAGTCGAGTTCCCAATCACCATCAAAATAATGGAAGAGTTCTTTATAACCAACGGTATTGAGCGAATTACAACAACGGAAGGGGAACACACGACGAGCCTCGTCGAGCAAGCCTTGCTCTACCATGTTATCGACGCGACGATTAATACGTTCGAAAAGTATTTCGCGCGGACGCTGCAGTCCAATCTTTTCGATGCGAAAAGGGCGTTGCACTTCGCGGCGTACACGAAAAGAGGTGAATGTACGGCCTGTCATATAGCAGATTTCGAGTGCGTGCACTACTCGTTTGGGGTTGCGTTTGTCGCAGACATCGTAATAGGCTGGATCAAGCAGACGAAGTTCGGCTACGAGAGGTTCTAATCCTTCCGTCTCGTAGCGTTGCTTCAGGAGAGCACGCGTATCCTCATCTACCGTGGGGATATCATCAATTCCCTTGCACACAGCGTCTACATACATCATGGATCCACCCGACATCACCAAGGTATCGTGAGTTTTGAATAATTCCTCCATAAGAAGCAGAGCATCGTGTTCATATTGTGCAGCACTATAATAGTCCTCTAAATCAAGCGTCCCCACGAAATAGTGTTTCACACGTGCTTGTTCCTCAGCTGTTGGGGCGGCTGTTCCGATAGGAATATCACGATAAAGTTGGCGCGAATCTGCATTGAGTATCGGACAATCATACTTTTGGGCGAGTTGGATGGCGTAGTCAGTTTTTCCGATGCCCGTGGGACCAATGACCACTTTGAGAATTTTCTCCATAAGCGTCGATAAAAAAACGAGGGTACGTGCCAGAACACACGCTATATGCTGGTTCAAACACGCACCCTGGCGGAAATAATCAATTAGTTAATGCCATCGGATATTTCAAATCCGTCCCAGTCGATTTCATCATCATTGTATGACGCTCCTCCCATGATAGGATCATCGCCGAAGTCGTCGTAGCTTGCTGCGGCTTTCTTCTTTCCATCCTTTCCTGTGATGAGGGGATCTTCTTCCATCATCTCAATTTGCTGAGGAGCATTTCCGCGTGAGCGAATAATTTCAGGGACCTCAAGGTCGCCAGAGAGGATCTCTTTGACATCGAGATAAAAGCAACGATCGCTAAACGGATCGTATACAAACTCAAGATGCTGCTCTTCATCCTCAATAAGTTCGGACAGTTTCGTGTCGGCCATGACATAGATATCTTGATCAGCATCGCCTACTCCCATGTCTTCACGAGTGACTTGCGTGCTACGCTCCCACTCTTCGTTGCAAATATAGAAGGAAGTCATCTGATCATCGGCATAGCCACAAGAATCGAGAATGGCCTTATTGAGATCGAGGAACGTGGAATCGCTATCTATTTTTAGTTCGCGCAAAAAGTCATCAACTTCCTCGCAAACGTATTTGATTCTGAATATCATAAGGATAAGTATATGGAAGAGGTATCGTTAATTTAAGTTCGCGATTTTACTATTGATTTAGTTCGGACAGACTAAATACAAAGATCTCTGTGTTACTTAATAATGCCTCGTTTAGAGGATGTTACGAAGTCGAGAATATACTCTATTTCTGGCGACATGGGGATGGTTTCGCGAATTTCCTTTAAGCATTCCTCACGCAACTTGCCACGCTGATAGAGCAAGCGGTAGGCATTGTGAATATTCTCAATGAGTTCTTTGGAGAAGCCGCGTCGGCGGAGTCCTACTAAGTTTAAGCCACAATAGGCCACGGGCTCACGGGCTGCCATGACAAAAGGAGGAATATCTTGCCCCGTACGTGTGCCACCGCCTACCATCACGTAACTACCAATGTGGCAAAACTGATGAACGAGCACACAGGCCGAGATAATGGCGAAATCGTCGACAACCACCTCTCCTGCTAATTTTGTAGTATTGCCAATGATACATCCATTGCCCACCACCACATCGTGTGCTACATGCATGCCTTCCATCAGCAGGTTGTTGCTTCCAACCACAGTCTTACCCTTGGCAGCAGTGCCTCGATTGATGGTAACATTTTCACGAATAGTGTTGTTATCACCCACTTCGGCTGTAGTCTCCTCGCCTTTAAACTTGAGGTCTTGAGGAATGGCACTTATTACGGTTCCAGGGAAAATTACATTTCCATTGCCGATGCGTGCACCCGACAAAATAGTAACACTATTCATCACACGATTGTTGCAGCCAATAACTACATTTTTATCGATGTAGCAGAAAGGACCTATTTCACACCCTTCACCTATTACGGCTTCGGGATGGACATATGCTAAAGGGCTTATCATATCAAAGAGTATAGAGGGGTTATGAGAAAATTCGCTCTCACATCTGAAGGAAAAGGAGAGCTTATACGCCTAGTTACGAATTGGAGAAGGAGCGGGACTAGATGTGTCCATTCAACATGATGGAACAACCTGCTCGCTCCGCGAATCCTGAAATTGGCGCTTATTTGTTCTTCGTAATCTGAGCAGTGAAGGAGGCTTCCATTACGATGGTCTCTCCTACGAAGGCAAAGCCATGCATAGTGGATATGCCATGACGAATGGGAGCCATCAATTCTACGCGGAAAAGCAGCGTATCGCCAGGAACGACCTTTTTGCGAAACTTCACATCATTGATACGGAGGAAATAAGTACTCCAACGTTCGGGTTCTTCAATAGAGTTGAGCACTAGGAGACCGCCCGCCTGAGCCATTGCTTCAATTTGGAGTACACCAGGCATAACAGGTTCTTGAGGGAAATGTCCTTGGAAGAATGCTTCGTTGGAGGTGACGTTTTTCACAGCCACGATATAGTTGGAACCAGTCTCCACCACCTTGTCGACCAATTGCATAGGATAACGGTGAGGAAGCAACTCGCGGATGCGATTAACATCCATGAGCGGTTCATCATTGGGATCATAGTTGGGAGCCTGAATTTCGTGTTTACGAATTTCACGACGCATCTGACGAGCAAACTTGTTATTGATGGTATGACCAGGACGCGTAGCAATGATACGTCCCTTGATGGGGCGACCAATAAGCGCCATATCACCTATAATATCGAGCAATTTGTGGCGAGCAGGTTCGTTCTGCCATACGAGCGGACGATCTTGGATGTAGCCTAATTGCGTAGCATCACGATGATCAACGTGCAAATGATCGGCTAAGCGGTCAAGCGCTTCTTGTGAAATTTCGCGTTCGTAGATAACAATGGCATTGTCAAGATCCCCCCCCTTAATAAGTCCAGCCTTTAGAAGGGGTTCAATTTCACGCACGAAAACGAAAGTACGAGCGGGAGCAATCTCTGTAGAGAAAATCTCCATATTATCGAGAGTAGCAAATTGGCTATTGATAAATTGCGACTCAAAAGAAATCATCGTAGTGATGGAGAACTGCTCATCGGGAAGAATAATAATGGAAGAGCCTGTTTCCTCATCACGAAATTCGATTTTCTTCTTGATTACATAGAAGTCTTTCGGTGCATTTTGCACAACCACTCCCACACGGCGAATGTTCTCTACATATAGAATAGAACTTCCATCGAGAATGGGTAGTTCAGGTCCATTCACCTGGATCAAGCAGTTATCAATTCCCATGGCATAGAGGGCAGCCATGGCATGCTCAATGGTACTGCAACGAGCATCTCCTTTGGCCACAACTGTGCCACGTGAAGTGTCGACCACGTTTTCGGCAATTGCGTCAATGATGGGTTCGCCTTCAAGGTCTATTCGTTGTATTTTATAGCCATGATTTTCGGGAGCAGGATTGAACGTTACAGTCAAACTGAGTCCCGTATGCAGTCCTTTGCCGTACAAAGAGAAACTGCCGGCAAGTGTTTTTTGTTTCGACATGATTGAATGTTTATCTTACCTAAAGAGATTGTAGAGACTTACCCCTCCACCCTATTGCTCAACTCCGGTTTATCAGCGTATTGCAAATTTCTCTCGTTTACGCGAGAAAGAGGGCTTACATTTATCACGAGTGTGTCTCGTCACATTTTTCTGTAGCAGAGGGGGCGATTCCTATTTTATTTTCCTTTCTTGAGTTCTTCTATTTCTTTTTTTAGGCTCTCAATTTCCTTACGCATTTCCGGCAAGTATTTAAACACTACACTAGAACGCATAAAGTCCTTCGCATCGATGGCGGGAGAACCTTGCACTGTAACATGCCCCTTGCGCACGTCTCTGTTTCCTACGATACCTGCTTGTGCACCCGAGAGCACGCGATCTCCAATAACGATATGTCCTGCAATGCCAACCTGACCACCGAACATACACCATTGACCAATTTTGGTAGATCCCGCTACACCTACTTGAGCAGACATAACGGTATTCGATCCAACCTCACAATTGTGGGCAATTTGCACGAGGTTATCAAGTTTCACGCCTTTGCGGATATAAGTAGACCCCATCGTTGAGCGGTCAACACATGTATTGGCACCTATCTCTACGTCATCTTCGATTGTTACAATACCAATCTGAGGAATTTTCTCGTAGCCATCGGCTGCAGGTGCAAAGCCAAAGCCATCAGCTCCGATTACGCAACCAGAATGAAGCGTTACGCGATTACCTATCTTACAATCGTGATATACGGACACATTGGGATAAAACAAGCAATCGTCGCCCACAACGGCACGTTCTTCGACAACCACACCTGAATAGATTTGGCAACCTTTTCCCACCACAGCATTTTCGCCAATATAAGCAAAAGGCCCCACATAGGAATCTTCGCCTACCTGAGCGCTTTCTGCCACACAAGCAAGAGGATGAATACCTTTGCGTTTCTGCATGGTAGACTGATAAAGCGTGAGTAAACGAGCGATGGCTTCATAAGCATTATCTACACGAATTAAGGTAGTTTTCAATTCGTGCTCGGGCACAAAATCTTTATTTACCAATACGATGCTCGATTCCGTAGTGTACAGATAGTGAGCATAATGCATATTGGCTAGGAAAGAGATAGCACCTTTCACCCCTTCTTCTATTTTGGCAAAAGTCTTGACCGATGCATTTTCATCGCCTTCGACTGTTCCTCCAAGGTACTCGGCTATTTGCTTTGCTGAAAATTCCATGAATATGTGATGATTTTTATATCTGATTAAATTGGGTTGTCTGAAAGATTGATACGTACAAGGCAAACGTACACAAGTATTTTTCAAATTGCTGAGCCGCAGCCTATTTTATGCAAAGATAGTGCAAGGTGAGCGCAGAGAGGCAAGTTTACTTGCTATCTATGCCGAGCCGAAGCCTATCTTATGCAAAGATAGTGCAAGGCGAGCGCAGAGAGGCAAGTTTACTTGCAATCTATGCTGAGCCGTAGCCTATTTTATGCAAAGATAGTGTAAAGAATATACAATCGGAAGTAAAAGAAAGAAAATCTTTTATATTTAGACTTCAAATTGTAATATTCAAAACAGGAATCAATCATTACTCTACCGAGGTCAACTCTATCTGTAGAAAGCATTTGATAAATACCAGCCAATCTATTTTGTGCAAAGATAGTGCATGAACTGTAGCCTATCTTATGCAAATATAGTGCAAGGTGAGCGCAGAGAGGCAAGTTTACTTGCCATCTATGCCGAACCGAAGCCTATCTTATGCAAAGGTAAAAAAATTATTTGAGGAATTAGGGACAGAACTCGATAAATGCGTACATCGCGAAAGAGAGTAAAGAAATTCAAGAGATCCGCTGCTCCAGGAACTGAACTTAAAAGTGTTCTGTTATTAACGATAAAAGTTGCGCTAGCCTCAGAGACTAGCGCAACTTTTATATAATTCGGATAATAGGATTCATCATTCGTTTTCTGGAGCTACGACATACCAATTATTGGGGTTCAGCAGCTTGCTATAGAGAGATGCATCGTAATCAGAAGGATCTACATAGATGGGACTTACCCAGTTTTCTGAGTAAGGTTTAGCTTCACTTTCTTTGAATTTGTGATCACGACGTGCAATCTTCCATGCCAACCATTGAGTACCATAATCGGGAGTAAGCGTAGCGTCATTGTTCATGTGACGAGCAATGCGAATGAGGTCAAACATACGAGTACCTTCGTAAGCTGTCTCAAGCGCCATTTCGTCGGCAATCAAACTTTCTACAGCGTTGATTTCCTTTGGATCAGCTTCTTTCGCAGCTACGGGATCAATCGGAGTATAGTTCTCACGAAGTTCCTCGAGTGTAGGAGGATTTGCACCGCCCTCGGTTCCACCACCGGTCTCAGTTCCTGTCTGATCGGCTTTACGGAGGAGTTTGTTCACCTTGCTACGTACGCTAGGAGTATAGGTGCCCGTACGGATAGCTTCTTCCTTGATACGAGTAGCAACAGCTGTAGGATAATTGTAGAGACTATCCAACGTAGAAGTTGTACCGCAACCATGCTCGTGGATACCATAACCATTCCAATCGGTAGAATTAAAGTTGAGGTAACGCAGATACTGCGGGTCTTCCTTGGCACGACGGAGTTCATTTATATCAACATACTTGCAAGCACGAGCCACGTTGGTTGTCTTCGTGTAATAAACCACCTGCTTGGTCTTTGCTTGGTCATCGTAATGAATAGAATCACCAATCGTAGGCATATAGTTATAGTTGATACCATTGCGGAGCACCATAAAGGCCAAAGAAGGATAGCCAGCACGATTGATTGCTTCAGCATAACGCAAGTAAATCTGATTCAAACGATAGATAGACTTGTAATGCTTGAAGTTCCACTCATTAGTGATACCATCGCGAGTTACTATTGTAGTAGGAGCATCCTTTACGATGTAACGGAAACGTCCTTCCGTAGTCTGAATGTAAGGAACTGTAGCATACATACGAGCATCGCCTGCACCATCATAGTACTTGATGCTTGTTGCCTCATTACCTGTTGTCTGAGTATTGGAATAGATCTGCGACTGGTTAAGCACAAGGTAAGCATTTGAGGGACCTACCTGACGTGACTTGTAATTAGGAGTAACAGTCAGAGAACCAGAGGTTGTGGCACTCGTTTTATCTGAAGAGCCAGAAGTGGTGGTATTGGTAGAGTGTGAATCAAACCCATACACATTGGCTACCTTTGTAAGGATACGACCGAAAGTGCTATTGGCTGCAGAAGGAACGAGCGTGATATTTTCGTCCTTGAGATCTGTAGCACCCAAACCATTGTTTACCCAATTCGTAATATTGGGATTATACCAATAAGTACCATTTGAGTTCTGATTCTGAGAGAAAGAAGCTCCTGCACTTGAAAGATTTACTCCTTTTGCAGCCTTTTTCTTTAAGAAATCATAGTAGGCTTTAGCCGCCTCTACGTAATCATTCTTGTCCTTACCACGAAGTAAGTAAAGATCACCAAGGATGATATCAGAATAGAAGAGGAGATATTTGCTCTTTACCTTAAAGCTAGAGTTACCAGAGTTGAACTCACCATATTGAGGATAGCCCAAGCTTGAGTTATTCTCAATTACTTGTGCCTTTTCGAGATCTCCACGAAGGAGGTCTACCAAATTATCAGCATTGGCCTTAGGAGCCGTACGTTCCCAACCTGTGTCGGCATTATCGACCGGGGTTGTGATGAAAGGCACTTCACCATAGGTCTGTACGAGCTGAAGGTAAGTCCAAGCACGTATATTAACGACCTGTGCATACTCGCGCTTCATGTAGTAGAGGTCGTTTTTACGAGCGAAAGTATCTACCTTAGCAAGATAGAAGTTACACTGGTTGATTACCTTATAATAAGCGGAACGATTAAGGAGATCATTTTCACCATCCTTTGTTTGACGCTTATAATTGATAATGTCTGATACATTCTCGCTACTATATTCTGTACCAGTAACCAAGTCGCTGCGTAAGTCTCCGAGCAACTGGTTCTGCTCTACCATATCTTGAACGTTACGCACGATACCGAGGTAGAAGTACACAGAGTCGCGACCGCTGAACTCTGTAGCATAACGATTCATATCTGGTGTCAACATATCTTCGCAAGAGGTGGTAAACATACCGAAACCCATCAAGAAGATCAGAAGACTTAAAATCGATTTGTGTTTCATTGCTGTATTTTTATGAGAGTGGAGAGCTGAGAGTTGAGAAGTCAGAACTTCTGAGCTCCCCACTCTCGACTCCATTTACGATTAGAGGTTGATGGTTACACCGAGGCTAAAGTTGCGGTTCTGGGGCAGATAACCAGCGTCGATACCTTGATAGAGCACGCCATTTCCTGCAGAGAACTCAGGATCAACACCAGTGTACTTACTAACAGTGAACACGTTGTTGCATTCCCCCCATACAGAGAGACCGAGCAACCAGCTGAGGTTCACAGGAATCTTGTAAGTAAGGCGAATGTTCTTGAGTTTTAGGTAAGAACCATCCTCAATCCAACGATCAGAGAAACGTTCATTGTTAACCCACTGTTCGCTTGAAGTAGACATCACACGAGGCATATCGGTAACTTGACCTTCATAACGCCAACGATTAACAGCTGCTGTAGTCTGATTCCAATTGGTATTAAGCGATTCGAGTTGTGAACGCTGATAGTTGTATACATCGTTGCCCAAAGAGTACTTGAAGTTAACATCAAGTTTCAATCCCTTCCAGCTAAGAGATGTATAGATATTACCATAGATATCGGGGTTGGGGTCGCCAATAACAACCATATCGGCTTCGTTAATCCAACCATCACCATTCTGATCTACGAAATGGACGTCACCTGCCTTGAAGTTGCGGTAAGGCTGTTCTGCGATACCTGTGGGGTAACGGAGATAGCCATACTTTCCAGCGGTTTGGGCTTCGGCATCACTCGCAAATACACCCTTAGTCTTATAACCATAGAACACACCAGCTGCCTGACCTACCGTAGTGAGGATATTGTTGCTGCCGTAGATTGATGAAGTATAACCGTTAATACGATTTTCTGAATCAGCAATCTTTACGCCATTCCCGTCAAGAGCATAGGTCTTGATTGTATTGAGTGAAGATGAAGGCAAAGAAGTAATCTCATTCTTGTAGTGACCAATAGAGAAACCTGCCTGCCAACGCCAATCCTTATGCTGAACGATCATGGCATTTACATTGAAGTCGACACCATTGTTCTTCAACGAACCATCATTTGACCACATTGAAGCTAGACCAGTGATATCGCTCACAGCCTTACGAGTAAGGAGGTTGTCTGTCTTGCTATGGAAGTATTCGATAGCGAAGTTCAAACGATTGTTGAGTGCACTTGCCTGCAGGCCAATGTTGTAACGCTTTGTGGTCTCCCACTGTAGCTTAGGATTCTGGATATTTTCGAGAACCAAAGCTGTAGCACGATCAAGGAACTGCGTATTGGTGAAGTAAGTACGAGTAGCATAGTAGTCAATGTTATCATTACCGCTTACTTCATAGCCACCAGTGAGCTTCAAATAATCGATTCCCTTCACATTAAACCACTTCTCTGAAGATACCAACCAGGCTCCTTGCAATGAGGGGAAGAGACCCCATGTAACACCACAAAGTTTAATGCCAGAGTCGGCTTTCTTACCGAAACGTGAAGAAGCCTCCATTGACATGGTTCCGTTGAGGAAATACTTATTCATGAAGTTGTAACCAACATTGACATAATAAGCCATGTTGTTCCACTTATCGTTGGTACCGCCATAAGTCTTATACTGAAGGGCATACGACATATTAGGCATCTTATCCTGGTCGTTATTTTAGCCACTGATATGGCTTGCACTGTAAGAATAAGAGTTCAAGCGGAAACCGCCCAACACCTGAATATCGTGTGCACCATAATTGCGATGCCAATCTACGCTAAAGTCATTGTAAACAGTTGTTTCCTTAGCGAATTGTGTGCTTACTACACTAGTTACGCTTCCAAGACCCTCTACATTTTTTGAAGGAGTACCATACTTTGGCAAGTAGTACTTCTCATTACTACGGTTTAGGATATAGCTAAAACGATCCTTTACCGTGAGATAGCGATTGATTTTGTAGCTCGGAGAGATATTGATGTTGAACTGAGTCTGTTCTTGATAGTTCTTGTTATCACCTTCACCATTCTGCAAAATCCAATAAGGATTGGCTAGACCTGTGTAACCATAAGCATTGGCAAAACGCAAGGGATTGTTGCTATCGCTATAAACCTTACCCGTATATACATTATTAGAATGTACCAAGCTCAAATTATTACCATCGGAATGGATAAAGTATGCGTAAGGACTAATAAACGGAGTCTGTACCAAGCCCAACACGTTGGGTGAAGATACATTGTTATTCGCATAGCTTTCAGCCCATCCATTATCTCGTAGGTTGTAAGCATTACGTGCGTAAGCAAAGTCAATACCAGTAACGAAGTTCTTGAACATATTAACGTCTGTATTAAAACGAATGTTCAAGCGATTGAAGTCATTCTCCTTGGCAGTTGCATCACTCTTGGCATAACCCAAAGAGAGGTGATACATGGCCACATCGTCACCACCATCTACACTGATCTTGTAGTTTTGGGTGAAAGTGCTATGATAAAGATCTTTCTGCCAATCTGTCTCGTTGTGATAGAGATTGTAGAAGAAATAGTTCTTATCTTCGTTGAGGAAAGGAATCGTCTTATTGCTACCGAAGTATTCTTGGTTGGGCTGTGTACCAATCAATTCAGAGAAGTAGCTTCGATACTGTCCAGCGTTCATCACCTTAATCTGCTCGGGAGTGGTTTCAAAACCAGCATAAGCACGGAAGTTGATACGAGTTTCCATGCTATGTCCACGACGAGTAGTGATAAGCAAAACGCCGTTAGCACCCTTAGCGCCATAAAGTGAAGTACCATTCTTTACCACTTCTACGCTTTCAATATCATCGGGATCAACGATGCTGAACACATTGTTGATAAAGCCTTGATGGAGAGATGTACGGTCGTACTGCATATCCATCATCACGCCATCGATGATAACGAGGGGCTGAGCAGAAGTATTGAGTGAATTTACTCCATTGATAAACATGGCTGCGCCCTGTGCAGGCATTCCACCACGATTAAGTATGCGCAAAGATCCTGCGAGCCCTTTCTCCATTTCGTTCTCAATAGTGAGAGAGTTTGGAGCATCAATCACCATCTTCTGGTTATTGTTCATGGAAGTGCCATCGTGATAGAAGTCACTATTCATGCCCGAAATAAGGTAGACATTTTGGTCACCCTCACCTTTGATAGCTAATTGTGCAGGATTGTAATCTTGCACGTTGATGTACAAAGCTTCTACAAACTCAGGAACGCGAATCGTATACTTACCATTATCGTCGGTTAGCGCTGTATAGTAGCGATTATTGAGCGACTGCACTTTGACACCTCCTAAGGGCTTTTTAGTGGCACCATCGAAGACGTAACCTGAGACTTCCTTCATCTTATACTGAGGAGCCTTCTTTTGTGCTACTTGTGCAGTCTTCGCATGACCAGCTTCCTTACCCTGTTGGTCAGGAGTCTGCGCTGAAAGTACACAAGCTCCGGAAAGCATGAAGATACATACGCCGGCTCTCAATGTACCCTGCATCAAGTGTATTTTCTTATTGTTGTTCATTATCTGCAATATTAAGGTTTGAATAAGGATTAGGAAAAGCCCTACCCGACTATTCGATTCGGGCTTTGTCCTAAAACTTGATGCTATTCATGCACTGGAGTAACATAAATTTTAGTGATACTCAATGCTTGTTCGTAATTCCTGTAAGTTACACCTTTTTTAGTGAGAGAGATTTTCAACAAAGGATAGCACTTCTGAATGGTTGAAGGCAAGCTATTGTAACACTTAGCAAAGTCGACATAATCAATTTCTTTCTTCGTCGTCTTATCCTTACCAAAGGTTAATGTGTAAGTCTTGATTTCTGTGTCGCTTACGTCGACAGGATCGCCGTTATTACCAATACGCTTACCAGCATCATCATATACTTGTGCGAAGAATTGTGTCTGCGGCATCACTTCCACGTCGTCTTCAGCCTTCGGATCCCTAAGTTTTTTCTCATTGTTGATACGATTGGGAAGCACTTGAATGCTAATCTTATACTTCGTACTAAACACGCCTGTCAGCGGGATATACACTTCAAGGGGTGAGTTCCTGTCAGATTCGAAACAGCGATAAGCTTTGTTCTCCAACTTCTCAACTTCTCCCTTGAGTTCGGGATTGATGTTTTCATCGCTCAAGTAAAGCGTTTTACCCGTATTAGAGACACCACCAGAGAACGCATCACCGATGCTACCACCATAAGTAATATCGAACGTTTTATTGTCTACAAACGAATAAGAAGGATCCAAGTCGAACGTACTAACAGGGAAGATTACACCATTAGAAGCCTTCACAGGTTCCACATTTCCAAACAAAGGATTACGTCCTCCCTTATTCGGATTGTAAAAGACTTTACCATTGGTAGAAATCAAGGAGTCAGCCGTCAAAGCATACTGTATAATCTCATCCATCTTATTACGATCTATCTTACCATCTTCCTTTTGGAAACGAGGAGGGAAGATCGACGGTGAGAAATACATCGAAGTGATAAGCGCTTTCTGTGCATTATATTTACACAAAGAATCTACTTCCTTTTCAGTATAGCTGATTTTTGTGGGGAAAGCATCTGTAGGTCTGTTACCACCCTTATAGCCATACTTATAATTGCGGCTATACTGATACAACTCTTTCAACTTAGGAGTTGCTGCTTTCCACGCAGCATCTGTGGGGATTACTGCAATGTAAATACTATCCTCATTCTTGGGCTGTGCGTTTGACTGATTCAAATATTCGTTAGTGTAACTAAAGACAGAATCAATGTATACCATGTTACCATTAACGATAGCACCAGGGGTACTTGAACCTTCATCGAAATAGCGCTTATTGATAGAAGGATCCGTCAACTTGCCATAGACAGAGTCCATACACTCTGTTTCGGGTGCACCATTCGAAGAGTTGGCTCCCATATAGTCATAAATATTATAAGCAAAGGGAGAAATACCATCCAAAATGTGAAGTACACCATTCGAAGAAGGAATGTTGGGAGTGTTCGCATCGAGCTTTACACCATTGAACAAGCCTGAAGCTACATTATATGTAACTAGCTTGCCGTTGAAAAGACGCACATCCTGTTCGCCTTGCTGAGACTCGAAGTTGGTACGTGCCAAGTGGTTCTGAGCGAACTGAAGGCTTACGTTGTACTCCAACAAGTCTGCAGCATCCGTTTTTCCTTCGCTGCGCAATCTTGCCACCTCGTCTATTTGGTCGAGATAGTGCTTGGCATTATACGTGCCATTGAGCGGTGCCCAGAAAGTGAACGACTGAGGTGTATTGAGGAGCTCGGCATACGTCATCGTACGCTTTTGGTCCTCTTCCTTGGTATAAACTCTGACACGATTCAGAATCATTGCCAAAGAATCAAGCTGAGGAGTGGCCGAAATATTCTGCCAAATAGTGTTGTTAGCAGAAGCGGCACCTCCCGTCTTGATATCATAGTGGTCGTCAGAACATGCAGTAAAGCCTAGGAGCATGGCTGCTCCAAGCACTCCACCCATGACCTTTTGAACTGATTTAATTTTCATGATAGGATAAATTGTGCTTGTTTATATTACCAGACATCCTCAGGCGTTGTACCATTGTATACACTTGAAGGTACAAGTTCAAGGTAGTCGAGGAACAACTGTGAGTTAGAATAATCAGGGATCGCAGACTTGAAGCGTAGATAGTATGTCTGATTTGCGTCAAAATGCTGCGCAGTCAAAATACGACGCAAAGCTGCCGCATCTTCCGAGTTACCTTCAATGTTACGAACGGGTTCAGAACCATCCTTACCATTTATATGGAAATATTGCGGTCCCTTCATATAACCTTGATTACGGAGGTTACGATCATTTTCAAGACAAGTGGCTTGATCGCCTTGAGATACCTTATCGTTAACCCAAGGAGAACCAGGAATCATACCCACCGTTTCACGCATATCGATAGGTAAGTCAATGGGATTTGTTCTGTTGGGCGAAGTACCAAGATAAACCTGCACAAAGCCACGGAGTTTATTATTAGAACTTGCAATACGAAGTTCATAGGTACCGCTCTTAGGAACACGAGGCAATTTAACTACAAGGTCGTACTGACCTGTTACGATAATTTCATCACCTTGATAGTCTTTCCAACCGAAGTTACCAAGACTGAAAGCCTCCTGCAAGTAATACACTTCCGTACTCGTACTTTCATGGGTGATATTCTTGAAATAACCTTGGGGGAAGTAGGCGTACTTATTACCACGGATGTCGTTAGAAAGTAATTCAGGAAGTAGCGTAGAAAAGTCGATACGCATACGTTCAGAACTCAAAGCATTCTTCACGTCGTCCCCATTTACCATAACATGGTTGATAGGGAAATAGTAACCATTCGCACCATCGTTTACGTAAGTAGTTTCACCAACGATATTTTTGGCACTTACTTTAATATCAAGGCCATTACCTTCCCCATTGTTGGGATAAAGCACACGCTTAAACGCGTAGTTGCCTAAATCAAGATCTGTACCACCTTTCCAAGTCGTATTATATTCAGAGACGCGGTTCAAATAGAAGTTACGATCCCCCTGAGTCTGATCAGAAAAGTGAGTAATTTTCACCAAAGAGCCAAGTTTCGTTGGGAAATAATCCCATACATCAACCTTGTAGTTCTCTGAAGATTTCACTTTGTAGTTTTCACCACATTTATAACCATATTCATTCCAGTGGTGAACAGCTGAGCGGTCTTCCATAACCACCTTACCATCCAACACGTGATAGGCCATGAATTTATAAATCGCATTGTTCGGGCTCTTCAGATTATCAGCATCTTCTGTACCATAGATAGCCTCACACTTTGTCTTGAGAGCAGAAAGAATCTCATCCCAATTGGTGATTTGACCATCTACATAATTAGGCATAGGAATACCCCAATCAGCGTTAAGCACTTCATCAGGCTCTACGAAAGCAGTATAACCAATGGCTCGTTTGCTCTGGTAACTGAATTTACCTGCGATACCATCCGATGTCTTAATCGTACCAGCATTCGTAAGATGTTCCTTTTCAAACTCATCTTCTTCCGTAGTCTTCAAAGTAAGAGAATCTGCGAAACCAGTTTCATCAACGAGTTTGGACATCACACGCATGTTGTCAGCACTCTTAAGCAAGTCGGCAATAGACTTATCAGAAGGCACAATTACATGGTCAACCTCGTGAAGCATACCATTGGAAGCTTCCATATTTTGCGCAATGATAGTAGCCACATCATTGAGAACATAAGTTCCTTCTGCATTTTGCTTACAGAAAATACGGCGATCGCGCAAATTCGTTGTAGCAAAGTTACCATTCACAGGGAAATCAGCCAATTCGTAGGCAGTATTGTCGCCATTATCGATGATACAGTTCAAAGCAATCGCTTGCTTTTGTGCATAAGTCAACTTTGAGAGATCCGTAGATTCCTCGCCGGTAACTTCCTTGATATAAGCAGCAATCGCATCATTGGTCGGAGCAAAAACAGTATAATTACCACGAGCAGACAATACGCTGCTGATCACAGAAGCATTGTCAGAGATTCCTAACTTTACCTCATCAAAGATAGCCTTGATAGAAGAAAGTTCTCCTTTTTCCACGAGGTAATCATCAAGCGTCTTTTTCGTCTTGATTGCATAAGCGTCCTCACTAATGTTTTCCTTACATGAAGAAAAAGCAAAAGCGACACCTAACAACAACAAAACGCTAAGAAATACGGGATATTTCTTCATTTTCAACATTCTCGTTTTCATATCCTACATTAGTTTTTAGTATAACGCTCCCAAATAGGATTCTGTACAAGTTTACCACCTTCAGTATATCCAACACCATTTACCTTGAGTTCTTCAACGTAGATAGGATTGTAAAGACTGAGGAGCTTTGACAGACGACTAGTTACTTGAGACTTGAAAGTACCGAAAGCAAGAGCAGCGGCTGTGGAC
The DNA here is from genome assembly GCA_900541575.1 of uncultured Prevotella sp. Classification (GTDB taxonomy): domain Bacteria; phylum Bacteroidota; class Bacteroidia; order Bacteroidales; family Bacteroidaceae; genus Alloprevotella. The sequence continues at coordinate 19,044 of UQKO01000029.1, forward strand.
TTGTTATCTGATACATAAGAGAACTCAGCCTGACGTACCAAATCATACCAACGCTTACCTTCACCGATAAACTCACGTTGGCGCTCTCTGTAGATGAGACTGAGAAGATCGCTACCCGTCTTATTGACATTACCTTTATTATCTGTGCAGTATTTATCGCCATCCAGGCGATCACAACCTAAGTCTTTCTTGGCTGTGTTAGTTTTAGCCTCTTCTGTGGTAACCAAAGCGGGATTGTTACGCTTAAAGATTTCATTGACCAACTCATATCCTTCTTTCAGAGAAGCATCCTTGCTGTTCATAGACAAACGAGCGATTGCTTCTGCCTTAATCAGCATAATATCCGTCAGACGATAAACAGGCCAGTGAGCATCCATAGACTCTGAAGTACGAGCAGATACTCCTGAGAAACCTAACTGAGAAGTCAAGTCCTCGCTATTTCCCGTGTCAACCGTACGAGCAATAAACTTACTAATAGGCTTGCTAGGATCTGAAGAGGGATAGTAGCAAGTTTCGATGAGACGCAAATCCGTCTTACCGAAGCCGATCGTCGGATCCTTGGTATTTGCTGACGAAGTCAACGTGTTCGACAACGTCATGATTCCTGGTACAAAAGAGTTGTTGCTGTAAGAAGAGTAGTAATCATTGAAATAAGAACTCTTCGTCACAGAACCATCATACTGCAATTCAAGGATACTCTCGTTAGAGTTTTGATTACCAAAATTCTTCACATAAGATGCATCGGTAATTGTAGTCGCGTTTCTATCGTTCAGATAAAGAGGATATTTATTCACTTGAGGATTATCTTCATCTGAAAGCGAGGCACTCGTTGACTCACGATTACGCTTATTGCGATCTTCTTGCAAAATATCAATTACACGTTGTGCATAGGTCTTGGCTTTATTCAAATACGCTGTGCACTGTTCGTTGCAATAAGTATTGTCTACGTTTATACCTTCAGCTGTCTTATAACCGCCTGTAGCATTACCTTGGTCATCCTTAGCAACAACATCTGTGGTATTCACATAGGTAGCATTCGCATCCTTGCTCATATAATCTTTAAGCATGCAAGCACGCCACAACGACATATCAGCGATCAGTGCGTTTACGCTCTTCTTTGTGAAGCGACCCTTATTCTCACTATTGTCACCATAGTTCTCAGGTGCATAGTTAACAACAGCCTCTAACTGAGCAATGCAGTCGCCCAAGATAGCCACGCCCGGAGTAGCAGCGGGCTTGATAGACAAAGCCTGCTCATCCGTACGAATAGACGAAGTGATATAAGGAACGTCGCGGAACGACTTTACGAGGTAGAAATAGTAGAGCGAACGGAGTGCTGTCATTTCGGCCAGATACTTATTGTAGTCTGAACGAGTAAAGCCAGGATCGACCTCTTTACCAGGAACTGTCATCTCCGCACCCTTTTCGAGCACCAAGTTGCAATAGTTAATACCCGCATAGAATGCAGACCAATCAAACATAGAGTTGTTGGGCTGAAGCACAGCATCCTGCAAGTAAGAAATGTTTGTATTTGAGATAGCGTTCAGCGTCAAGTTATCCGAACGAAGTTCACCCCACTGAATAATCTTCTCGATGGTTGAGGGCTGAGCCAACTTGTCGTAGCCAGAAGCACGAACGTTGTTCAAGTCGGACTCATCCTGCCAAAAGTTTTCTTCAGGCAATTGGTTTGTAGGAAGCATCGTAAGGAAGTCGTTGCACGAAGTCAACGTTCCACTCAGCAAACACAAGCTACCAGCCAAAAGAAGCTTAGTATATATATTCTTATTTTTCATATTGTGTCTCTCTTAAATCTTACGAAGGAAGAGTGATTGGAAAGAGAAGGTCAAAGAATGCAGACAAGGATCAGCATCCTTTGTCCTTCTCGTTAGTTGCTCCTAGAAACCAAAGTTCAAACTAAATGTGAATGAGCGAGAACGCGGTGTCTGTGAGTTGTCGATAGCGGGGCTATAGCCACCTGCTGAGTGTTCAGGATCTACACCAGAGTACTTAGACCAGAAAATGAGGTTGTTACCTGATGCAGAAATTCTCATAGAACTGAATCCAATCTTCTTCAACTTTTCAGGAGCCACGCTATAGGCAATCTGGAAGTACTGGAAGCGGAGGAAGTCACCGGGCTCAACATAGCGATCACTTACCAATGAGTTGTAAGTAATCTTTACGTTAGAGTTCATTGCGTGAGGAATCGTAGTTTCCTGACCATTCTTACGCCAACGGTGATTCACAGCAGCGCTCTGGTTAATGTTACTTGTCATACTTTCGGCATTGAGGCGAGCCAAGTTGATAATCTTGTTGCCCACACGGAAGTTGAAAGAAGTCTTCAATTCCCAACGTCCATAACGGAAGTCAACACCGAAACCACCATTGAGCTTAGGATTAGAAGATCCTAAGTAAACAACGTCGAGTTCATCGATATTACCATCGTGGTTAATATCTTCATAGATAGCGTCACCACCATCAAATTGGTAGCTCTTACCACCATAGTTGAAATACATGGGAAGAGGATTACCATTCTTATCGTATACCACATTACCATTGGCATCGAATACGATAGGAGTAGATGTTGCCAACCAAGGACGAGCTTGACTCTGGTTGCTTACCCATTTGCTAGCATCCAAGTTGCCTGCAGCAGTGTTGGGGTTGCCATACTGGTCGGTCCAATTGTTTTTGGGATTAGCTTCACCATTGATGTCTTGGAAGTAGCCATTGTGGTCGTAGTCGTAGGCATATACACCTTTGAACTTAAAACCATAGATACCACCCAAGGCGTTACCTACCTGCACACGCTTGAGGATTTCAGCGTTGGCATAAGTAATATCTGTATTATAAGAAGCCAATACTGAAGCATCCATACGAGTAATGGTATTGAGATTCTGTGCAATGTTAGCACGAAGTTTCACACTGAACTTACCCACTTTGAGGATTTCGCGCGTATTGACATAGAGTTCCCAACCCTTATTTTCCATATCACCTACATTGGCCCATTCAAGACGAGAGAAACCAGTAGTAGAAGGAATACGTACACCAGAGTTGAGCAAGTCTGTCGTCTTACGATTGTAAACGTTCAAGTTGAACTTAATCAAATCCTCGAACAAGCCCAAGTCAACACCAATGTTCCAAGACTTTGTCTTTTCCCAACGGATTTCTGTCAACCTCAAGTTGCTAGGAATCATGACTTGTGTACCATTATAACTACGGTTGTTGCGATCGTACTTATTGTACATCAAACCTTCACTTGAGGGAGAGTTACCTGTGATACCCCAACCTGGAGAGAAAGCTAACATGCTGACAACCTTCTTCAAAGGCTTGAAGAAAGCTTCATCTGAAATATTCCAACGACCTGAGATACCAGGGAAGAAGCCCCACTTATTGCCCGAACCGAAACGTGTACTACCATCGGCACGGAGTGTGAAGTCGAATACGTATTTAGAACCGAAAGCATAGTGCATAGAAGCCAAAGCAGCAGCACTGTGTCCCTTACCTGTACCTGAAGAAGCACCCGTAAGATAACCATTCACAGTAGGATCTGTGATACCTCCAGTTACACCCGAAGTAGAGTGTGATTGGCTTGAGCTTGTTGTAGTGTTTACTTCAAACTGAGCCATCATCTGAAGTTGATGGTCGGTATTGGCGAAATGAGGGTGGAACCACAAGCGATGACGAGTGGTGAATGCCAAGCTCTTGTTTTCGCTGTTGCTCAACGTGTTGATACCATCACTCCAAGTTTTTGTTGTAAGCGCACCTGGTGAATAAGAGTCAGAAGAATAAGTGTAAGCATTCATATAGACCTCACCCTTATAATCCAACTGAGTTTCGTCATCGTTCTTACCCAAGAACTTGTATTCCAACTGGAACTGAGGCTGAATGGTATAAGTCGACTCGTGCAACCAAGCCAAGTTGGCAATAGCAACAGGGTTACCATTGCTAATCATATCATTCAAATAATAAGAAGTACGTCCTGCGTTCACAGCATTATCAAGACCAGCACCAGCAGCTCTAGGAGGCATAATGAAATAGTCGCCAGTCTCCTGTCCGTTGTTGTCGTAAGCATAAACGGTCATGTTAGGCATGGCGCTATATGCACGCGAAAGGATGCTATTCGGATTGTTCTTCTTATTCTTCGTATAAGTCAAAGAGAAGTTAGAAGAGAATTTGATACGATCAGATACATAGTAGTCCAATACCAAGCGGGTGGTCAAGCGATCAAGAGCCTGCTTGATGATGGTACCTGTTTCATGGTCGTAAGTACCAGACACACGGAACTGTGCCTTCTCACCACCACCTGATACAGATACACCATAGTTGTGAATCTGACCGAACTGAGTAACTTCCTTAAACCAATCGGTATTTTTGTTGTAGTTATAATAATAGGTAGGATAGTCCTGGCGGTACATGATTTCCACGATGCTCGACTGTTCGTCGGTAAGCGTACGAGGATTGTGGTAAGCTTCCTTCATCATCATGGTATAGCCGTCACCATCAAGCATTTTCATACCTGAGGGCTGCCAAGAACCAGAGAAACGATAGCTGAAGTTTACCTTTGTCTTTCCACGAGCACCACGGCGAGTGTTGATTTCGATTACACCATTGGAACCACGTGCACCCCAAATAGCCGTTGCTGCAGCATCCTTCAACACCTTGATGCTTTGGATATCTTCAGGAGCAACCTGCAAAAGTGTTGCAAACTGCTCTTCGTTATCCATATTATCAAGATCGAGGTCGCTGTTGTTGTAGTCTTCAAGGATGTTACCATCTACTACAATCAACGGCTCCTGACTACCATTAATAGAGGATACACCACGCAAACGCATAGTAGAACCAGAACCCAAGTTACCAGAGTTAGACACAATATCCAAACCGGCAATTTCACCTTGGAGAGCGTCGGCGGCAGTCTCGAACGAAAGACCAGCCATTTGATCCATATCAAGCGTCTGCTGAGCTGTAGAGATTTCTCTTTCAGGAATCACAAGACCATTAGAACGAGTCTTACGAGTCACTGTGACTTCAGCACTTTTGAATGTATTCTTATCAATGAGTTCAACATTGAAATGCGAATTGCCACCGATGGGAAGAATCTTCGTCTGGTAGCCGATGTAAGATATACGCAGTCTGTTCGCAGGGTTCTTCACCACCATAGAGAAGTTACCGTTGGCATCAGTCTGCGCAGCAGTAATATTACGGTTGTTCTTATCCTGCTCTACTACATACGCCATCACGATAGGACCGTCTGCCTTACTCCAGACACGTCCCGAAATGCGCTTCTGTGCATTAGCAGCTAAAGCACAAAAGAAGCACAAGACTAGCGTCAATAGGAACTTTATGTTATTCATAATATCGGATTTTATTTCTTGAGTCTGAACTTCTTAACAAACGCTTTAGCTTCTGCTGTAGTAGCCCAACGCTTAGCGAAGTTGCCTTCGAGGTTGGCATCAAAGAGCAAGAAATCCTTGTCCTTCAATGTATGAAGCACAACATAGGAAGACGACGTGATTTCACGAGCTGCACCCGCTTTGTCGTCGGCTTCGTAGTCACGTGCAAACTGATTAAAGAGTGCCTTATTGTCAGTCTTCACATTTACATGTTTGTCCTTATATACGTTACCTGCATTGTCGAAAGTAGAACGAGCATCGAACACTTCGAGCCCACCTGCAACGTGCTTAATAGCTACAGGAATAAAAGTCTTCTTCACATCGTCAGAACAAGCTGACTGGCTGAGAGTTACCTTGCGATCAGTATACTTATCAACAAAGTAAGACTGATCAATAAAATGATATTTCAAGAAATTCACCAAGCAAGTGTACATAGCCTGAGCTTTGGCTTTGGCTTCCTCTGTCAACTTGCCACCAACATTATTGTCGGCTTCTTTACAGAAAGCTTCGATCGTGCTGAGCGTCGGAAGACCTTCGTTGATAGCCTGATCAATCGCTCCATCGGAAGGAACGAAAATAGTGTAGCGATAATTGTTGAAGAAACGAATCAAATTGGTACCGGAAGCAGTATATCGTCCACCCTTGGTAGCAGAACTTGCATAGATAGCATATTTTTGCTTCTCTGTATTCCAAGTATCCTCTTTAGATTCTTCGGGGAATATCTTTTTCAGCAAATCTTCGTTTGCGCCATAGACAAGATCCTTACACATAGAGGCAAACTTCGTATAACCAAGAGTGGGATTCGACATTCTTTCGAGTACCTGGTATACATTAAATACAGTAGGCTGCATAGGACGATCGAGGAAGAAAGTATGACCATTACCATAGCCATGAGAAAGATCATAGCCCTTCTCTACTTTGCAAGTAAAGTCGTTCTCAGCTTTGTCATCATTGTTGAGATATACCTGCAAGCCACCTTCAACCTCCATGCCAGTACCTTCAGCGATATTGGTACCTAACTTAGAGATATGAATAGGAGCACCACTACGTGATAGGTAGTAGTTTCTATTGCCATCAATCATTTCATCGCCATCATTGTGAACCAAGATGTGCTGGTCTACCATATCGGTAAGCATCTGGCGTCTTGTCTTACCCCAACCAGAGTTGACAACTTCGTTAGCCTTACTTTCAATCTGAACCATACCGCCTGCAGCTGAAGTTGCCTTCTCTGCTTCTGCCACAACAAAGTCGGAATTGATATTGTATTTATAAGCGGCACCATCTACACTTACATAAGCGCCCTTATTCTTACCTGATTCTTTTGGCTTCAAAGACCAGAATCTATAAGCTGTTCTTACATTGGCATTGAAGCTAACGGGGTCGACATAACCATATTCAGCCAAGCCCTTATCTACAGGCACAAAGAGTGTAAAGTGCGACTGCATGGCGAGCAAATAAGTGCTATAGAATTTACGCAAAGGAGCATTTCCGTAATCACTAGCCACATTATTATCATCTGCATGAAGCACAGCATTGAATACACGAGTAGTTTGGTCAGTAAGAACAGGACCAGACACAGAGGCATAGTCAGGAGGCGAGATAAGATCTTTCATCACGTATACCACGCCATTATTAGCCACCATTACCTGCTTAATTGCATTCTTGAAATCCTGTTCAGTATCATATTGACTAAACATCTGATCCTGAGCGGAGTTCATTACAGAGAGATACTTGCTAGGAACAGTTGAATTGAATGATTCCTTCATCAAGTTGTTAATCAACTTCACGATGATGTTTTGTGGAATCTGATAGAGGTTTTCAAGCAAATTTTCTGCGGTATTCTCTTTATGCGCGTAGTTTTGGATAAGTGAGCGTCCTACACCATGCAAGAAATACTGCTCCATAGCCTCGTCACTAGGAATGAACATGGCACCCATATCCTGTTCCTTTGTAGAATTGGCTACAGTATACGCATTCCATCCCGGATCGAATGAAAGACGTGACACATCGCTACCAAGACCTTCGCCAGAAGGATCTTTGCTAATACTTCCCATCTGACCGCGCTGGGCGATGTAAAGTTTTTGGAATACGGAGTCAACCTTTACCTTGGTATCAGGCAATTGGTTGTAAGCTTGCGTAACGACTCCGTCATAATAAGGCGCGCTAAAGCGATCGAGCATCGCTGCAAAGTAGTGAGTATCAGGATTATCAGAAATCATCTGAGCCATACTTCCAGGAGGCACCATTACCTTATCGAGCACATGATAGTAACCATTCATACAGGTTACATCAGGTTCTATAATTTCAGAGTTGAAGATGAAGCTACGATTGCTACTATCATGCCAAGCCTTATTCGTACCATCAAGACCGAGAATAAACGAGACATCGCTCGGCTTGATAATCTTTTCGTTCATCTGAGCTTGAAGGAAGTGAGTCATCATGGGAGTGGTTTTATCCGTCACCATGTAAATACCACCCTTTGCTTCCTTACGATAGTTATCCCAATAACGCTTATCAGGCGTAACGGCCTGACCATCATTATTATTCAGGTTATTAGGAAGTTTCTGCCAATTGTAATAAGGCACAGAGTCAGTCACAGACAATGTAGAGAGCTGACGAAGACAGAGATTCTTCACAGGTCCCTGAATTGTGCTGAGCATTTCGAGCACATAAGCATTGTCGAGCATAGAGCCATAGAGAAGCAATTTCTTTTGACTCTTAGAGAGGTCCTCATAACGAGAGACACCCCAACTGTTGTTTGCAAAGAACTGGCTATAGGCATCATCGTCGGCAACGAACAGTGTTTTACTACCCGTTTTAGACAACACATCCTTATAATCCAGATCGTCAATCAACCTAATTACAGTCGTAAACTTACGATCCTGACGGTTTTTCAACTCGTCATAAATACTCTGTCCCAAGAAACTCGGCCTAGTTTCGTCCAAGTCGTAATCATCGGAACAAGAATACGTAATGCCGCAAGTCGAAAGCAAGCACGCCGCACCGATCAGCGACTTACCGATTCTGCAAAAACGGTTTTTCATACGCATTGAATTGGATTAATTATTTTATTTTTTTGTTTACTTTATGGAAATATGCTGACAGGCGAATTCTGTTCTGCCTGAATATCAATAAATTAGAGTTACAGCCTAATGCCGAGCGTCATATCTTAGGTACGATGGGGCTTTTCAGCCGTTTTACATGTCTCAAACAGGACGCTATATTGACGTTAGTTCAGTACATGAATTGTCTGCAAATTTAATAGTTTTTTTATAGGTCGAACGAACAAAACACCACATTCTTTTATACTATTAAGAATTATTAAGACTGAGTTTTGTGTAAAATGTTAATACATTTCGGCTTTTTAAGGCTAGAAAATCAATTAGAATTAGCAAAACTTCATTCAAATTGCAACATTTTCAAACAGTTTGATTACATTTGTTGATAATTTCACAATCCACACCTAGCTAGATGACAGACAGTATTCTTTTGACGAACACACATATCACCACAATGGGTTATTTCATGACTTTTTAGTAATATCTATTTTCCGAACACAAACTACACAAATAACACGAATAGAGAATTATCTATTTTTGAACACAGATAGCACAGATAACACAGATAGAGATTTATCTGTGTTATCTGTGTTCGTATAACTCTTGACATCTGTTAGTTCTGTTACATCTGTGTTCGTATAAGTCAGCGCGAACGAGTTTGGATGCGTTTCCTAGACTCTACAGAAGAACGCACCACCAAGCACTATTTTTCTCGAATCATCTTCTTCTCTTCATTCATCCATTTCTTTTCTATCTAATCACCATCTCGCCATATCTCACATCTAGCACTATATTTTGCAAAGAAAATATTTTTCTGACCAATTTTCATTGTAAAGATATTTTACCACAAAACATATTATATTTCATTGTATATCAACACTCTTTTCTTATTACAACCTATCTTTTTACAGCTCACTATTCAAATAGAATTATTCTTCCGCATAGTTGGACACATATAATCAAACCACAAAGGGAATAAATTCAGATAAGGAAGAGAGCAAATCATAAGTAACGACAACCTTGCACTGCACCTCTTCGATCCAACTCTTTTTGCAGTGCAAGCGTCACTTGATCATTTTTCACTCCCCAACGTGGAGCAAGCAACTGATCACTGGGCGACTGCGAAACAAATCGTTCTACCGCAATAGTCGGACTAAGACGTTCTAAAAAATCGGCAACAAAACTTACATATTCATCCATCTGAAATAAATGAAACCGTTCGGGACTGGCTAGATATTCTTGAGCCATCGTCGAACCACGCAGTATCTGTAATTGATGCAGCTTAATCACGTCGACACCATTATGGTTAGCAAAAGCAGCTTGAGCAAGCATACCTTCACGTGATTCATGGGGCAAACCTAGGATAAAATGCAGACAAATAGGGAGATGCCGTTCACGAAGACTATGGATAGCTCGCTCAGAATCCTCCACGGTATGTCCCCGCCCCACCCTGCGAAGAACTTCATTATCAACAGATTCTACTCCAATTTCCACGAGTACAAAACAGCGCGATGACAACCATTGTAAATAATCAAGCCATTCTCCAGATAGACAATCAGGCCGCGTAGCAAGCACAACGCCCTTTACACCTGATACTGCGAGAGCCGCTTCTATCAAAGGTGCCATTTCCGACAACGGAGCATACGTGTTCGTGCCCGACTGGAAATAAGCCAAATAGCTTACATTATCATACGAGATGGTTCTTCTTCTAAAGAAATCCATTCCACGCTGCAACTGCGCCTCTACATCCGAAGACCATACATGCACGTTGGGCGAAAAACTCACCGCATTGCAAAAACTACATCCTCGATGGGACAAACTTCCATCACGTACAGGACATGAAAAACCTGCATCTACGGGTAGCTTTTGAACTCTTCCTTCAAAGTATTTTTGCAAGAAAAAGGAATAAGGAGTATATCTCATAAGTAAGTCGTAAAAATTAATTTATACTAAGTCACATGGGTGTAACCATCCAAACTAAGCAGTGTTGCATAAGTAAAAAGCTCAAGTTTTCTCTAAAGAAAGTCGTTTCCTTATCTCGTGGGCATGTGGTTGGGAAGACTCATCTTAAATTCGCATTTAACAAGGGCGGGCTGAATCATCGTGCAAGGCGAATGCAATCAAGCTTGCTTGAATTG
>UQKO01000030.1 GCA_900541575.1 uncultured Prevotella sp.
GCCGTTCGGTAGCTTTACCGCTGCCGTCCGGTAGAGCTACCACTGCCGTCCGGTAAAGCTACCACTGCCGTCCGGTAGAGCTACCGCTGCCGTCCGGTAGAGCAAAGAATCCTCATTTCAAGATGGACATACGATGATTTCGGAACAGAACGATAAGCAATCAAGCTTGCTTGCATTGCTGAGACGCAGCCAATAATGACGATAAAAGCCCAATGCCGCTCATACTAAATCCGAAATAAAGATGAGTATTCCCAACCACATGCCCGCGAGATAAGGAAACGACTTTCTTTAGAGAAAACTTGAGTAGAGTAATACTTTCTTGAAAAATTTCAGAGCCTATTGGGGGCGACGCCTCGCCCCCAATAGGCTCTGTATAGACTTGCTGCACCAGTTAGCTTTAAAGCTAAGGTGTAACATTATAACCTCATAACCTTAAAACTCTAAACTAACCTTAGAACGTCAAGCGGAACATACCGCGAATGCCCCACTTCTGCGTGTCAGAATTGATATAGTTAAGGCGACGTACATACTCTATGTGGAAAATCTTGAAAATGTTGTGAATACCCACCACCACTTCAAAATAAGGACGCTTCTGATCCATCACACGCGACTGGAATTTAAAGTTCTCATTGCTCCAATTGCCAGGGAAGTAGAGCAAACGCGAATCGTTCTGATTCTTCTCCAAGAAAGGATTGTTCTTGCTTGTAAGCGTGCCCCAGAGCATATTAAAACCTATATACTCGCGCCACTTGAGCTTCTTAATCAAGGGTATACGGTTGAGAATCTTACCATTCAAATCCCATGAATACATGAGCGACACGTAGCGGTCGTTAAGAAATTCCATATTGTCTATAAGATTGAACGTGTTGTCCTCCATAATATACGAAAGGTTGGCTGCTGGCATGATAAGCAAGGGGAAGGGTACTTTATTCCACTGCACACCACCTTTCATCATAACGTCCATCTTACCCCACGAAGCCAACCAAAAACGCTTATATATGCTAGCCTCGGTGAGATTGTAGGAATAGTCAGCTCGACCAAAGTTATAGAGTCCCGTGGTATGATTAAGACTGAGAATAGGAGCGTCATTATTAGCTGCGATACGACGCTGCTTGGTATTAATCCACGTCACTCCGGGCTGGAATCGAAGTCCGAGACTGAGATCGTACGTGCGGATATAGGGATGATTGAGCGAAGCATCTTGTGAGATACCTCCTTGATGGATGGGCTGATAGAAAAGGCGCGCCGTAGGCGAATCCTTTGATGTGCGGGCTTGGATATTGAATCGCAAACCATTGGCCCATTCACGATCCCAAAGAAGTTTGTACGTTTCGTAATACATCATGTGGCCTACGGTAGTCCACTTGAACGATGTAAACACGTTATCCTTATCCGTGGGAAGGAACTTATCGGAAGGCGACATCACATCGCGCGAATAATTAAACGTGAGATTATTTACCGGGAACTCACGGGGCAGATAAGCCTTTTTATTGAACGAATAAGTCACCTCGCCCATTCCCTTCCACTTTTGATCTTTGAAGCCATAAGCAGCATACCCTCTAAAGAAGAGGTGTTTATTGAAGTTGGCCGTAGTCTGTGCCGAAAGGCGCAAGCGTAAGCCATCCACAAAGTTTTGCGTAATCATTGTGTTCACAGGACCGATATCCACCTTGGAAGGTTTATCGGGGTTCACACTTGTCTCGACGAAATTTTCGATAAAGGCTTTCGCTATCCACAATACGGGCTTGAAACCTTTCACCTGTTCGAGTTTGCGAATAAGCTGACTCATGGAACTCTCACTCTTGGTCAGCGAATCGGCTCGGTGCTCTTGCCAGAACTCCTTGTCTTGCATCTGCGCATTAGCTGCCGTGAGCGTTTCCCCCTTAAACTTGAAGGTCTTATCGGGAATGGGGGCGAACGAGAAGTTGGAATATTCCGTAGAGCGCTTCACCTGGAACTTGTGTAAGAATTTAGCTATTTTAAGTTGCACGAGCATATTGTCCTTAGTGAGCACCTGTTCACCCGTAGGAAGCTGCTGAAATTCTTGGATGATACGCATTCGATCCACAAAGTTGACATCGCTTCGCACGGGAATACCCATATCAACCTTGCGCACACGATACGTGCTATCGGCCATGATGTAGATGCTTCCCGAAAATCCAAAGTCTTGCGGATTGTTGGGAGTAAAGTCCACCTGTATGCAACGATCCTTATTATCTACCATGAGCGTATCGACGATGAAGTAGCGATAAAAACTAATGGCCGTTTTCGACGAGATAGGGCTCGTAAAGGGATACTGCAAAAGGCGTACTTCGTCTTTGTAGATATCCACATCGGTGAAGCAGTCCTTGAGCATGGTATTGACGATGTCGCCCGTATTGAGCAATTCGTTAACACCATTGGAACGCTGACCGAGGATGATGTTTTTTTCCGATCGTGGTTCACGACGGAAGATGAGGCGGGTCACTGTTTCATCCACTGAGATAGGAAGGATGAGTTTTCCCGTTTCGTTACACACCTCCACGTGGTCTTTGAGGAAGGGGAACTTTTTAAATTTCCCTTCCTCAAAGATTTTGTCGGTTACCTCGTTAAATGCGAAAGTAATCTTCGAATATTTGTCTATGCTGTAATAGTCGTGATGGTGTAGGTCGCTACTTTTTTTAGCAGCGATAACGCGGCGCATGAGTTCCACTGCGGGATTGTTCTTGCGCGAATACTTCGTTTTCTTTCCCGTGACCTCTGCCGTACCGAGCGACTTTTCCATAGCGTCGATTTTAAACACTAAAGAATCGCCCGCAGTCTTTACTGCCACGGTTTTGGTTTCGTAGCCTATCACGGAGAAGCGCAGACGTCCGGCTCGAAAAGGTAGCGAGAAGTGTCCGTCAAAGTCAGTCTGTGTGCCACCACCACTTGTGTACACAACATTGACGAAGGGCAGTTTCTCGCCCGTCTTAGAGTCGACCACCGTGCCCGAGAGGGTCTGCTGTGCCATCGCCATGCCGACGTAGGCTATTAGGAGTGTGAGGAGTGAGATTATTCGTTTCACGGGAGGAAGGAGTTGGAAGTGTTTAGAGGTTATAGGGCATTCAGCCCTAATATCGGCTGAATAAAATTCTTGTAAGAGAATGAAAAGCCTCATGCCCCATCCCGAACATCGGGAGCGAAGCATGAAGCTTTTCATAGTTAAGGTGGAAATGCTTCTGCTACGGAAGAGGAGCGGTAAGGCTCTTACCAGAGCAGAGATATGTAAAGTCTATATTATTTTAGTCGATTTCCTCGTCAGCCTCGTAGCCACCCATTTCACGGATTGCATTTTTGAGCATGACATACTGTTGGAAGAGGTGGTTGATGGGCACTTCACCTTGCGTATAGTCGTGCATAGGGCTCTTGAGGAAGAAGCTCAAGAAGCGTTGCGTGCCATAACGTCCCTTGCGAGCAGCGAGGTCGGAAAGGAGCACGAGGTCGAGCAACAGAGGAGCGGCAAGAATAGAGTCGCGGCAAAGGAAGTTGATCTTTATCTGCATGGGATAGCCCATCCATCCGAAGATATCAATGTTATCCCATCCCTCCTTATTATCGTTGCGGGGCGGATAGTAATTAATGCGAACCTTGTGGTAATAGTTCGAGTAGAGATCGGGTTGTTTGTCGGCCTCGAGAATGCTTTCCAAGGTAGAAAGTTTCGAGACTTCCTTTGTGTGGAAGTTGGCTGGTTCGTCGAGCACCAGACCATCGCGGTTGCCCAGGATGTTGGTAGAGAACCATCCACTTAGGCCGAGGCAGCGCGTACCAATGATAGGAGCAAAGCCCGACTTTACAAGAGTTTGGCCTGTTTTGAAGTCCTTACCGGCAATAGGCATCTTGGTCTTTTCGGCCATTTCCCACATAGCGGGAATGTCTACCGTGGTGTTAGGAGCGCCCATGATGAAAGGAGCACCTTCGGCTAGGGCTGCATAGGCGTAGCACATAGAGGGAGCCACGTGTTCGCGATCGTCGGCCTTCATAGCAGCTTCGAGCGAAGCAAGAGTGCCGTGTACCTGCTCGTCAACGGGTACATAGATTTCAGTAGAAGCGGCCCAAATTACGACCACGCGATCTACACCCTTTTCGGCCTTAAACTTGCGAATATCCTCGCGCAGAGCTTCCACCATTTCCCAACGTGTCTTACAATCTTTCACGTTGTTACCATCGAGGCGCTTGGCATAGTCCTTATCGAAGGCTGCCTTCATAGGCACAATGGCTTTGAGTTCATCGCGAACAGGCTCAATGTCACGATCGCGGAGCACCTCCGCATTGAGTGCGCTCTCGTAAGCATTGGCAGGGTATACGTCCCATGCGCCAAACACAATATCGTCGAGCGTGGCTAGGGGCACAATCTCTCCGTAATGAAGATATTTCTTGTCCTTTCCGCGACCTACGCGAATCTTGTCATACTGTGTCATTGAACCGATGGGCTTTGCCAAGCCCTTGCGTGCCATGAGCACACCGGTCATAAACGTGGTGGTTACAGCGCCGAGGCCTACGCACATGACGCCTAGTTTTCCTTGTACTGGTTCCATATTAATGGTTTATGAATTAGGTTGGATATTTGGTATGTGAGAATGATTTACTCTACTTTCAGATTTAACTTGGACGGAATGAACATCCTAGGCATTCTAAATCCGAAACTTCATTTAGGGTGGTTGAAAGGTTGTTCTCGGCTGCCCTTGCTTGCTCCTTTGCTTCATGAGTAAGAAAGGAGAGGCTGCTTGGACAGCTTACTTCTTGAAACTACAAAAATGCGAAAAGTTTACTAACCTCACAATATTTCCCCTTATTTTTTTGTTAGAATCGGTAAATGCAAACGTTTTTAAAGAGAAAAGGAACACTTTCTAGGATGAAAAGAGATTCACGATCACACATTCTCTGCTTCCGATTTTCCTAGATTGCTCACCATGTGCTACGGAAGCTATATCTTTGCTTTTATATGTCATCATTCAGATCACCCCTATACTTGATTCACCTTGTTTTCTCCACACGTGCACGGCTCTTTCATTTAAGTTCAGAGTAGAGACATAGTATCCCCTACCCATTTCGTGATGAAATGAGTAAATCTACAATAGTTGTGTTTCAAGGTTTTTATATTGTTCTCATTATTTGACTATTTGCTTTTTTGATGCAAAAAAATACAGGAGTTTGGTAAATATTTATGACACATACCTCATCAGTTCGGCCATGCCTATTATCACTTTTCTGCGTCATGAAGATCAATGAGTTAGGTAGAAATTATGGGTGGCTTCGGGTAGCGCAAGCAAAAAATTAAAAAAGGACAAGCGTTTCTTAATGAAAGAACCGTGCCACACGTGGCAATTAGTCCGAAGTTTTTTTCTTCGTCTGAATTATTCAAAGTATATTTGCAAGTGCAACATAATCAACAATTTTAAAAAGTATTTTATTTATATGAAGAAAACATTACTGCTATGCCTCTTCTGCCTACTTACAGTCACGCAACTGTGGGCGGCAGAAAAGCCGAAAGTAAGCGTCGGCAACGACGTGACATGGTATCTCGTTCAGATGTCGAACGGGAAAGGTGTGCTCACGGCGCAGGGCGACGGCGAAGAAGTGCTTACGGGCATGCCGATGGGACGGAACACTCAATTTTGGAAAATTGAAGGGTCGGAAACAACAGGATATACCCTCACAAGCCGTTCGGGTCTCACGCTTTATACCACTACCACGGAGAAGAATGGTATGTTCAAGGCCGGGAAAACACCTAACGCCAACAAATATTTCGTTTGGCAAACTACCACTAACACCACCTATTCTGGCGATTTCGTTATTTCACCAAAAGAAAATCAAGGTGTATACATGAACCAGTGGGCCGGTGCTGGAATAGGCAAGAAACTCGGCCTCTGGAGCAACCGATCTGATGAGAACCAACCGCTCACTTTCATGAGTGAAGAAGATTTTAAGAAGATGGGCAATAATCTCTCCTTGATACCTTACCCTGCTAGTGTGACTAAGGGCGACGGCTCTTTAAGTCTCTCGAAAATCGATGGTATCATGGCAACGGGCGAAGCTCCCTTGCGCTATGCCAGCGAATTTGCTAGTCAGGCCAAGCGCACGCTGGGCATTGATCTCCAAGTAAACCCCGCTTCTGCAGCCTGCGCCATCTCTATGGTGGCCGACAAGACGCTCGAACACGAGGCTTACCGACTGAGCATCAACGCCTCGGGCGTAGAAATCGCTTCGGCCGACAGCACCGGTTTCTTCTATGGTCTGCAAACCCTCAAGCAGTTGCTGCCGACGGCCATTTATGGCAAGACGTTGCAGAGAAACGACGGATGGACGCTGCCTTACGTGGAAATCGTTGACAAACCCAACCTCGGCCATCGCGGTTTCATGCTCGATGTGGCCCGCCACTTCTTCTCTAAAACAGAAGTGATGCGCGTGCTCGACGTGATGGCTTCTTACAAGATGAATCGTTTCCACTGGCATCTCACTGACGACCAGGGATGGCGCATTGAAATCCCTGAATATCCGCGTTTGACGGAGGTGGGAAGCGTGCGTGCCGGTTCGTTCTCCAATGCAGGCGGCGCATCGAAGTTCTTCGACGACACAGAATATGGACGCGGCATGTGGTATTCGCTCAACGACTTGCGCGAAATCGTGGCCTATGCCAAGAACCGCAACATTGAAATCATTCCTGAAATCGACCTCCCGGGACACATGGTGGCTGCCGTGGCTGCTTATCCCGAACTGAGCTGCGATCCTTCGAAGTCTTACAGCGTGCGCATCGACGGCGGTATTTCGAAAGACGTGCTCAACATCGGCAAGGACGAAGTGGTTGACTTCCTCAAGTGTGTGCTCGGCCACGTGGCAGAGGTGTTCCCTTATAAGTATATCCACCTCGGCGGCGACGAATGTCCGACAGACCAGTGGGCCAACAATGCCGACTGCCTACGCCGTGTGAAGGAAGAGAATCTTTCGGGCGTCAACGAACTCCAGTCGTGGCTCGTTGAAGAACTGGGTCTCTATCTGAAGGAGAAATATGGCAAGGACATCGTGGTTTGGGATGAACTCCTCTCACACTGGAATGCCGACAACAAGGTGAAACCCGTCATCATGGCCTGGAACAACATCAGCTTGAGCTCCAAGGCTGCCGACAAGGGCTTCAAGAGCATCGTGGTGCCTTACCAGTCGCTCTATCTCGACATGATGCAGGCGCCGACGGCACAGAGAGATATTAACGAGAAATACCAAGGCGGATGGGGCGACAACTGGGTCAACAGTGTGGAAACCGTCTACAATGTCAACCCCGTGGCTTCGCTCTCAGGACGTGAAGACTTTTGTTTGGGCGTTCAGGGAAATATGTGGACTGAAACGTGCAACGACAGTATAGAACTCGAATACCAGCTCTTCCCGCGCCTCTTGGCGCTCTCTGAAACGGGATGGTTGCCGACTGACAAGAAAAACTGGATGAGCTTTTATATGCGCCTTCAGACGCAGCGCAGCGTACTCGATGAAATGGGCGTGACGTATGCCACTCACTATTTCGAAAAGCCCGAACTGACTGCGGCGCAAACGGCCATTGAAGAAGCTGAGGGTATCATTGCCGCTGCCGGCGATTACGTTGGTCTGCCTGCTGCCGACAAGAAAACAGCACTGACAGAGGCGCTCAGCAATTTGAAGGGCGACATGGAGAATGCTGACAAACTCGCTGCCCTGACAGCATCTGTTAGCCAATACAAGAAGGCAGACATCACGATGCCGGAAGAGGGAAAATACTATCAGATTCTCTCTGCTTCCACTTATTACAAAGCAAAGTATGAGGGTTCTTCGCTCTATGCCAGCGAGAACAACGTGCGCTTCCACTATACGAAGCAATATGAACCGGAAGAAATCTGGCAGTTTGAAGCCACAACGGGCGGCTATAAGGTGAAGAACGTGCTCACGGGCAAGGCTTTGACCATGCCGACAAGCAATGCCGAGAACATGACGCTGACGGCAAACGGCAGTGTGATAAAAATTGCGCTCGCCACCAAAGCCAGCGGACAATACACCTACATTCCTGCCGTGCTCAACATATCTTCTAGCGACAAATACCTCACGGCCGACTGCACAGGCTATGCCAAGAGCGGCACTGACGCTGCACTCTGCTATCAAGGCACATGGCGCATTGTGGAGGTGAAAGACTTCACCTTTATGCTCAATCACCTCGTTGGGAAATGTGAAAGCATTTTGCGCAACACGAAACAGGGCGAGATGGGCGAACCGACAGAAGCGGCTCTCAGTCTGCTCAGCAACGAAATCATCACACCAGCTAAGGCGCTGATTGGCAAGGGCGCTGTTTCGCGCAGCGAATACGACAAATTCCTCGCACTCTACGCGCAGTTTGTGGCCATGCCGCGCACCTCTGTGCTTGACGCGCTGGATGAAGGTTACTACTATAACTTGCGTAACGCCTATTTCACCAACTATCTGGCCATGGCTTCCACTTCCAACACGGTACAGCCCCGCACGATGAGCGAAAACACCGATGCCTACCAATGGCGCATCCGCAAGAATGCCGATGGCACGGTGAGCATCTTCAGCAAGGTGGGTGACCAACCGGCTTATCCGGCCTCCGATGCTGAAACCAAGAACATCCTCTTGGGCAAGGAATATTCATGGAAGCTCGACCAGCACACTTGCGACGAAGGCAAGACGGGCGTCCGCATCATCTCTGCCTCTGGTGATTATAGTTGGTATGTCAATGCTAGCAGCTGGGACAACAACGTCATTCTCAAGCCCATTGCATGGGGTGCCAGCATCTGGACATTTGAGAAACTCAACATCTTAACGTCCATCAACAATGTCAACACCTCTTCTGCCGTTTCTTCCAACGTCTATTACGACCTTCAGGGAAGACAGTTGCATCAACCCCTACAACATGGCGTTTACATCAACGGAAACGGAGAAAAGTTGATTCGCTAACTGATGGTAGAGATCTAGCGTTTCTGAAATACTCCTTTCAGTACGCTTGAAGAAAACATGGAGACCAAACGTTCAAAGGACTGTTTGGTCTCCATGCTTTTTTGTGGGAGGAGGTAATGTGTGCATGTATACACGCAGAAGGTGGAGTTAGTGTGGGGAAAAGTATGCAACTTATACACTCCTTTGAGCAGAGAGGAAGGAACTTTGCATCACGACAAAGGCAATAGCATTCAAATATAAAAATATCCTACGCGAGCTCTTCCCTCCTTAAACACTTCAGCCCCACTCCAAGGAGTAGGGCTGAAGATGTATTATATCAGAAAATTATTCCGTAGCGGACTTGCTACCCTTATCGTTTGGTTTACGACGGCGGGGACGATGCGGACGAGGCTTTCGACCATCTTCACCATCCTTTTTTCCTCCTGCAGCAGTAGGCTTTCCTTCTTCAAGTTCCTTGCGAACTTCGGACGAAGGCTTCTGTCCGTTAGGACGACGGCGACGACGATTCTGCTTGTGTTGACGAGCAGCGGGGTCGGTATCTGTGGTAGCAGAGTATTCTCCGAGATGCTCATCGTGCTCGGTGGAGAACACTATTTCATCGAAGGATATCGGCGGCAAATTGCAAGAGCTAGTTTCGCTTGCTTCCTCTGCTTCTACGGCAGAGATAGGCGCTTGACTTGTTGTAGTAGAAACAGGTGCAGCCGATTCGGCCTCGTGAGCGATTGGAGTTTCCTTGGCAGCTTTGTCTGCCGCAGGTTCCGTAGTATTCGCTGGAACAGAAAGAGTGGTGGGAGCCTCATCAGCGGTCACGACGTCTTGAGCAAATGCCTGAATTGCACGTTCTAAGTCGTCAGGAGCAAAAGGCGATTCCATATTCTCCTCTTCAACAAATCTTTGAAGCCCTTCTACAGACTTGGCTGCCTCATGCGCATATTCCATGGCGGATTCTGTAGCATCGTTATCAGCGTCGATGACAGACTGCGCATCATCAAAGGTCTCGTCGGCAATAGCAGCACTCACAGAGTCGACCACCTCGGGAGTAACGTTGGCGGCTTCAGAAGCAATAATATTCTCGTTGACCTCTTCGTCTGAAGGTGTCAACTGTGCCACGGGCTTAGGAGTCATGGTTTCAGACTGCTTGGGAGTCTTGACTGATTCGGGCGAGAGAGCCGGTTCGGATAGAGATATAGGAGTCTCCGCATCGGTTTCCTCTATATGCTCAGCCACGGCTTGAAGCAACGAAGCGAGAGCTGGTTTCTCTGCTTTCGGTGCCGCTTTCTTGGACTTTACTACAGGCTTTTCGGGCTTGCTGATGGTCTTTCCCTTGACCATCAATGCGTTAGCAGCCTCAGCTTGACTAAAAAGGTCGAGTTCCTCGGCTTCAAGACGCGCCTTGTGCTCTTCTTCACGAGCTTTGCGCTCAGCATCAGCTTTTGCCTTTGCAGCCTTGGCTTTGCTCTCTGCCTTTTCACGAGCCACACGCTCGGCCTCAGCAGCAATTTCCTTCTCACGAGCAGCTTCCGCCTCCTGGCGCTTACGCTCTGCCTTGGCACGCTGGCGCTCTACCTCAGCCATACGCTCAGCTTCGCGGCGTGCTACTTTCTCTTCGGCCGAAGAAGCACCCTTTTCTTGACCTTTCACGGCATCACCGAGGGTTTTCGCTCCACGATTACGTGTGCGCTTCTTGCGCAGTTTTTCATCTGCCTCCAAGAGTTCGTTTTCCTGGGGAGGAGCGGGAATGCCCATTGCTTCATAGTCTGACAACGTACGCTGAGGCTCTGCGGGCGGAGTGTCGATTACTTCATAATTAGCCGCAGCATCGTAGGCTTTATCATAAGCTTCGTCGGAGTCGGAACGCTGACGCTGCTTCTTCTCTTCCATCACGGGGGCATCGGCTAATATGGGTTTGCCACCCCGACGAGAATTAGCAGACTTGAAATTATCTTCTATCTCATCAATCTTAGGCAGCGCGAAACTTTCTTCCGCCTCCATCGCAGTACGCTTCTCCTTGCTACGGAAAATACTATCGTACGTCTTAGGCTCACGGCGCATGCGGGTGAGGGCTTCCTTGGCAGCTTCCTGCTGGCTTTCTTTCTTCGAACGGCCACTTCCGCGACCGATCGTGATGCCTTCAAGCACGATGGAGGAATGGAAACCACGCTCGCCATCGCTCTGGTCATTGAACTTCGTATTGATACGATTCTTCTGCGCCCACTCTAAGAGTTTGCTCTTAAAGTTTACTTCCTTCTGGGCCACATTGTCGAGGTCAATATACGTACCGATAATGCGATTGGAAAGGAACCAATGACACGTTTTATACCCACGATCGAGATAGATAGCTCCCATAAGAGCTTCGAAAGCATTGCCGCCAATGTTGGTGTGGCTCATGTGTGTGCCTTGGGCAGCGATGATGAGTTTTTCTAACCCCATCTGCGTAGCCAACCGATTGAGCGACTCGCGCTGCACAATCTTGGAACGTGTGGAAGTGAGAAACCCTTCACGCTTTGTGGGGAAATGACGGAAAAGGATATCGCTCACAATGCTCTCGATGACGGCATCGCCGAGATATTCTAAACGTTCGTTGTTGAGCGGACGTACAGGCGTATCAAGACGCGATTTGCGATCTTGTCGGCGGTCGCGCTGAGCGGGACCACCCTTGCGGTCTTTGCGGTCCTTGAAAGAACCTGCACTGGAACCACCATCCTTGCGGTAGCCGAGCGACTTATGCGAGAAAGCCACACGGTAGAGTTCTATGTTGTGAGGATAGAAGCCCAATATATCATAAAGGGCCGAAAGGAACTCCTTGTTCTTGCGAAACGGGAGTTTCATCCGGTCTAAAAGATTGAGTATCATAATAAAAAGGGGTAGAAGAATTGTCCATCACGACAGCCCCTCCCCCATCCTTTTCCCATCACGGGAGAGGGGATGAGGAAGGGGCTGTATAAGATGGATAATATAGCAGACGTGAGATTATGCCTCATACTTCTTCACAATGCAGCAGGCATTGTGACCACCGAAGCCGAAGGTGTTGCTCAAAGCAGCACGTACGGTGCGCTTCTGTGCCTTGTTGAAGGTGAAGTTGAGGTTGTAGTCGATGTTCTCGTCGCGATCGTCGTCCTCGTGGTTGATCGTAGGAGGCACGATGTCGTTCTTTACAGAGAGGCAGCAGAAGATGGCCTCTACAGCACCTGCAGCACCGAGAAGGTGACCCGTCATACTCTTGGTAGAAGAGATGTTGAGCTCATAAGCGTGCTTGCCAAAGAGCTTGGTGATGGCCTTTACCTCTGAGATATCGCCCACAGGGGTAGATGTGCCGTGTACGTTGATGTAGTCGATGTCTTCAGGCTGCATTTCTGCATCTTCAAGGGCAGCCTTCATCACGAGGTTGGCACCAAGGCCCTCGGGGTGAGAAGCGGTGATGTGGTGAGCATCGGCCGACATACCAGCACCTGCAATCTCGCAGTAGATCTTCGCACCACGTGCCTTGGCGTGCTCGAGCTCTTCAAGGATAAGGATACCTGCACCTTCGCCCATGATGAAGCCATCGCGGCTCTTGCTGAAGGGACGTGAAGCGTGGGTAGGATCGTCGTTGCGAGTAGAGAGTGCGTGCATTGCGTTGAAGCCACCTACGCCACAGGGCCAGATAGCTGCTTCTGCGCCACCTGTTACCATCGCATCAGCCTTACCGAGGCGGATGAGGTTGAAGGCATCGGCCAAAGCGTTCGTGGAAGAAGCACAAGCTGAAGTAGTGGTATAGTTAGGACCGTGGAAGCCGTACTGGATAGAGATCTGACCTGCTGCGATGTCGGCAATCATCTTGGGGATGAAGAAGGGGTTGAACTTGGGGCCGTTCTCCTTGTTGAGAGCATAGTAGCCAGCTTCTTCTTCAAAGGTGTGAATACCGCCAATACCTACGCCGAGCACCACGCCGATACGATTCTTATCGATCGTCTCAAGATCCCAACCGCTGTCCTTGATAGCTTCCATTGCTGCCACAAGAGCGTACTGCTCGTAGAGGTCCATCTTGCGAGCTTCCTTGCGGTCGATAAAGTCGGTTGCCTTGAAGCCTTTTACTTCGCAAGCGAACTGAGTCTTAAACTTTGAAGCATCGAAATGGGTGATAGGGCCGGCGCCGCTTACGCCGTTCTTAATGTTTTCCCAAGTTTCGGGTACAGTGTTACCTACGGGGGTGAGGGCGCCAAGGCCAGTCACTACTACTCTTTTGAGTTCCATAATGTGTGTAAGATGTGTGTATCGTTACTTCGCTGCTTACGCATGCCATAGTTCCTTAATGTTCCTCGAAAAGCACAATTTTACGGCTTTCGAATCACTGAGAGGGAGGACGCAGCGGGGAGAGGCACAACCTTTAGTAGATTAGCACGCACGCAGCCTTGCTTAGAGGCCGATTCTGATGGTACTCACTAATCTACTAACTAACGCGGCAACGCCTTCTGACAGAGCAGACGCCCACAAATAAATGCACGCTGCAGCTAAGCTACGAGATGAAATAAATAAGGTGAATTGAAGGAAAGCGGAGCACAAAGGGGCTCCAAAAACAATTAACGTTTAACGTACAACATCCTTGCCACCGACCCATGCGGGAGGCGACGCTGACGCGTAACGTTAAACGTTAAATGTGTTGTGTGAGGTTGTCGTAGACAAGCTAATTACTTGTTGACGTTCTCCTCGATGTAAGCGATAGCGTCACCTACGGTAGAAATCTTCTCTGACTGATCGTCAGGGATAGTGATTCCGAATTCCTTCTCAAACTCCATGATGAGTTCTACGAGGTCGAGAGAGTCAGCACCGAGGTCGTTAGCGAAGCTTGCTTCGTTCTTAACTTCAGATTCGTCAACGCTGAGCTTGTCAACGATGATAGCCTTTACTTTTGCTTCAATATCAGACATAGTTTCTTATTTTGAATTAATGATTTATGTGCTTTCGCTTTGTTTCTGCGTGCAAAAGTAATGCTTATTCCTAATACTGACAAACTTTTGCACCAAAAAGATACGTTTTATTGCACGTTTCTTTGATTTTTGTGCGAATTACTGCATATATGCAAAGATTTACTGACCTAAAACTTCTGATTGGGAGTAAGAAATCTCCTATTCAAGACATTACATGCCCCAGGTTCCAGGCAAGCAAGAACTTTCTACAAGTTCTTCTGCCCTATCTGGAAGATTCGGAAAGAAATCGATGCCTGTAAGCGCTTCGAGTTGATTGACAGAGATGGCACATGATTTAATCTCACTCAATGGAGCTTGATGTTCAAAAACATATCCATACTCCTTATGTTCCATCCAAAAAGCGATGGAAGAGTAAGTGCCGTTCTTCACTTTGAGCAAAGCCATATAATAGTATTTAGGCACTGCGACTTTCTTACCACCTGAACGTGATACATATCCTAGGATTTGGTCGTTACGAATTGTACCACCTTTCACTACATAGAGTGTATCAGCAAAGTCTTTATTACGACCTAACTTCTGCACGAGCCCTTCGAGTGTAATCCAAAAACCTTGATTGAATGAGCTAAGTTGCGGCGACATATTGGTCATGTAAAAGGTCTGCTTATTGGCCGTGGTACTATAAACGCGATCTTCCGATGCGCAGAGGTGTCCACGATTATAAGAACCGCCAAAACCATAGGATCCAATTTGATAAGTAGAACTTAGACTTGGGTCATCTTGAAATTCACCGACACGCCCCGTGCTTTTGCCACGCGTGTTGCCATCGAAGCGGAAAGCTACCCAGCGAGAGTGGAGTTTTTCTTTATCATACTCGAGTTCGTAAGTGACAACGTTCTTGCCATTGACCGTCGTGGAGTGGTCTATCAATACGGTCGATCCATCGGTGAGCACGCGGGGTGTCTCCATACGAGCAGTAAAGCTCGATGTGGGGTAAAAGCCACTACCGCCCGTATCGGGCTTATCCCATACATGGTCTTCACCGCAAGAGTGGAGAGAAAGTAACGCAAAAAGTAGGGCTACACCGAACAGGAACTTGCTTGCGATAGTCTGAATATATTTATTATTTATTGTGTTCATGAGCGAAAAGATAGGTGCTTGAGGAGCACGCACGGATGAGTACTTCCCAAGCACCTGTGATATTGTAATAATAGATAGGAGTGCTATTCTATCTGCAACTTTACTTTCTTACACGATGGATGGCAGAAGCTGCGATGCCACCATTTGAAGTAACTACTGAGAAATCGTCGATCAACTTATCAGATGTAGTTGCGTACTTTGAAGTTTTGGGATTCATTACTACGAAGTTGACTGTCGTAGCGGCTTCGAGCGTGAACTCATAAGTGACCAATGTCCATTCGTCCGTTGTTGTCACATAGTTGCTATAATTGTAGGAATCGCCATTGGCAATCTTGCCGTCGTCGCCTACTACAGCATAGCCCAACTTCACCTGACCTGCACCCTTTACATACATGCTGATGGTGTATGTGCCAGGATTGAGTTTGTACTCCTTAGAACCCAGACGCTTATTGCTGCTTTCGTTGCCTGCTACCAAGACTGCGTACTTTCCTGAATGAGCAATAGGGCTTTGTGAAATGGTGGCACTACTTGCAGAGGTAGTAGACTTCCAATCATCACACATGCCATCAGTCCAGCTTTCAAAGCCACCATTAGCGATGAGGTTCGAGCCTGTGGGTGCTGAAGGCTGGTCAGGAGTATCGGGAGTTCCACCGCCACCATTATTCATAGGAGTGCCATTGCCAGTGATGGTGAATTCGTCTACTTCCCATGTGCCTGACGCTTCGCTCGTACTAGTGTACTTATAAGCGATGCGCACGTTTTGCTTACCACAGAAAGCTGCCAAGTCGATGGCACCTGCATCGGAGAATGCCCAGCTATTACCTTCGGGGAAAGAAGGCACATTGAGCTGTGTCCATGTGGCAGTATTTACATCGCCTGCATAGTCGGTCGATGCCCATACGGAATACATCTCAGCGGGAATACCCGGAGTTATCTTGTTAATAGCCTGGCGGAAGTTGAGCGTAGCCTCGGTGCAATCGCTGAGATTGATTGCAGGTGATACTGCCCATGCTTCGCTAGGATTGCTCTTGTTGTTGGCATAAGCTGAAGCTTTAAGATAACCCTTGCCGTTGTAGGAATCCTGCTTCCATACGTAAGTGAGACCTTCGCCAAGTGTTACGTTTTGGAAAGTAAAGTCATCAGCACCTGTATCGAAGCTAGCTGCGAAGATGGTCTTGGTTTCGCCCGTATTACCACCATTATTATCGCCACCATTATTATTGCCCGAATTGTTGATACCGTAAGGAGCGGGCACGTCTTCGCAAGCAGTAAATGCGCCCAGCGAGAGGGCGGCTGCAAGACAGAGAATATACTTATTCATAATGTTATGTGTTTGCTTAAAATATTATAAAGGAAGAGGATTTTAGTTGGCCGACATGTCATCGATGTCGCGAAGCTGAATCTGCCAGTTACTATAGTAACTTAAGATACCGGTGAAAGAACGAGCATTATCGGGCAGTTCGAGGAACGACACGCGATTTTTAGTAGAAGTACGAACGGCTACGGTAGAGCCATTGCCGAGATCAAGATCGCGATCTACACCATAGCCGTCATCGTGGAGTTCATACGGACCAAGAATCTTCTTGCCATTGGCAGAGAGTGTCTCCGTGAGGCCTTCTACTCCTTTAGCTGTGCCTTTCTCTGGTTCAGTCGAAGCTTGCTTAATGGTGCCGCGCACGGTGGCGAGCATCGGTGTGTTCTCATACGTCTTGTTAGCCGAAGCGCGGAGCCATGCACATCCGGCAGCGTCACTCTTATCTACGGGGACAAGCTCTGGAGCGTTTGTATCGGGCTTACCCACAATTTGAGCGTTGGTCTTCAGCATATTGAAGTCCATCGGGCCGAGGTTAATATTGTTCGACGATGTCTTGTAAGGCATACCAATACGCGGTGTCTTGCTATATACGCCCACGTAGAGTCCCTTCAAATTAATCTTAACGCGCTGTCCTAGACGGAAGTAAGGATAGAGCGAGGTACTACGCACGGCGAGGATGATGCTTTGGTCGTGAGCAGGATCCGAGGCAGGCTTACTGTTGTCGATATTACGAATGAGTAATGTCTGATAGAGATTGCCACTCACATCATTTGCGCAGACCACGCCTTCTATGATTACGTTTTCATTGATTTTGGTGTGCCAGTTAGAGGAGTTGCGCGAGTAGTCTGCCTCTGTATTGTCCTTGCAATACTTTGCTTTCACATCGAGTATTGTTGCGTTGACCTCACCTATATCGGTGGGACTTGTCACAATGTAGTCTTCGACATTGGGCGCATCGTGGTCGTCCATACACGAGGTTGTGCCGAAGAGAGTGGCCATTGCCGCAACTGCTATGATAGATAAAAACTTCAGTTTCATTGTTGTTTGTCGTTTACAGAATGGAGAGTTAGAACTTGAAGCCGATATTCAAGAATCCGTTGATGGCATTCGCATAGTAGTATTTCGAATTTTTCGAGAATACATAAGCTTTGTCATATCCGGTATTGTAGCTATCCGAACGATTCTGTTCGTAGCCACCCGTCTTGAGGTTGCGGTTGTTGGTAATGTTCTGTACAGAGAGGTTTATGCTCAAGCTCTTTCCGTTCTTCAAGCGGATGTATTTACCGATTGAAGCGTCGAGCATGAAGCCGCCCTTTGCCTTTTCTTGCTTAGGGCTGTAAGTATCGACGATATTGCCTGATTGGTCGTAGAATATACCACCATAGTTGTCAAGCGCAGTTTGCTTTACATTGCCATAGGAAAGATTACCTGAGGCATCTACTGCGGGCGTGTATAGACCACGATTGGCAATAATCGTCTTCGACAAGCGACGATACTCTGAGAAATCGATGTATACGCGGTCGTAGTAATTCAGGTTGGCGCTAAAGAACCAGCCCTTCACGTTGTAGTCGAATCCAAGGCTTACCACGGCCATGGGGCTTCCGCTCTCACGCATGCCCTTTGCCAGAACAAAGAGAGGAGTGGTCTCTGCTTGATTGGTCACGGGGTTGGTCCAAGAGTTGAGAGTCTGGAGCGTAGCAGCGCTCGAGCCTTCATAGGCCACTTGTGCGTAAGGATTGTTTACGTACTTAGCTTCGCCGTAAGTACCAATGAGGTTGACAGAGAAGTTAGACGTTATCTGATAGCTGAATGCGGCTTCCACACCATAGTGCTCGCGGTCGATACCAGTCATGGTGAGATAGGTAAAGCGCGATTCATCATCGTTGTAGAAAGCTGTCTGCTCTACACCACTGCTCAAGCGAGCATAGTATCCACTGACCTTACCCGAGAAATTACCGAAGCGGAACTGATACGAGAGGTCGGAATGGAAGATATTCTCGTTGGTCAAATTATTAACAAAATCATTTTGTATACGCGGAGCCACGAATGAGTTGCGTGCCAACGGGGCATTACTCTCTGCGCCGAAATTCAAGCTCAGAATATGCGAGCCATTAGGACGGAATGTCATGCCGAAGCGTCCACCACCACCCAAGAATTTACCCTTACCGCTCTTGCCGTAAGAGTTGTCAGCTGCACGACCATTGCGCATCAAGCCTTCGCGCTGCATGAGTGTACCTTCGGCAAAGGCTTGCATGTTGTACTGCCACTTGCCCTCGGTATACTGATAGAGACCATAAGCGCGCGCCTTGTCTACGAAGATATTGTAGTTGTAGCCAAACTTGTCGTCGACGTTCACCTTGCGGTCGGGATTGTTCAAGTCATTCTGAGCCTCAAGGCTGTTGCGTCCATACTCATTGGCAGCAAACTTGTCGTAGTCGGTAAAGGTAGAACCACCAAGCATATCAGCCAAAGTCTTATAGTGCATACCCTTGGTGCGGTTGTACTGGAAGCCTACGGCATACTTATGGTGCTGATTGATTTCGTGATTGAAGATGGTGTTGAAAGTTTCCACCATCTGATTGTTGTGGCGACGCTCTTGATAATAGAGAGTTTCGTCACCCTGCTCTGCCGCTGCATGGTTGACAGCATACATGCGATCCCAATCCACTTGGCGATTGGCCTTATGCGAAGTCCAATAGTTGTAGAGATTGTTCCATCCTTCAAGTGCCCACGCACCTTCCGCACTATTGAGGAAGTCGGGGTCGTTTATTTTAGGATCGTACACATTAAATATAGAACTCGGTAAGTTCTTGTAGTAGTCGGGACGCGGATCGTAAGCGTTACCGTTCCATCCGAGCGCCGTTGAGCTATACATGGAATACTTAAAGCCGGCCGATGTGGAGAGTTTCATGTTATCGCGCATCGTCCAATCCCAAGTAAGGATGGCAGTAGGCTCAAAGTCGTTCACCACGCGAGAGTTGCGCTTTTTCCCTCCCTGATAACCCCAGTTTGGGTTATAATAGTGGGAGTTGGCAAGCCAATAGGCTTCTTCTGTCGACGCACCCTGTTGGCCGCGCTCTGTAGGCGATCCGAAGGTGACGAGCGAGAGGGCATGCTTGTCACCTAAACGCTTCTCTGCAGAAAGGAAGTAAGAGAGCGAATTGTAGAACGTGCCTTCAATCACGCCTTCATTGGCCCAACGATAGCCTACCAATCCAGCGAAAGCCCATCCCGAGGGGAGCAGTCCTGTGGCGTGAGTAAACATACCACGAGCCACGTAGTTGCGATTGCAACCAGAAAGAGTGAGCTTATTGCCTTGCGCAAACTGACTTGCACGAGCATTCACATTCGTTGCACCACCAATACCAGCTATGCCAAAGCGATTAAATTCATAGGCAGTGACGCCCTCTTGATTACGTGTAGCGTCGTTCATACCACCAATCATGCTGTAGCCAAACCGACCAAGTTCCAAGTCATTGAGCTGAAGGCCATTGATGTAGTAGTTGCTATACATGTTGTCATAACCACGCACACGGAAACGCATAGGACTAAACAAGTAGCCTACCTCCGAATTGTAAGGATCACTCTTACCACCAACGATGGCCGACACTGCTTGAGAGGCATCGTTGTCGTCATCGAGCTGCGACTCTGTAAACGTAAAGTCCGAATTGTCGAGGCTCAGGGTGTCAGTCGGAGCTTGTGCCCATGCACCTGTGGCCAGAAGCAAAGCAGCTGCCGTAAGTTTTACACCTTTTGTCATGTAAAGTTGAGGATTAAGTATTCTGCGTTAGGGCGTATTCTTGAGCAATCTCTCCATCCATAGCTGATTCTCGACTACTCGTCTTCGTGCCCTATCGCGGATTTAAACATTTATATTCGCTGCAAAGATACGTAAAAAAACAGGGCAAGCTTTTACATTTCTGTGAATTTTTCAACATGTACTATACAAATTCTTGGCTAATAACGGAAAAAAGAAGAAATTTGCAGTATAAAAACTATCACATCTATTTTCAGTATGCGAAAATCCATTCTATCGTTTGCGCTCATTCTCTTGGCGCTCACCACACTCACCTCGTTTACTACACGCGGCGAGTCTCAACAGCAGAAGCGCTACGCCCTCTATGGTGTGGCCTTCTACAACCTTGAAAATCTCTTCGACACCATCCACGATGCAGGCAAGAACGACTACGAGTATCTGCCCACTGGTACACAGAAGTGGGGCAAGATGAAGTATGAAGCTAAGCTCCACAACATGAGCCGCGTGCTCAGTGAACTCTGCACAGACAAGCTCCCTATGGGCGCAGCCGTGATTGGTGTATCTGAAATCGAAAACTCCAATGTGCTCGACGACCTATTAAAACAGCCCTCCCTAGCTAAGCGCGGCTACAAGTACGTAGACATTCCCAGTTACGACCGCCGTGGCATAGAGTGTGCCTTCTTCTACAATCCTAAATTTTTCAGCCTCGAACGCTATTTTGCCGTGCAATACAACTATGGTCCCACAGGCAAGGTCGACGACCCCATGCTAGGCTTCACCATCGACACACAAGGCAAGGTGCAAGCCATTGATTCCCTGCAGGGCGACACCACCTACATCACGCGCCCATTCCTCGTGATGGAAGGCCGCTTGGCAGGCGAGAAGATGTTCTTCATCGTCAACCACTGGCCCTCGCGCGCAGCAGGCGACGAAGTGCGCCAGCGTGCTGGATGGCAAGTACGACAACTCAAGGATGCACTGATAAAGAGCGAGCCTGGAGCCAAAGTGGTCATCATGGGTGATATGAACGACGACCCGGGCAATAAGAGTATGACTGAACAACTTGGCTGCAAGAGCGAAGAGAAGAAAATCTCTGGCGCTACCGATATGTACAACCCTTGGTACAACACGCTCTACAAGGTAGGACAAGGCACCCTGCTCTACAACGGCAAATGGAATCTCTTCGACCAAATCGTAATGAGTGGCAATCTCGTAGGCAATGATCGCTCCACGCTGAAGTACTATCAGCACGCCATATTCATGCGCGACTACCTTTTCCAGCAAGAAGGAAAGTATAAGGGTTCTCCCCTTCGCACCCACGCTGGCGGTGTATGGCTCAACGGCTACTCCGACCACTTACCCACCCAGATTTATCTAATTAAAGAGGTGAAGTAAAAGTATTCCTTCCCGAAAACGCGATATTGAAGGCGACCCCTGTGTGGGTTGCCTTTTTTGTTTCTCTCCGTAAAGAATCTATCTTTTTTTTGCAAAACAAGAAAGCGTTCCTTACCTTTGCATCATAATCATTCACCCCCATCCACCATGAAACATCTAAAAAATCTCCTTATCTTCATCCTCTCCCTCACGGTGAGCGTCTCTTTTGCTCAAAACAGAAACAAAGTTAAGCCTGCACACAGAGCCACCATCTCCAAGGCTCCTACCATTGTCAAGGAAAGAACTTACACACTCACCCCCATACAACAACTACAGAAGGCGATGAATGGAGCCTCCATCAGTACGGAGGGATTGCTTATGCCCAATTGTGCCACAGAGAGGAACGACGATGGAACCGTGCCCGTAGACGAGACTTCGTGGGGAGAGGTGGAAAATCTCATTGAGAAGGATGTCATCACACACTACTCATTAGAAGACGAGGTGAACACTCCGCTGAAAAAGGAAGTGTACATGAAAAGCAAGGAATACAAGGACATGCTGGAGGCTCTTGAGCGAGAACGAACCTGTCTGCTTGAGCACGATTATTACATCGAGGCAGACTTCAATGCTCAATACGATTTAGAGAAACAAAACTTCACATTCAAACTCTACAACCCCGCCAAGCGATTCCTCACATTTCAAATCACCGATTCACAATTCTCTTATGATGAAATCAAGCGAGATTTCAACTTCTCTACACCCCAAATTCCCGAGGATTTAGCTTACATGATAGAGACTGGCCCCACGAAAGCACTGCTCGTGGTGAGCATCGCAGACAGCCTGTCCACTCTCGATGTAAACCAGATTATCCTCATTCCGCAAAAGCTCTACCTCTACCGCGCCGACACAGGCGAAGTGCTCTACGAATACGTGTTTAAAGGCGACACCACGGAGATGCAAATCCGTAGAACTGAATCTTCCACTCAAGCCGATAACGATAGAACCATTTACGCCGTGGCCGAAGAAATGGCCCAGTATCCAGGAGGCAGCACAGCGCTACTACAAGACATTAGCGCCCATCTATTATACCCAGTCAAAGCTATGGAAGATCGCATTCAGGGCATAGTCTTAGCCAGCTTCGTAGTAGAGAAGGATGGCACCATCGGAGATATTAAGATAGAGCGTACCCTTTCTCCCGAATGTGATGCTGCCGTCGTTGCGACTATCAAGAAACTAAAGAAATTCTTCCCCGCTAAACAAGGTGGTCGCCCCGTACGCTCCCTCTTCAAACTTCCCATTCGCTTTAGAACGCAATAAGGAGGGGGAACATTCATGCATCCTCTGGCAAAAAGTTGCATAATTACTATAGATTTGTTGGCAAAAAGTTGCAAGATTACCCGCAGAATCTTGGAAAAAAGTTGCAAACAACCTGCTATTTAGCTGGAAAAAAGTTGTAGGCAATATACTAAAACGCAAGATTATCAAGAAGTTAGAAGATTGGAAGGAATCCACCACAAACAAAGCTTTTCTCATTAAAGGTGCGCGACAAGTAGGAAAGACCACGATCGTACGACTATAGGGCGACAAGTTTCTCGACATGAAATCTCACTATATGAGGGGAAATAATCGACGAGACAACTAAGATATGACTGGATACATACGTATTTCAAGCAGATTTGTGAAGATTTTTGGCAAAACTCTTGCTTATTAATGTTTTAATTTCTATCTTTGCAGCGCAATTCAGATGAGTTGCTCTTTAATTAAGGATTGTTCCATGGTGTAATGGCAGCACTAGAGTTTTTGGTTCTCTCAGTCCCCGTTCGAATCGGAGTGGAACAACTTATTTCCCCTTCCCCTGAGCCCTGCTTGCTCCATCCCCATTTTTCAGCAGGGCTCTTTTTTCCCCAAGCAGTGTCTATATGACACTGCTTTTTTCTTTATCTTCTACTTTCTTGCATTATCATGAGTCAGCGGATATTCCCAATTGTATGATGAGGAAATTAAGATGAGTATTCCCAACCACATGCCCGCGAGATAAGGAAACGACTTTCTTTAGAGAAAACTCGCCTCATCGTGGATTATTTAGGCCTTCCGGAAGGTTGTTTTGACGATGAAGATTAAGCTGTTTCTACGACCTAAATCTTAGTACTCTAACGATGAAGACCGATAGGTGCTAACGATGAAGACCGATAAGTGCTAACGATGAAGACCGTTAGACTCTATGGATAAAGACCGATAGGATAGACTGATTTTGAACGCATAACGAGGTGATTTTGCCTCGTGCGCGCGTATTTATATATATAGGTGTGGTGTGTGCTTAAAAGAGAGGTACTTTACCCCTTTTCAATACTTCTTCCTTTAGGGCACGGGATCGTAGCCACTCCCCCCTCCTGGACGACAACGCAATATGCGCCGTATGGCCAAGTATAGTCCCTTGATAGGACCATGCTTTTGCAGAGCCTCTATGGCATATTGCGAGCATGTGGGCGTAAAGCGACATGCGGGCGGCAGCATGGGCGAGATAAAACGCTGATAAAAGCGAATGGGAAGTATGAGAATACGGGTCAGCATAAGGAAGAAGGGGAATCGGTTACGGTGTCTGCCGTGGCGGAAACGTTTGTCTGAGAGATGCTTGTCTGCTCCACTTCGGCTACGACGTTCTGACGAATACGCTGCAATATTTGGTTCATACGCGCAGAGACGAGTTTGGAGGACATGGAATGATCGGCCAACCAGATGAAGGCCACATTGATTGCCATATCGGCAGGAATAGCTTCAGTAAGGAGATGCTTCTGCAGACGATAGGCTTCTCGAATCTGACGCTTCGCACGATTGCGATCTACTGCATGATGAAGATGGCGCTTAGAGACACTTAGAAGTACCTTTACGTGCGGGCCTTGTCCAGCATAGGTTAGCTTGCGATAAGTAGCACGCAGAGGGAAGGCACTCATAGAGGTGCTTCCTGCACTGAAGAGATTTTCTATTTCGCTCTTCAAACAAATATGTTCGGCTTTTCGAAAAGTGAATCTGGGCATAGACTGGCATTGTATGTGGACGGGATGGATGGTAATCCTATTCCTCACCACCTATATTATTACTTGTATGTGCATAGTGTCTCTAAAGAGGAAGAGAGAGGAGCGTCTATACTTCCTAAAAAAGGCGCTTATGCAAAAATATAAAAGGTAAAAGTTGTAAGCAAGAGATTGCTCAACTTTTACCTTTTTATGCGAGTATGAATAAGTGATATTCTGTTACTTGTTGTTCTCCTGCAAATACATTTCGATGGCAGCCGTCATGGATCGCGCTTTCACCGTGGGAGCGGAGAGGTCGCATCGCAGCGAAGCTTCTTCAATGGCAGCCTGCGTCACTTTACCGAAACATGCGAGGCGAATTTCTCCTTGTTTGAAATCGGGGAAATTTTCGAGGAGCGACTTTACACCTGC
This sequence comes from uncultured Prevotella sp., assembly GCA_900541575.1. Taxonomy (GTDB): domain Bacteria; phylum Bacteroidota; class Bacteroidia; order Bacteroidales; family Bacteroidaceae; genus Alloprevotella. The sequence goes on from UQKO01000030.1 coordinate 24,886, forward strand.
TGGAGTGAAAAGCACTATCATATCGAAGTCGAACGGCTCATCCTTAGGATAATCATCACTCACGGTACGATACATCACACATTCCTGATGCTTGAGTTTCTTGGCATCGAGCATGTGGGCAATGTCGTCATTGTGTACGTCAGAGAGGGGTACCAAATAGTTTTCCGTTTTATGCTTTGCCATTACCGTGACGAGGTCGGGCCAATGCCCTGTGTTGCCAAAGAACACTTTGCGCTTGCGATACTGAATATACTTTTGAATGTAGAGCGCCACGACTTCAGAAAGTGCAAAGTATTTCATATCTTCAGGCAACTCTACGCGCATTTCCTTACAGAGAGTAAAGAAAAAATCTACGGAGTGGCGAGACGTGAACACAATGGCTGAGAAGTCGAGTATCTGAATCTTTTGCTGACGGAACTCACGGGCTGAGAGCCCCTCTATCTTAATAAAGGGATGGAACGTAAAGTTTACGTTGTACTTGTTTTCAATCTCGAAGTAGGGAGACTTTTCGGAAGTAGGTTTCGGCTGCGAAACAAGAATCTTCTTGATCATGCTACTTTTTAGTTCAGCGGATGGCGGCGTTCTTTGTGGTTACCGCTCTGGGGTTGTATGGGATTAGTTAATTGTCAATAATAAGTTGTTTACATACGTCTGTACGCGGAACAACATAAATATAGGTGCTATTTCGAGTGTGCAAAAGTACAAAAAAAGATGCACCCAACCGAGGGGGTAGCTGAAAAATATGCGTGAGCACTTATAGCAGAGTAGCATTTTGTCAACTATGAGGAAGCAAATAAAGAGTATGGTCGTGTTTCGAAAGTTCATATCGAAGTACACCACGAGTAGCGCTAGAGGCACTAAAACGAGCCCTAAAGCGAGCACACATAGAAGGTAAGCTCCATTCCATTGTTCACATTGTCGTCGGTCGAAAAAGATATTGTTCACCACGGAGTAGGTTCCTATCTTGAGCACATAATATAAACAGAAGATGGCCACACTCGTAGCTAGTATAAGGTAGGGCGACACTTGGTTGAACACCTCCACTTGAAACTCCTGCGTATAGTCGAAAAAGAGTACACCGAGCACGAAACAGGTCTGAAAGATGAGGAATACTTGTCCTCGAAGTTCTGTCTGCGTGCGCTGTGCAAAAAGATTTTCGCGTTGTCGATGATGAAAGAAATCCTTCACTTGCTCTCGCAGATAGTGGCGAGAACGCGAGATTACCCACACCACAAGGAAGAAACTCACCATCAGCACAATAGTGACCAAACTATCCGTTCGAAAGAGATAAGGAACGGGATCTCCTGCCATGCCTTGTGGCTTAATGAGTGCTCTACACGAGTCTGGAATGGGACCACACACGCTGTCGAGTTCTTGCATGAAGGCACCCTTTTGCAGATGCACCAATCCATCCTTCCAATAGTCGCCCTCAAGTATTTCGGGTTTCATCGTGAGCGGTGTGCCTGGAGCGAAGGGCTTCATCTCTCGTGGGTCGGGCGGTAGAGTGTCGACTTCTACTCTTTGATGGCGATAACTATTGCGGCTTCTCCTTACCTCTGCCTCCTCCTCAATAACCGTATTTGCAGTGCCCTCTTGATGAGTCTGCACGGAATCGGCCACTACGCTTCCACCCTCTCCTTGCGAACAAAAAGGGGAGCAAAGCATAACCGACGCGGGGGTCGCACCAAGTGATGAATGATAGGTATTTACTTCTTGCATTCTCATTATTAGTTTGAAGTTTGGAGGCTATTAGGGCTAAAGGAGGTCTGTTTTCTCGTTTCTACAAAGAGGCGTGGGCAATGTGACAGGACTAGATTGCTTCTCCTCACACCTTGAAAGCGCTTGCCCCGCACCCTCTTGGGCAAAGCAACTACATTGCGGCAAATTTGCGCACTGACGAATCCCAAAGAGGAGTGGTTTGCGCCAAGAGCAAGGCTTCTTCTGGAGTGGAGGCTACGTGCCAGATAGCCATGTGCTCTGTTCGCATAAATTGTTGGTCGGCAGCATGCTTGAGCTGCTTGAGCAAGGCATCGTAGTAACCATCGGTATTGAGCACAATGATGGGCTTTAGATAAAGGCCAAGCTGCTTCCATGTGATGATTTCGAGCAATTCTTCAAGTGTGCCTACGCCTCCTGGCAACGCTATGCATGCGTTGCTCATTTCAGCCATGAGTTCCTTACGGCGATGCATATCGGGAGTGACAATTAAGCGACTCATCCCCGTATGCTGCCAACCCTGTTCTACCATAAATTGGGGGATAATGCCTATGGCTTTTCCGCCCGCAGCAAGACAAGCATCGGCACAAGCGCCCATCAACCCTGTACGACCTGCACCATTAATCAGCGTATGGTCGTTTGCTGCAAGGAGGCGGCCCAACTCCTGAGCCGCCTCTATATATATTGCAGGTACTTGCCCGCTCGATGCACTATAGACTGTTATGTTCACTTATTGAAAGCTTTCTTAATTTCGTCTACCTTATTGAGCTTCTCCCACGTGAAGAGTTCTACCTCCATCTGCTTATCGCTCTGACCAGGCGCATGGAATGTTTTCACTACCTTTTCGGGAATGCGTCCCATGTGACCATAGCTTGCGGTCTCCTCATAGATAGGTTGACGCAGATTGAGGCTGCGCTCAATTGCTGCGGGACGGAGATCAAAGAGTTGGCCAATTTTCTCAGCAATCTGACCATCGGTAAGATTCACGTGGCTTCTTCCATAGGTATCTACGTAGATAGAAATAGGTTCGGGCTTACCAATGGCATAGCTCAACTGTACGAGCATCTCGTCGGCAATACCTGCTGCCACCATATTCTTGGCAATGTGGCGTGCAGCGTAAGCTGCTGAACGGTCTACTTTCGAAGGGTCTTTACCCGAGAAGGCTCCTCCTCCATGAGCGCCCTTACCACCATAGGTATCAACAATAATCTTACGACCTGTCAGGCCGGTATCGCCGTGAGGGCCACCAATGACAAACTTACCCGTGGGGTTGACATAGTACTTGATAGCCCCCTTGTGAAATAACGCCTTTATCTCAGGCGTATTCACGCGTTCGTCTATCACGCGGGGAATGACGATTTCTTCCACGTCCTTCTGTATCTGAGCCAACATCTGTCGGTCGGCTTCTTCTTGCGAACCGGCTTCTTCGGCAGAGATAAACTCATCGTGCTGTGTGCTCACCACAATAGTATCGATGCGTTGAGCCACATTATCATCACTATATTCTATTGTCACCTGACTCTTTGAGTCGGGACGGAGATAGGTCATTTGCTTGCCCTCACGGCGAATCTCGCTCAGCACGTACACGATGTCGTGAGCCAAAGACAAAGGCAAGGGCATGTATGTATCTGTCTCATTATTAGCATAGCCAAACATCATACCTTGGTCGCCGGCTCCTTGTGCCATAGGATCCTCGTCCTTACGATCAACGCCACGATTGATATCGGCGCTCTGTTCGTGAATCGCACTCAATATGCCGCAACTCTCGGCTTCAAATTTGTATTCTGCTTTGGTGTAACCTATGCGAGCGATGGTATTTCTCACCACCTCTTGCAGGTCAACGTAGGCTTCGCTTTTTACTTCTCCTGCCACTACCACCTGTCCAGTGGTAACGAGCGTTTCGCAAGCTACTTTAGAGTTGGGGTCGTATGCCAGCAACTGGTCAAGCACGGCGTCGGATATTTGATCCGCCACCTTGTCGGGGTGTCCTTCCGACACCGATTCGGATGTAAATAAGTATCCCATCTTTCTTCTTTTTGTTGAGAATTTTGTAGGTGTATAAATATGACAAATGCCTGCTTCGCATAGCTGGAAACAGGCAGAGTGGGATTCGGCTTCTAAATGTTAGATTGCAAGCTGCGAAAGTCTTTTCTTTGCATTTGCCTCTCCTAAAGGAAGAGAATCTAGCCGAAAGAAACTTGAGCAGCGAGTTTTAGCATTATTTTTGAGAGGTTGCAAGCAGCCAAATCTGTCCTCTGTATACTGTCGTTGTATGTCTGATTAAGTTAGGAAGTAGGGACGATCGGGCTCGAACCGATGACCTCTGCAATGTGACTGCAGCGCTCTAAACCAACTGGGCTACGCCCCTGACATTCTTTTCGTGACGGCACTCCTTATATAATGTATGCGCTTTCGCTAAGAATTGCTCGTCATCTAAGTACATGTGGACCAGCTAGGGCTTGAACCTAGGACCTCCAGATTATGAGTCTGTTGCTC
>UQKO01000031.1 GCA_900541575.1 uncultured Prevotella sp.
AAGGGATTCATAGGCAGTGGGGGCGAAGCGTCTCGCTTCGGCAAGTCATTAAGCTTATGTCAGCTCGAGCATCAAGTTCTTCGCTGCCATGCCGAAGCGAGACGCTTCGCCCCCACTGCCTATGAGTTACTCTCTTAAATCGTAATACTTTTACATATTCATTCAAACAATTACTTACAAACAATATAATCAATGAAACACAACCTATTGTGCCTTCGCACATTCTGTATCATAGCAGCCTTAGTGTGTCTGAGCACAATCCACACTTGGGCGGCTAGCGAGAAGAATCCTGAGGCCGTAACTGCCATGCTCAATCGCATTGGCGGTGAGGGCGCTGCATCGCGCTTTGAGACCGTGCTTGATGCCTCTTTGACCTCAAATGGTAAAGATGCTTTCACCATTACGAGCCAAAGTGGAAAACCCTGCATCAAGGGTAGTTCCGTGCTGGCCATCACGACGGGTATCAATTGGTATCTCAACCATTATGCCCATATCAATCTGGCTTGGAACAATCTAACCACAGACCTCAGCCAAGCATCGCTTCCCACCCCCACTACGGAAGAGAAGCGTACTTGCTCAGCCGACTATCGCTACTATCTCAACTACTGCACCTTCTCTTACTCCATGGCTACATGGACCTGGGAACGCTGGCAGCAGGAGATTGACTGGATGGCTCTGCATGGCATCAACATGCCGCTTCAGATCATCGGTGTCGACGTGGTGTGGAAGAAACTGCTCACCCAAGACCTGGGCTATTCCTCAGCCGACGCAAACAAGTTTATCGCTGGTCCGTGCTTCCAAGGATGGTTTGGAATGAACAACCTCGAAGGTTGGGGTGGTCCGAATCCCGACTGGTGGTATACGCGCCAAGAACAGCTTGCCAAGAAGATTCTGGCTCGCGAGCGCGAACTGGGCATGCAACCCGTACTGCCAGGATACTCGGGTATGGTGCCAAGCGACATTGAATCGAAGAAAGGCTATAAAGCCTATGCTCAGGGCGGCTGGAACTACTTCACTCGTCCTTACATACTCGACCCCAACTCACAGACTTTTACCGAAGTGGCAGAAAAGTACTATCAACGACTGAAAGAGGTGATGGGAGAGTCGGAGTATTACAGCATGGACCCCTTCCACGAAGGTGCTCAGACAGGGGATATCGATGTGGCATCAGCCTATGCTAAGATAGCTCAAGCCATGACAAAAGCCAATAGCACAGGCAAATGGGTGATCCAGTATTGGCAATGGAGCTACGACCAGAACAAGGTGCTCTCCAACGTTGATAAAGGAAAGCTCATCGTGCTCGACCTTTATAGCGACGCACACTCTCACTTTGGGGAATATCAAGGTCACGATGCTGTGTACTGTGCACTGCCCAACTTCGGTGCTCGCACGGGTTTCTTTGGCCGTTTGACGAAGGTGATGACCGACTATTTCACCCAAAAGGCCAATCATTCTAACATGAAGGGCGTGGGCGCTACGCCCGAGGGCATTGAGCAAGTGCCCGTGCTCTACGATGCACTCTACGAACTGCCTTGGTACGCCTCTGCTCCCGATGCCAAAGCTTGGCTTGCCAACTATACCATAGCTCGCTATGGTGCTACCAATACCGAAGCTCAAGAGGCTTGGGAGAAAGCACGCAACTCTGCACTCAACTGTCCTTCTTCGCTCCAAGGTCCGCAAGAGGCAGTGCTCTGTGCACGTCCGTCGCTCACGGTCGATCGCGTGTCAAGCTGGGGCGGAACAGACATTTTCTACAACGCTCAGGACATGGTGGACGCAGCTTACAAGCTTTTGCAAGCCAAGGCTACAATCAGCGGTGAGAACTTTAGCTACGACTTGACTGATTTCTCACGCCAAGCCTTGACCGACTATGCCAACTTCCTGCTCAAATCCATCAACGATGCAGCTACACGCGGTGACCAGACGGCTTATGCCACACGTCGCGATGCTTTCTTGCAGCTCTTGCTCGACATGGATCAACTTCTCAACACGAACAAGAACTTCATGTTGGGACGATGGACCACAATGGCTCGCGCCATTGCCGACGAGACTACTGGCACTACGGAGAGCGACAAGCAATGGCTCGAACTGAATAATGCACGCACGCTCATCACCACATGGGGTGATTACAACGCAAGTGAACTGGGCGGCCTGCGCGACTATTCTTATCGTGAATGGGGCGGCATGCTCAAAGATTTCTATTACAACCGTTGGAAGGCGTTCTTCGACAATCGCGATAAGGGGACAGCTCTGCCCAACTGGTATGAACACGACTGGAACTGGGCTCACAATGCCAAACTGAGCTATAGCAACCAGCCCGTAGGCAGTACCGCCGAAGTGGCTACGACGCTCTTCGATAAGTACTTTGCCATTCTGACACAGGCCGACGGCACTCCTTATTATCTGTATCGCTACATGAACACGGACCTCACGTCGACCTTTGCACAGAAGGCACTGCGTGGCGAGACTTATACGTTCCCACTTCAGAACGTGCCCAATGGCACAACTGCTTCATTGGGAATCGACCTCAACAATGATGGTACAATCTCAGCCAATGAAACGTTCAGCACACTCTCCGTTGCCATTCCCGCCAATGCTGCTATTGGCAAAGTGGCTGCGAAGTTCACACTGAACGATGGCACTTCGCTCGACTTTAAAGTAACTCTTAAGGACGACATCCAAGCCGATCGCACCATAAGCGTAAGCTCTGCCGACGATCAGCAAGGAAGCGTGAGCATCGAAGGTAGCAACTCACTGAGCGTAACGGGCAAGGATGAAGTGACCATGAAGGCTACTCCCAAGGGGGGCTATGACTTCTTGAATTGGACAGATGCTCATGGCAACGTGGTAAGTACAGACAATCCTTATACTTACTATGGCGCTGCGGGTGCTACATTCCGCGCGAACTTCATCGTCAACAAATGGGGCTCGCCTGAGGAAGACCGTAGCGAGATCGGCGTAGTGAGTGACTACGGACAATATATCAAACAATTGGACATGAGCCAGAATGGCAGCAGCGAACAGACTATCTACAGCACAGACGTTTGCCCGCAATCGCTCTGCCAAACGTCACAGGTAATAAAAGCTGCTAAGGGTAGCCAGATCACACTGCACTGGACGAGCGCCGGCGGATTGAACTACTGCAACCTCTCAGCCTATGCCGACTGGAACTGCGATGGCGACTTCGATGATGCCAACGAACTCGTAGCTACCGCTGGTAAGAAAGAGACCAACGACAACCCCGAGCTCAATGATTACACGCTCAAAGTGCTTCTCCCCTACGATGTACCCGAGGGAATCACGCACATCCGTTTGCGTTTGGATGGTGCTTGGGCCAAGGGCTACGACAGCAATGGCGCAATGCCCGCCAAGGCTCAAGCCATGCGTATGGTCTACGATGTGCCCGTAAAAGTGACAAGTCAAGCCTCAACTCCTTGCACCATCACTGTGAAGAGCGCTGACTTGTCCAAGGGTACAGTTGATGCCAACGGACAACCCGAGACGTTCACCTACGATACCGGAAACGAAATTGTGCTCCGCTCCTACCCCATCGCGGGCTACTCCGTAAAATGGACTGACCAATATGGACGTGCCGTACCGAAAAGTTGGATAGACGGCAACTTCCTGCGTTTCCATGCTCCTGAGAGTGGCACGTATACCGCAAATTTTCAAAAAGAGCTTCCAGGGGAACTCACCATCGGTAATTGGACATTCCTGTACACTACCAACGACAATGATGAACTGACCCTCACACGTGCCACAAGCGGAAGCGGCGCACTTGATATTCCTGCCTCCTACGAGAGCCATCCCATCGTGGGCATTACTCCCGAAGCCTTGCAGGGAAACACGAAGATTACTTCTATTTCCTTGCCCTCTACGATAAAGCAGTTTGCTGCATCGGGGGCAATCTACGCAGGATCGTATACAGGCAAGGGAACCGAGAACGATGCTATCAAACTGAGCACTAGCCTCGCTGCCAACAAGGCTTGGTCGGTATCGTTCAACGTGGAGAATGGCGGACAGACTTTCAATCAGTGGGGTTCTTCACTCCTAGCCACAGGTACAGAAGCCTTAGCAAGTATCTACGATAAGGGCTTTCAGCTCTATCTAGCAGCTTCGGGCAACATCGTGCTGAAACTCGGCAGCGAAGAGAAAAAGGTATTTACTCTTACGCAGGGAAAGACATCGTTCTCTGTCAACGTAGTTCACAATGCTTCGGGCGACCTAAGCGTGAGCATCAACAATGGTTCGGAGACAGATAGCTATACCGAAAAGAGCTATGAACTCAACGACGTAGAGCAGTTTTGCACGGCTCTTCCCAAAGGTGTTAACTTGAATAATCTCGTGGCAAGCTTTACGGGTGTCAGCGTGAATCCGCTGAAAGGTTGCACCAATTTGCGAACCATCAGCGTAAGCAAAGAGAATCCTTACTTCTCTGCCACCGACGATGTACTCTACGATGCACAAGGCACTACACTGTTGGCTTGCCCCGCAGGCCGTCTGAGCAGTTTCTTGAATTTACCCTCAAAGGTAAAGGCCATCAGCAACGAGGCATTCAGCCAATGCCGCAACTTGCGCTACATCTCTTGCACCAACGCTACGCCCGCCGTAGCTATGGCCAAGGCTTTTGATGGATGCAAACTCTACGCACAGGTGGGTGAATCTAATATCGAGGCTTATCGCAAAGCATGGGGACTTCCCATTCTGGCCTTGGTGAGCGGTTCGGACGACTTGGCTGACGCGACAGCTCTGAAACTGGCTTCCGAGGATGCCGTATACTTAAAGAGTGCTGGAGAAGAAGTTCCCACAGCATCTACGCTAAGTCAAGACATACCCGTATGGCTCTCCATCGAGATGCCTGCTAACGTTTACGGCTCATTTTATTTCCCCACAGTGCCCACAGGCATATTTGTGGAGGGTATTGATGCCGACGAAGTATCTGAGAGCAAGCTCAACTTGCTTCGCTACGAGAATGGTACTTTCACGAATGCAAGCGAGATTCAAAACGGTATTTACCTTATGAGCATCCCCGAAGAGTGGAGCGGAAAGAGCCTAACCTTGCAGTTTCCCCATTCCGAAGCAGAATGGAAGCAACTCAATGGCGCTGTAGTAAACGGCAGTACGAAGGGAGCAAACTTTACGGCTCGCATCTACGTGTTCAATGAAGACTACACGCTGCTAAAATTGCTCGATAAGGAAAGCACCATCAGTATATCTCCATTCACAGCCATGCTGACTGGCGATGATAGTTCTGCCCCAACCATCAACATTGCTGCACTGACAGGCATTCACGCCTCCAATACCTCAACGAGCATCCAGCCCGTAAGCATCTACGACCTCAATGGCCGACAGATATCTAACAGCAAACTGAAAAGTCTGAAAAGTCTGCAACGTGGCGTGTATATCATCAATGGCAAGAAAGTGGTGAAATAGTCACCTCTCGTGCAACAGTCTCTTATCCCATCCCATAGTTTACGACTAAGGGATGGGATTTTTGCATAGAACGCACAGAGTAAAATTAGCGTCACGCAAAAGCATTTGTTGCAAAAAAGAAAGGATTTCCCCCTCATATGCGAGCAACTTTTCTTAATTTTGCAACCAAATTTTTGTATAGTAGCACCCCATGAGAATAGGATTTGACAACGAGAAGTATCAGAAGATACAGTCTGAACACATTAAGGAGAGAATTTCACAATTCGATGGAAAACTTTACCTCGAACTCGGCGGTAAACTCTTCGACGACCACCACGCAAGCCGCGTATTGCCGGGCTTCCTGCCCGACAGCAAGTTGCGCATGTTTCAGAAAATTAGCGACAGCATTGAGATCGTCATCGTAATCAGCGCTGCCGACATTGAGAAGAACAAGAAACGCGCCGACTTGGGCATTACCTACGACGAGGATGTACTCCGCCTTCGCAGCGAATTTCAGAATCGCGGATTCATGGTAGGATCGGTTGTCATCACTCACTACAATGGTCAACCTGCTGCCACACAGTTTAAGCAACGTCTTGAGCGCGATGGCATTAAGACCTACTGCCACTACCTCATTGAGGGCTACCCCCACGATGTGAAACTCATTGCATCAGACGAGGGCTTCGGCAAAAACGACTACGTGGAGACGGAGCGTCCACTCGTCATCGTGACCGCACCCGGCCCCGGTAGCGGCAAAATGGCTGTTTGCTTGAGCCAACTCTATAATGAGAACAAGCGAGGCGTACGTGCTGGCTATGCCAAGTTTGAGACTTTCCCCGTGTGGAACCTTCCACTGAAGCACCCCGTAAACATTGCCTATGAGGCTGCTACAGCCGACCTCAATGATGTGAACATGATTGATCCCTTCCACTTGGAAGCGTACAATAAGATTGCTATCAACTACAATCGAGACATCGAGATTTATCCCGTGCTCAACGCTCTGTTTGAAGGTATCTATGGCTCGAATCCTTACAAATCGCCCACCGATATGGGTGTGAACATGGTAGGATTCTGCATCAGCGATGACGAGGCTTGCTGTGAAGCTTCGAAGAATGAAATTGTAAGACGATATTACGATGCTACCAACAAACTAGCTCGCGGTGCTTGCAATGAGGCAGAGATCAACAAGATCCAGATGCTGTTCAATCAAGCTCATATCACCACAGACTTCCGACGCACCACTACTGCCGCCAAAGAGACTCTAAAGGAGACTGGCCATACTTCGGCAGCCATTGAATTGGAAAATGGTAAGATTATTACGGGTAGCTCAAGTGAACTGCTGGGATGCAGCGCTGCCTTGCTACTCAACGTAATGAAACATTTAGCTGGCATCGACCATAGCCGTAAGCTTATTCCGCAGTCGATGATTGAACCCATCCAGCATACTAAGATTCACTATTTGGGCGGACATAATCCACGTCTGCACACTGACGAAGTGCTTGTGGCGCTCTCCGTACTTTCCGAAAACGACGAAGACTGTAAGCACGCACTCGAACAGTTGCCCAAACTTCGCGGATGTCAAGTGCACTGCACCGTGATGCTGAGCGAAGTAGATCAGAAGATATTTAAGAAGTTGGGCGTAAATCTTACTTGCGAGCCTGTGCTGAAAAAGTAAAAGACTTCACCTTATAACACTGCGAGCATCGTGATTAGAGCACTATATGCTCGCCCACCAACATACCAAAGCCCCTGACATCGAAGGATCTGATGCCAGGGGCTTTGAACGATTTATAGACTGTCCTTCCTCTGCGGAAGCAGACTAATTCCGGATTAGAAACGTGCCGTCACTTGCACATCGAAGGTATTGTAATGAGAGTCTTTCGGAGTTGCAGCATGACGTGCTGAGCGGTCGTCAGTGAAAGCATAGTTGAGCTGGAAGATAAGGTTCTTACCTAAAGTATAGTTGGCTGAAAGGCCATAGTTGGTACAGAGCGACTTCCAAGAATGTTTGTCTGTGCGATAACAGTCGTAACGGCCATATACTTTCAAGTTCTTGATGACAGGCACGCCCACCGTGGCATACCATGCATCAGAACGATCGGGAATGCCAGCTGCCGACATCACTCCCCCACCCACAGAACTCATGTACTCACCTCGTACAGTCCAATCGCTCTCGTATTTGAGGCCCGCGCCCCAACGCACACGCTTTACGCTCTGCGAGGTGTTCAGCTCATTGGTGTACTTACCATTCCAACCAAAACCTCCAATGGCCAAATTCTTAACGGGCGAAATCCATAGTCCTCCAATAAGGTCTTTGTGATGGTCTTTGTCTGTATGATTGATTCCTTGGCCATTAAACACACCGACCTGATAGTGTACCCAATGATGACCATCGTGGCCTTTGATAAAATCGCCTTGCACTTGGAAACCAAGATCGCGACCCGAACTCTTATTATAAGCCCCCTCGCCATTGCGATCGTTGATGGAAGCAAGCTTCATTGTTGCCTGGGAATAACTCCCCATACCTATGGCGAGTGGACTCATAGGATTCTCAAAACCGAAAGAACGTTTGAATTGGCCAAGCTTTAAACGGAGAAAATCAAAATGCTGCCACTCTATGAAAGCATCGAGCACACGAGGGCCTTTATTATCCCCTGGAGCACCATTCACTTCCATTTGAAGCTTATAGTAAAAGTCCTTATATACGTGGCCATCGGCATAGAGGCGAATAAAGCGAAGGTCGAAGCCACCATTGTTACTTTGTCCACTGCGGTCGCAGATAGAATACTTTCCCATAATGTAACCACCAAACTTTACTGAAGGTTGCATCTGCTGCAACATACGCGACTGAGTGTCGGGCTTTGCCTTGAAAGTATAGCCTTCTGTTTCGTAATCGAGATTGGCATAGGGATTGGGGTCGTCGCTGTTCTCATTTCCTGCAATAGCACATAAGGGTATAGCAGAAAGCAGAAGAGCAAACATGATATTCTTGTTCATTAGAAAACGTAATGTATATATATAATGAGTATACAATAAGGAGTAAGCAGATGGCGATTCCCATCATAGAGCATGGGGAGAGGAGGCATCTACTATCCATCTATTGTGGAAGATTTGGAAAGCTAACGCAAATAATAGTTTAGACTGCGCTCCTCACCCACCGTAGTAGCTGGTCCATGCCCAGGAAGCACTTGTACATCGTCGGGCAAGGTAAGCACTCGCGTCTTCAATGCATGAATTAGCGAAGCCTCATCACCTCCGGGGAGGTCGCATCGGCCTATCTCATGACGGAAAAGGCTATCTCCGCTAAATAACACGTGCTCCTTCTCCTCATAGAAGCATACGCCACCGGGAGTGTGGCCAGGAGTTTCGATGACACGGAAAGCCATATTCCCCACCTTCAGCACGTCGCCATCTTTAAAGAAATGCCCCACAGGGGGAAGCGTTAGAGGATAGTCGAGATGAAGAAACTGACTCATCTGCTGAGCCGCTTGCTCATAAGTTTCACGCTCATCGGCACAAAGTTCAATATCCACTCCGTACGTATCGTGAACAAACTGTGCTCCAAACACATGGTCGAAGTGACCATGCGTATTGAACAAGTGGGTCAAATTCAGTTGATGCTCTTCGATAAAATTCTGGATTGCCTTTTTTTCTTCAGTATGAAAAGCACCACAATCAATAAGAACCGCCTCCTGCGTGTCGTCCCACGCAAGATAGCAGTTCTCTTGTATCATGTTTACAACAAAACGAGTAATTTGCATATATTTCGTTGAATGCAGCAAAGAGCGCCGTTCATAGCGCATGCGCTCATGCAGCACTCCTATTTATATTATAATTGTATATAAGTAACCTTTTTCGTCTCGAAGAACTCATCGTCGAAGTATTGACTCAAGTTCCACACCTCTGAACAATGAGCAAAAGGAGCAAGTTCTGCCGTAACATCTCCTCCCTTCAAGCATATCAAGCCATTGGGAAGGGAATTATGCTGCTCACGAGCAACGTTTTTACGAACCAACTTCACAAGATCAGAAGCATTCATCACAGCACGACTTACCACAAAGTCGTACTTTCCTTTTTCCTCCATCACGTTGCGATGTTCTATCTGCACATTCTTCAATCCAATGGCTTGCGCCACAGCTGTAGCCACTTTAATCTTCTTGCCAATACTGTCAATAAGCTTAAATTGACATTCAGGAAAGAGAATGGCCAAAGGAATACCAGGAAAGCCTCCGCCCGTACCAATGTCCATTATTTTCGAGCCTGGACGGAATTTGATAACCTTGGCTATACCCAGTGAATGAAGCACGTGATGAGAATAAAGATTGTCAATGTCTTTACGCGAAATCACATTAATTTTTGCATTCCAATCGCGATAAAGTGCATCAAGCTGATCGAACTGCTCTCGCTGAGTGTCAGACAACTCTGGAAAGTATTGAAAGATAATATCTGTGTTCATATTTTTAGCTATTTGCTGCAAAGGTAGTAGAAAAATCACTAACTTTGCAAACTGAAACATTCGAAACTTTCAATTCAGAGTACAAAATGTCAGAGACTAAGTACATTTTCGTGACTGGAGGCGTAGCTTCCTCACTGGGAAAAGGAATTATTGCCGCATCCATCGGCAAATTGTTGCAGGCTCGTGGTTTTAACATCACGATTCAGAAGTTTGACCCCTACATCAACATCGACCCCGGAACGCTCAATCCTTATGAGCACGGCGAATGCTACGTGACGGACGATGGACAGGAAACTGACTTGGATCTCGGACACTATGAACGATTTACGGGTATTCACACCACTCGCTATAACAACTTCACCACTGGCCGTATCTACCAAAGCGTAATCGACAAAGAACGCCGCGGCGACTATCTGGGTAAAACGATCCAGGTAATTCCCCACATCACCGACGAAATCAAACGCGATATGCTCTACTTGGGAAAGACCAAGAAATACGATTTCGTGATTACCGAGATCGGTGGTACGGTAGGTGATATCGAGGGTCAACCCTTCTTGGAAGCTATCCGTCAATTGAAGTGGGATTTAGGTAAGAACGCTGTCTGCGTACACCTTACTTACGTACCCTATTTGGCAGCAGCAGGAGAGCTCAAGACAAAACCAACGCAACACTCTGTAAAGGAATTGCAGAGCCTCGGTATTCAACCCGATATCTTGGTGCTCCGTGCCGAACACGAATTGGGAACAGGCCTTCGTCGTAAGATTGCCGCTTTCTGTAATGTTTCACCCGAGGCCGTAGTGCAGAGCCTCGACATGCCCACAATTTATGAAGTGCCCTTGCGCATGCAGGAGCAAGGATTAGATGCAACCATTCTGCGCAAGCTCGATATGCCCGTAGGAGAAACTCCGGGACTCGGTCCTTGGCGTTCCTTCCTTGATCGTCGCCACAAAGCTACGGAAGTGATCAACATCGGCCTTGTAGGTAAGTACGACCTGCAAGATGCATACAAGAGCATTCTTGAAGCGCTTTCACAAGCAGGTACGTACAACGATCGAAAAGTGAAGTGTCACTTCATCAACTCTGAAAAGATTAATAAGGAAAACGTAGCCGAGATGCTCGCTGGTATGGATGGCTACGTAATCTGCCCGGGATTCGGACAACGCGGTATTGAAGGCAAGATCATTGCTGCACAATATTGCCGTGAGAACAATCGTCCTACCTTCGGTATCTGCTTAGGTATGCAGATGATGGTCATCGAGTTCGGCCGCAACGTATTGGGCTATGCCGATGCCAACTCTGCTGAGATGGACGCCAAGACCGACCACAACGTGATCGACCTCATGGAAGATCAGAAGAACATCACCAATATGGGCGGTACAATGCGTTTGGGTGGTTACGAATGTAAGCTCCGCGAAGGTAGCCGCGTACGTGAAATCTATGGTAAAGAAATCATTCGCGAGCGCCACCGCCATCGCTATGAGTTCAACAACGACTTCCGCTCACAATACGAAGAAGCAGGTATGGAATGCGTGGGTACTAATCCCGACACCGACTTGGTAGAAATCGTAGAAATTCCTACACTGACATGGTATGTTGGCACACAGTTCCACCCTGAATACTCTAGCACAGTATTGAAGCCGCATCCCTTGTTCCTCGATTTCGTAAAAGCAACTATTGAGAATAAGAAATGACTCTTCGGGTTAGAAGATTGGAAGATTAGAGGGTTAAAACATAGCTATCCTCGCCCGCTAGTCTCCTGACGCACTACGATAAGGTAACTATTTTAACCTTCTAACCCGCTAACCCTATAACCCATATTACACAGACATGGATAAAAACACAATTATTGGATTGGTGCTTATGGCAGCTGTACTAATTGGCTTCAGTTGGTACAACACAAACCAAGAGCGTAATCTGCAAAGCAATCAGACCGAACAGACTACCCCACAAAAAGCAACAGACAATAAGCAGCCGAGCGCAACTACTACTCTGGTAAAGGCTACTGCTGACAGTACTGACATCTTCTATGCCGCCACCAAGGAACAGACGCCTAAAGTGGTAGAATTGAAGAATCAAAAAGTCAGCGTAAAAATCAACACCAAGGGAGGAGCTATCAGCGAAGTGCGCTTAAACGAATACAAGAGCTACAAAGACTTTGAAGCAAAAAAGGAAAATCCGCTTCTCCTTTATAGCAACAAAGACGCTGGCCTTAACTTCAAGCTCGACACGAAAGAAGGCACACTCGACTTCTCTAACTATTATTTCACTCCCATCAATCAGACCGATAGCACCGTAACCATGCGCTTACAAGCTAGCAATGGTGCGAGCATCGATGTGGACTACAAACTCTTGGCCGACAATTACTTGGTGAACTTCACGATAAAGGCCAACGGAATGCAGAAGTACTTACCCTCTACCACACAGACCATCCAAATGGATTGGCACGACCGCGTGGCTCAGCAGGAAAAAGGATTCTACTTCGAAAACATGTACTCTACGCTGACCTATAAGAAGCATGGAGATGATACCCACAAAATGTCTGAAAATGAGACAAAAGAGGAAAGCGTTACGGAAAGCGTAGATTGGATTGCCTTTAAAAACCAATACTTCAGTTCCGTACTTCTCGCTGCCGAACCTATGAAGAACGTCAACGTGAAGAGCGAACAACTCGAAGAAGGTAGCGGCTACTTGAAAAACTACTCTGCCAACATGGCTGCAACCTTCGATGCCAGCGGTGCAAAGCCTTCTAAGTTTCAGTTCTACTTCGGTCCGAACAACTATCGCTTGTTGCAAAAGATGGACAACTATAAGGTGTCAGAACACGACAACGACCTGCAAGGTCTTGTCTACCTAGGTTGGCCTATCGTGAAGTGGATTAACCGCTTCTTCACACTCTACGTGTTCGACTTCTTCACTCGCCTCGGACTGCCGATGGGTATCGTTCTGCTGCTCATCACCTTGCTGCTTCGCGCCATCGTATATGTGCCCACGCGCAAGAGCTACTTGAGCAGCGCAAAGATGCGTGTGCTTAAGCCCAAAATCGATGAGATTGCAGCCAAGTATCCCAAGCAAGAGGATGCCATGAAGCGTCAGCAAGAGACCATGTCGCTCTATTCGCAGTATGGCGTGAGCCCCATGGGCGGTTGTTTGCCTATGCTCATTCAGATGCCTATTTGGATTGCCATGTTCAACTTTGTACCCAATGCGATCGAACTTCGTCAGCAGAGTTTCCTCTGGGCAGACGACCTCTCTACTTACGACTCGCTCGTATCATGGAACACCAACATCTGGGGCCTTGGCAACCACCTCAGCCTATTCTGCCTCCTATTCTGTGCTACCAACCTGCTCTATAGCTTCATGACCATGCGTCAGCAACGCGAAACGATGTCGGGCGAACAAGCTCAGCAGATGAAGATGATGCAATGGATGATGATGCTCATGCCGCTGTTCTTCTTCTTCATGTTCAATAAGTACTCTGCAGGTCTTAACTACTACTACTTTATCTCACTTCTCTTCAGTGCCTTGACCATGTGGTATCTGCGCAAGACTACTGACGATAAGAAACTTCTTGCTAAACTCGAAGCCAACTATCAGGCCAACAAGAACAATCCTAACAAGAAACCTAGTGGATTGGCAGCACGCCTCGAAGCTCTTCAGAAACAACAAGAAGAGATGATGAAGCGCCAACAAGAGATTCAGCAGCGCCGCCAGCAGAAGTAAGAAATCTCTAACATGCTAACAGGAAAGAAGCTAAAAGCTATACCTATACACACATTATGGTTTTGGCTTTTAGCTTCTTTTATTTTGTAATCACAAATCATACTATATGAACTTACTTACAACCATGCTTACAGCTACTGCCCTTGCTGCATCGGCTGCCATTGCCTCTCCGGCACAGGCACAGAATGCCGACTTTATTGGCAAGCAGCAACCCACGCTGACCTCCGACCGCATGACACCAGAAGCTCTCTGGGCCATGGGACGTGTGGGCGGATTCAAGGTTTCACCCAACGGACGACAAGCCGTCTATGCTGTCACCTACTATAGCGTGAAGCAAAACAAAAGTCACTCTGTGCTCTACACCATCGACCTCAAGTCGCGTGCAGTAAAACAACTCACCACAAGCAAGAAGAGCGAAATGGGAGCCACCTATATCAATGGTGGCAAAGAGATTGTCTATCTCTCATCAGAAAGCGGAAGCAGTCAACTTTGGAAAATGAGCACTGACGGTACCAACCGCCAGCAAATAAGCAATGCGCCAAGCGACGTGGCCGACTTCCTGTTCTCGCCCGATGGAAAGAAGGTAATCCTCATCATGGAAGTAGACCAAAATCATAGCATTCAGAAGAACGATGCCGACCTTCCCCTTGCCACAGGGATGGTCATCAATGATCTGATGTATAAGCACTGGGATACTTACGTAACCTCTGCCCCCCACCCCTTCGTGGCTGAATTTGATGGACAGCACGTTGGCACAGCTAAGGACTTGCTCGAAGGCGAACCTTACGAATGCCCCATGATGCCCTTTGGTGGCATAGAGCAGTTGGCATGGAGTCCCGATTCTAAGACCATAGCCTATACTTGCCGCAAGAAGGTGGGCAAAGCTTACGCAATCAGCACAGATAGCGACATTTTCCTCTACGACCTTGCCACGGGCTCTACAAAGAACCTCTGCAAGCCCGCCGACTACGTGGCACCCACAGTAGAAGAAGATCGTTCGCTCAAAGACCAAGCCGTCAATCATCCCAAGGAAGACTGCAACATGGGCTACGACCAAAACCCACAATTCTCGCCCAACGGACGCTACATAGCTTGGAGTAGCATGGAGCGCGATGGCTATGAAAGCGATCGCACACGTCTCTGCGTGCTCGACCTTCAGACAGGCAAGAAGACTTATGTCACCGAGAAGTTTGAGAGTGGTGTCAATGAATTCTGCTGGGCCAAAGACAATCAAACGCTCTACTTCACTGGCGTATGGCATGGCAAGACCAATATTTATCAGACAAACCTAAAGGGAGAACACCATGCCCTCACCAATGACGTAGCTGACTATTCGCTGCTCGGCCTTGCCCCCGATGGAAAGAGCCTCTACTGCAAGCGCCAAAGCATGAGTGCTGCCGACGAAGTTTTCGTGCTTCCATTAAAGAAGAACGCCACAGCTCAACAGTTGACCAACGAAAACCAATACTTCTACGATCATCTTGCCTTTGGCAAGGTAGCTGAACGCTGGGTAAAGACCATCGATGGCAAGGAAGAACTTTGCTGGGTGATCTATCCGCCTCATTTCGACCCATCGAAGAAATACCCCACCCTGCTCTTCTGCGAAGGCGGCCCGCAGTCGCCTGTGAGCCAGTTCTGGAGTTTCCGATGGAACATGCAGATTATGGCCGCCAACGACTATATTGTGATTGCCCCGAATCGCCGCGGTCTGCCTGGCTTTGGCATGGAATGGCTAGAAGAAATTTCAGGCGATTATTCAGGACTTTGCATGAAAGATTACCTCAGCGCCATCGATGACATCTGTAAGGAGCCTTATGTAGACAAAGACCACCTCGGCGCAGTAGGTGCCAGTTTCGGTGGTTACAGCGTATATTGGCTCGCTGGCAACCACGACAAACGTTTCAAGGCATTCATTGCTCACGACGGCATCTACAACACACAACAGCAGTACGTCGAAACAGAAGAAATGTGGTTCCCCAACTGGGACATGGGCAGTGCTCCCTGGAAAAAGGCTGCCGACGGACAAGTGCAGAAAGTATTCACCACCTCCCCCCACCTCTATGTAGATAAATGGGACACTCCCATCCTCTGCATCCATGGTCAGAAAGACTTCCGCATAGAGTACACGCATGCCGAATCGGCCTTCAACACAGCCCGCATGCGTGGCATTGATGCACAACTGCTTCTCTTCCCCGACGAGAACCACTGGGTGCTGAAGCCTCAGAATGGCATCCTTTGGCAGCGCACCTTCTTCCGTTGGTTAGACAAGTACCTTAAATAAGTTTTGAGTTTTATGGTTATAAGGTTATAAAGTAACCTTGATCACAACGAGCATAAGGCGACTTTATAACCTTACAACCTCAAAACTTCAAACCAACATAAGAAATCAAACAAATTACTCTATATGACACAAGCAATTCAACAAAAGCTCAGCGACTCTAAGTCAGCTCGCTGGACAGCCCTTGTCATTGTCAGCGTGACGATGATGTTCGGCTACTTTTTCACCGATGTAATGTCGCCTCTCGAACCGCTGCTCACGGCAGCCAAAGGCGATGGTGGCCTCGGCCTTGGATGGTCGAGCGATGATTACGGATTCTTCTCTGGAGCCTACGGCTACTTCAACGTATTCCTTCTCCTCCTATTCTTCGGAGGTATCATCCTCGACAAGTTTGGCATTCGCTTCACAGGCATCATGTCCACCGTACTCATGTTTGGTGGTGCACTCATCAAGTGGTATGCCGTAGGCCACGACTTCGAGGGTTCCGTCACCCTTCCCTTCGGCATCGGTACTTACCACACACAAGTACTCATCGCCTGCCTCGGCTTCGCCATCTATGGTGTAGGTTGCGAAATTGCAGGTATCACTGTGAGCAAGGTTATTGTAAAGTGGTTTACTGGCCATGAGCTCGCTCTCGCCATGGGTCTGCAGGTAGCCCTCGCCCGTATCGGCACAGCTGGTGCACTCGCATGTTCTCTTCCATTTGCCAAGGCCATGGGCGGCGTATCAGCATCAGTGGGTCTTGGTGCAGCCATGCTCTGCGCAGGCATGATCGCCTTTATCGTCTATTGCATAATGGACCGCAAGGAAGACGCCTCAGCAGCAGCTCTCGATGCAGAGCCTGAAGAAGGTTTCAAGTTTTCCGACCTTGCCACTCTTTTCTGCAATCGCGGCTTCTGGTATGTTGCCGTGCTGTGCCTCATGTTCTATGCAGGCGTATTCCCATTCCTTAAATTCGCCACCAAACTGATGGTAATGAAATATGCGGTATCCGAAAACGTAGCAGGCCTCATCCCTGCCATGCTCCCCTTCGGCACAATCTTCCTCACTCCCTTCTTCGGTGGCATCTACGACAAATATGGCAAGGGCGCCACGCTCATGCTCATCGGCAGCGTACTTCTCACCCTCGTACACATCACCTTTGCTCTACCTCTCAACTCATGGATTTTGGCCATCGTTGTTATGGTAGTGCTTGGCATTGCCTTTGGTCTAGTTCCTTCAGCCATGTGGCCTTCTGTGCCCAAGATTATCCCGATGAAACTCCTCGGTACGGCTTATGCGCTCATCTTCTACATCCAAAACATTGGCCTGGCTCTTGTGCCCGTATGGATTGGTAAGGTCAACCAAGCCAACACCTTGGCCGATGGTAAGACCATCGACTATACCCAGTCGATGACCATCTTTGCTTGCTTCGGTGCCGTTGCCATCATCATCTCCCTTCTGCTCATCATGGAAGACAAGCGCAAAGGCTATGGTCTGCAGAAGCCCAACATCAAGAAGTAATTCCCCTGTTTCCTTCCTACCTGCTTCATAAGCAGAATAGAATCACATAGCGGTCATCAGTCAAGGCACTCTCTGCATTCACTGATGACCGTCTCTGTTTATATACACACAGAAATCCGATATTCCCAAGAGCAGACGGGAACATCGGATTTCTATCTATTATAATGCGTTAGGTTTTGTCCGTTTAGTCAATCGTAACGAAACGGTTGTCTTCGAGTTTCACATGGTGAGCAAACGAGGTGCCGCCATCGCTTCTTACAGCCGAAAGGTCAATGCCACGGCTGATGAGTTCATCGATAAGAGCTCTGTCGTGAGCAGCGCGTGCAGAATTAAAGCCACGCCAACCAACCTGGCAATTAAATGAGTCTACAAGTGAAGAGAGGGATTTTGCTGCGAAACGTGCAGCGAACTGATCATAAAGAGAATTGTTCATAATGACTTGTTTTTGAAGTTGTGAGTAAATCTTCCACATCGTACCTTTACCACCGCGGCTGTCAGAAGCTCGGTTGGTGCAGAGTTAAACTGCTCTTGATGTTATAGCGGCAAAGATAGCGCAAGGCGAGAGCAAAGCATCAAGCTTGCTTGGATGCTTTGCTGAGCCGAAGCCTATCTTATGCAAAGAGATACAATTCATTTCAATCATTCCGCTTTTCTAAGAAGGAAAATGCAAATACATTGCATTTCTCCTCTCATTCCCTCTCATCTTCCTTGTTGAATCTCTAAGGCTCTACTTTCGCAACCATGTAGTACGGAGCACGGGGTCGACCTCTCTTCTCGAGCAGTCCCTCTCGAACAAGGCGGGAAAGCACCTTATAGGCAGTGGTGCGACCATAGCCAGAAAGCATTTGGAAAGACGGACGATCCATCACATCACCAGGATGTTCAGCATAAAACATTCGTATGCGGTCTATCAATTCAGTATCAGTATATGTGGGAGATTTCCTCACCATCTTGTCGGCTCTGCGGAATGCCACTTTGCCAAAGTCTTTCATGAGTGTGGCTTTGGGCTGGAAGTTGACATTGTCTATGCGTAGATGGCGGGCTATTTGCTTGTCTGCAGCATCTGTGATAGGTTCATCGCTCGAGATTGAGGGAGAGAAACTACCAAGTTCAGGCACTTCCACACGTATTCCCTCTGTCAAAGCTTGTGCCATTACTTGCGCCATAGCGCTCATCACACCTTTCACATCGCCTTCAGTAGCTGTGCAACGTTCTTGTATCATGTGGCAGAGCTCGGCTGAGGTAATGCGTGCAGAATGTGCCAATACGGGGAAGTAGCCACGCAGTTCTTCGTCCTTTGCGTGCGGTATTTCTTGGAGTTTGAATGTGATTGCCATAAATATTGAAGTATAAAGTATTACAAGCTATTGAAGTGTTTCGATATAAGATAAGAAGTCTACCCACTTGCAGCACAGGTGAAGCGTCTCGATTCAGCTTAGCAGCCTATAAGTAGACTTCTTGACCAGCTCGTTTTCATTTGCAGATAATCATTCTTCTGTCTGCGTATGAGCATCCTTCTGTTCACGGATGAGCATCTTCCCATCGTTCACCGCTCGGTGAACGATGAGTCACCGCCCAGTGACTGAGCGTTCAACGCCCAATGAACGATCGTTCACCGCCCGGTGTACAACGGCAAAGTTATCAAAAAGAAATGGAACGGCCTAAGTTTAAGCATGATAATGACGAAGTTTCATGCATCCCGTTCGCTGCGTTCAAAATCATCCGTTTGCAGGGAGGAAGAATCTGTCTGTGCTGAAGGGTGAATTTGCGTGCTTCGAAGAAAGGCTGTATCTTCGCGCCAAGGAAGCGGAGATGAGGAAATGGTTCTCACTCAGTTATATAGGCAACGCGTTACAGTGCGGCATTGTCTTTAGATTGCAAGTCTGCCCCCAAATAAGAAGTCTACTCACAGGAAGTGGGGGCGAAGCGTCTCGCTTCGGCACGTCACGAGAGGTTCGATGCCCCGAAGTGGCGTAACAGAAAATTGCGATGTCCATAATCATCAGCCTTGTTCGGCATCGAGCCTTCACAAGACTGACCGAAGCGAGACGCTTCACCCCCACTGCCTATAAGTAGACTTCTTAAGACGCAAATGATGCCGAAGCGAGACGCGTCGCCCTCCCCAGTACTTGGTGAAAACGAAAGATTCTCAAAAAAATCGCATCTTCGCACTTAACTTTTCCCTCGCTGAGCAGTATATTAGGTAGATATGACACACGCAGAGTTTGAACATATGATTCCCCACCTGCGCCCACTCATGGTCAGAGTGGGACGCGACTTCTTTGGCAATGCCGAGGATGCCGAGGATGTGGCACAAGACAGTCTGATTCGATTGTGGACTTACTGCGAGAAGCTCAACGCTCAGCGCAACCTAGAGGCACTAGCAGTCATGGTGGCCAAGAACGTCTGCGTGGAACGCTATCACAAACTTGGGCAAATACCCACCTCGCCTCTGGAAGAATCGCTCGCGCCATGTACCACTGAAGCCGATGCTCCACTTCTAGCCCAAGAGGCGATGCAACGTATCGACCATGCCATGCGCCAGCTCTCGCCTCGCGAACAGTCGCTTTTCAAAGCACGCCACATTGACGATAAGAGCGTGGACGAGATTGCAGCCGAAGCACATCTGCCCAAGCCCTCGGTAAAGAGCATGATATCCATGGCAAAAGCCAAACTTAAAAGACTGATTGACAATGAAAAATAAAAGAACTCTACTCAGCGATGAAGCGTTATACCAGCAGATGCTGAAAGAGCTTACACCTGGCGCACGCGAATATGATCGCTTGCTCGCGCAACGTCGTCACGCCCAACGTCGTCGATGCTGGCCTGCCATCGTTCGTTATGCAGCGGCTTGCGTGGTATGCGTGATCTGTGGTACATGGGCTGCGTGGCATTTTACAAACGATATGTCTCAAGAGTCCACTACCGTCATGAATCAAAGTGTGCCGAGAAAACTTTCCCCTGCAATAGTTCAAAAGGTATCTTTGACTACTTCCGAAGCCCCGCAACTACTACCGCAGAAGGCGTGCTCGCCCCAGCACAAACAGACAGTAATTAAAGTAACTCCCCCGAAAGAGGCCAATGAGGTGTCCATAGTCAAGGAGCAACCGCTCGAAATGACTGCCAGCACTGACTCCATATCCTCCAACGAAAGACAACAAATTCAAGAACAAATAGAAAACGCCCTATTTGAGTTGCAACTCATTGATACCGTAATCAACTATGCATTAACTTATCAAGACATCAACACATTATGAAACGCATTCTCATCCTCCTCGCCCTTGCATGCGCATCAGCCATGCAACTTCGGGCACAGTTTTTCCACGAAGCGTACAAAGAGCTAAGTTCTGCCCCACGAGCCCAACTCATCAACACGGAAGAGATTCAAGGACACGACGACCTCGACTCCCTATGCTATTTACGCGCATATACATTCCGTATGCCCTATTCTAGCAAGAACGATAAAAACAAAATCGACAAGCTAATAGAGCGCATCCAATCGCAGTTCGAAAGCGCTAGCAAGAATTTGAATTCCTACAGCTCCATAGCTCCACTAAACAAGGGGAGTCAAATAAAATCGCGCCGCGTAGCCCATTTCTTCAAAAAAGGCGAACAAGAGTTTATTATTGGCGGCCCAGGACGTTGCTACATGTCCATGCGTTGTCAAGATACAGGTAATCCCTCGTATCGCACCGCCGAGGGCATGGAATGGTGGCTCTACAAAGAGGGACGAAAAGAAGAAGTGAGATTCAAAGTATTCATCCTTCATGGTCTCATGGGAAAGAGCCTCAGCAGCACACCCACTATTAACCTTGGAAGTGCGCATACCGTGTTCGACACCAACATCAAAGTACTCCGAAAACTCACCCACTGGTCCGACCAGCGGAAAGGGGCTCAAGAGTTGCTCTCTGTCACCATCAACAAGTACCTCATTAACACGCTGCAACTCAAGCTCGATGCTTCGCAGTATGTCACTCTTTTCCACACTTTCAATAATGTGCCAGGCTATTATGCCTGCATTGTTCGCAACCAGCGCGACAAGGAGTATATGCCCCTTTCCAAGCTAGCCAACATTTATCCTAAACTCAACGTGTTCTGCGTCACTTGGACAGAACACGGCGACGCCGAATGCCGAAAGAAAGCTGAAGAGACTTCCTCGCCCTGTTACTTCATGCTTGAGGTCTGTCTAGACGACTAAAGATTGTCTCTTCCGCGCCCTTTCCTCCGATTTTATTATCTCTCCATTTACAGTCTTCGCCCCACCCTGCTGTTATTCACAGGGAATGGGGCGAAGATTTACTTTTTCCTCTGACAATTTCACTCTAATTCGTTCTCAATAGAGAAAGCTATTCATTCTGGAAAATGAATAGCCTTATTCAATGTGTGGATTTGTAAGCTATTGAAAACGCTTTTTTTGATAATCGTATATTCAGTCACATATTTCTCTATACTCATTCATTTACTATCGAAAAGCACACTCTTACATTACCACGCAAGCCTAGCATCAGAATTAAAAGCACCACTCTAGAAAGAAAATTCACAATTATTTATTACCTTCGCAAGTGCTAAGACAAAACTTAACTGTATTTACTTAAATATTTCAATGGGCAATGTTGTATGACTGCCCCGACAATAAGACTATGAACACAAAAACTCTACACCCCCACCCCTTGATAAGCCTGCTTCCGCTGGCTGTGTTGATTGCACTCATTACACTGGTGCTCCGATTGTTTCCCGGCGATGCGCTGAGCGGAGCCTCACAGGTGGCACTGATGGTGGCCTCGTCGGTGTGCGTGGCCCTGTCGATGCTGATATATCGGACAAAGTGGACCGTGTTTGAGGAGATGATTAAGAGAACCGTGGGCGATGCAGGTGTGTCGATTCTCATACTGCTGCTTATCGGCATGATGTCGGCCACATGGATGGTGAGCGGCGTGGTGCCCACCATGATTTACTATGGTGTGCAACTGATGTCGCCATGGCTTTTTCTGCCCTGCGCTTGCATTATCTCCTCGTTTATCTCGGTGATTACAGGCACTTCGTGGACAACGATTGCTACCATCGGCATTGCACTCATGGGCATTGGCGACGCCTTAGGCATTCCACAACCCTACACGGCGGGAGCCATCATATCGGGTGCTTACTTTGGCGACAAAATGTCGCCCATGAGCGACACCACCGTGTTGGCCTCATCAATGGCGGGCGCCGACCTATTTAGCCATATTCGCTATATGCTCTACACCACTGTGCCGAGCATTGTCATCTCCTTAGTGCTCTACTTGGTAATCGGATTGTTCTACAACGGACAGGAGGTGGAGGTTAATCAGTACCTTACAGGACTGAACAATGGCTTCAACATATCGCTATGGACCATGGTCGTGCCGCTCTTTACAGCCTTACTGATTTATAAAAAAATGCCCTCGCTTATCACGCTACTTCTATCTGCTCTCGCAGCTTGCATTTGCGCTGTTGTGCTTCAACCCGAGGCGCTGATACAGATTGCTGGTGAAAAGGAAATAAATGCGACAAGCATCTTTGAGGGACTGATGCTTACGTGCTATACGAAGACGAATATCGACACGGGATTTGAGGCAATCAATTCCTTAGTAGCTACACGAGGTATGGTGGGCATGCTCAGCACGGTGTGGCTCATTCTTTGTGCCATGTGTTTTGGTTCGTGCATGGTGGCAAGCGGCATGTTGAGAAGTATTACGCATATTATACTAAAGGGCATCAAGGGCACGGCTTCGCTAGTTTGCTCCACTGTGGCTTCGGGCGTACTGCTCAACTTGATTATGGGCGACCAATTCCTATCAATCATCATGAACGTTTCGATCTATCACGATGAGTATGCGGAACGTGGCTATAGACCGGAACTACTCAGCCGCTCCACAGAGGACTCTGCCACGGTCACTTCCGTATTGGTGCCATGGACGGCATGCGGCATGACGCAAAGCACTGTGCTCGGCGTCCCTACATTGGTCTACCTTCCTTTCTGTTTCTTCAATATTATCAGCCCCATCATGAGTTGCTTGGTGGCTATTTTGGGGTTCGTACCTAAGCCACAACCTAAGAAAGCAGCCGAAGCGACAGCATAAATCTCTTGATACAAGAGCAATAATGAGAGGGTGTGTCAAAAAACGATGCATCCTCTTTTATTTATTACCATATTATAGGGTTGTTGACCCAATGTAGTACGTTTTTTGGATAGAGGGAAGACATAATAATGTAGTCGTACTTTTTCCTTACGTCGTCATAGCTTGTATAATAGGAAGTGGGTGGCTTGGGGTGGCGCGCGAGCAAAAAAGAATTGAAAAAACAAGCGTTTTAAAATGAAAGCCCCATGGGGGAAATTGAGTATTCTCGGTGAATAAAATCAATCTTTCTTTTGGCTGTGCGCTCAGTTTGTACTACCTTTGCGCGCTCAAAAACAATTTACACAATAATTTATCTTAATGTCAAATTCACACACAACAGCACGTGCGCTCACGTTTAATAGCTTCAGCCGTAAAGGATGGAGTCTGTTTGCTTGTCTGCATCGTGAGGTGAAAATAGGTGTGCTTAGCGTGGCAACATTGGCTAGCGCTACTCCTCGCTTAATGGCCGCTATGCCACAACAAGCACAAGGCAACACCGACTCTTCCCTCCTTGCCGACACTCTGAGCCTAGGACTAGCCGATGTCTCGGCCTCGCGTGCTCCTTTGGCTGCCGATGTGGTAGCCCGACAAGTGTTGACGCTGACGCATGATGACCTCGCGGCTGCGGGGGTGCGCACCATCAACGACGTTCTCAAACTCTCAGCAAGTGTAGATGTCCGGCAACGCGGAGGGTTTGGTATTCAAACGGACATAAGCATCGACGGCGGCACGCACGATCAAATAGCCATTCTTCTCAACGGCGTGCTTCTCGTTAATCCACAGACAGGGCACAATGCTGCCGATTTTCCAGTTAATATTTCTGATATAGAGCGCATCGAAATACTCGAGGGTGCTGCTTCGCGTGTAATGGGTAGTCAAGCCTTTAGCGGAGCCATCAACGTGGTGACTCGTGGAGCTGCCTCTGTATCGCCCCTCGAAGCTATGGTAGAGGGTGGCTCTTATGGCACTGTGAGAGGAGAAGCTCGTACATCTTGGAGCATAGGCAAGGGATGGATGGTCTCGGCAAGTGGTAGTGGCCAACGTTCGGATGGTGCAGTGAAAAATGGTTACTTTAAAGGTGCCAAAGGCTATGGACAAGCTACCTATACGGGTACTGACTTCAATTTGCAGGTGCAAGCAGGCGTCACTACCAACGATTTCGGAGCCAACACGTTCTATTCAGCAGCCTATCCAAATCAATGGGAAGCTACTCGCCGCTACCTACTCTCAGCTCGTGCCGAGAGCAAAGGACGTGTGCATCTTGTACCTCAAGTTTCGTGGGTAAGAAGTTTGGATCATTTCCAACTTATTCATGGTTCGGAAACGGGCGAAAATTTTCATCGTGGTGACGTGTTTACCGCAGGGGTTAATGCTTGGACGCAATGGGCCTTGGGGCGAACTGCCGTGGGGGCTGAACTGCGTGAGGAGGTGATCTATAGCACCAATCTCGGACGCGATCTCTCGTCTGATTTACAAGTGGAGATACCCCGCGAAAACGGACGTATGTACACCAAGAAAGACGACCGCACGAACCTATCATATTTCGTAGAACACAATGTGGTGTGGCGTCAGTTTACTCTCTCAGCAGGTGTCATGGCCGAGCGTAACAATGCCATTGATTCACGTTTTCGATTCTATCCAGGTGTCGACCTTAGCTATCGTCCCTCTCATGAGTGGAAACTGTTCGCTTCGTGGAATCGTTCGTTGCGCCTGCCCTCTTTCACAGACTTATGGTATAAAAGTCCTACACAGGAAGGCAACATTGGTCTGCGTCCTGAGGAATGTAGTGCCTTCCGTCTCGGGGTGGATTATGTGCAGTCTGTCCTCTCACTACGGCTAAAAGCTCGCTATCAGCGTGGCACGCACATGATTGACTGGGTGATGTTCACGCCCGATGATAAATACCACGCTACATCTTTCTCGCTAGATAATTATGGCCTTGGCGCTGACCTTAGCCTCTCGCTCAGCCAGTGGTGGGGTGTGAAACAACCCTTTGAACGATTTAAGATGTCTTACGCATGGACCACGCAACATAGGCGCGCAGGAGAGGACTATTTTAAGTCTAACTACGCCATGGAGTATTTGCGCCATAAATTAGTGATCTCACTCTCGCATCGGATTGTGTCACGTCTTTCAGCTAATTGGACCATGAGGATGCAACAGCGCGAAGGGGCTTACCTCGTCTATCGCGAACTTAAACCTACGGCAGAACTTCGGCCGTATGGCACGCATGCACTACTCGATTGTAAACTCTCTTGGACAGATCCACATTATACGCTCTTTGTCGACCTGACCAACTTGACAAACCATCCTTATTATGATTTGGCCAATGTGCGCCAACCCGGATTCTTAGTGATGGCCGGTGTAAAAGTAAAACTTTAAATAAGCATAGTCCCTCACCTTCCCTCCTTGAGAAGGTGAGGGATTTTTGCATCGTATAAAATAGAGAACACTCCGTTTGACTAGACAAGTCGTTTTTTATACTTTGCTTTATTTTAAAAGGAATCTTATTCGGGAATACATTTCTCGTCATACTTTTGTAGAAGCAGAGCTATTATTCTTTCCTCTATTGTGTTCTAAATCTGTAGCATGAGCAACACGGAAGAGGCTTCAATAGTATGGTGGGGTAAATATGTCTATAGAATAAAATAATTATATAGGAATGGAGGGCGATTTCTTTTGGGCAGGATTCATGCCGGAGGTGTAGAGAAGGAGAAGTGTAAAACCAAATCTAAGCATGCAAAGATATGAGCTTGGTTCTCGTCAACATACCACTCTTATGTGACAATCATCTGACAAATATAGCAGGAATGGCTATAAAATAGAGTTGACCTAAGTGCTTAACTATTTGAAATTCAATGTATAAACGAAATATGACACGTATGTCAGTGTAAAAAAATAAAGAGACATAGAAGGTTTGGCACGCCCCTTGCATTATACAGAGCGTACTACAAAAGTAGCACAGATAAACAAACTTGAATAATAACAAATAAAACATCATACAATCATGGGAAAGATTATTGGTATTGACTTGGGTACAACAAACAGTTGTGTATCCGTATTCGAAGGTAACGAACCTACCGTTATTGCCAACAGCGAAGGCAAGCGCACTACTCCTTCAGTGGTAGCATTCGTTGAGGGCGGCGAACGTAAGGTGGGCGATCCTGCCAAGCGTCAGGCCGTAACCAACCCACTTCGCACCATCTACTCTATCAAGCGTTTCATGGGCGAAAACTACGATCAGGTTCAGAAAGAAATTGCACGTATGCCTTACAAGGTAGTACGCGGCGAAAACAACACCGCTCGCGTTGAAGTGGACGGTCGTCAATATACTCCACAGGAGATTTCAGCCATGATTCTTCAGAAGATGAAGAAGACTGCTGAAGACTACCTTGGACAGGAAGTAACTGAGGCCGTAATCACCGTGCCTGCATACTTCTCGGATTCTCAGCGTCAGGCCACTAAAGAGGCTGGTCAGATTGCCGGCTTGGACGTAAAGCGTATCGTTAACGAACCTACTGCAGCCGCCCTTGCTTATGGTATCGACAAGGCCAATAAGGATATGAAGATCGCCGTGTTCGACCTCGGTGGTGGTACATTCGATATCTCTATCCTTGAGTTTGGTGGCGGTGTATTTGAAGTGCTTTCTACCAATGGTGATACTCATCTGGGTGGTGATGACTTCGACCACGTGATCATCGACTGGTTGGTACAGGAATTCAAGAACGACGAGGGTGCCGACTTGACTACCGATCCTATGGCTATGCAGCGCTTGAAAGAGGCTGCTGAAAAGGCGAAGATTGAACTTTCAAGTTCTACTACTACTGAGATCAACCTTCCTTACATCATGCCTGTAGGTGGTGTGCCTAAGCACTTGGTTAAGACTCTCTCACGTGCTAAGTTTGAGGCCCTTGCTCACAACCTCATCGAAGCTTGTAAGGCTCCTTGCGAAGCCGCTCTGAAGGGTGCAGGCTTGACCACTGCCGACATTGATGAAGTGATCCTCGTAGGTGGTTCAACTCGTATCCCCGCCGTACAGCAACTCGTAGAGCAATTCTTCGGCAAAGCTCCTTCAAAGGGTGTTAACCCCGACGAAGTAGTAGCCGTAGGTGCTGCTATTCAGGGTGCTATCTTGAACAAGGAAAGCGGTGTGGGCGACATCGTATTGCTCGACGTTACCCCGTTGTCACTCGGTATCGAAACCCTCGGTGGTGTAATGACAAAGCTTATCGATGCTAACTCTACTATCCCTTGCAAGAAGAGCCAGGTATTCTCAACCGCTGAGGACAATCAGCCCGAAGTGACCATCCACGTGCTCCAGGGTGAACGTCAGTTTGCTCGTGACAACAAGAGCATCGGTCGTTTCAATCTCGCTGGTATCGCTCCAGCCCGTCGTGGTGTACCTCAGATTGAGGTAACCTTCGATATCGATGCCAACGGTATCCTTAAGGTTTCCGCAAAGGATAAGGCCACAGGTAAGGAACAAGCCATCCGTATTGAAGCTTCAAGCGGCTTGACCGAAGATGAAATCAACCGTATGAAGGCTGAGGCTCAAGCTAACGCTGAGGCAGACAAGAAGGAACGTGAACGCATAGACAAGATCAACGAGGCTGACTCTATGATCTTCCAGACCGAGAATCAGCTCAAGGAACTTGGCGATAAGATCCCCGCTGACAAGAAGGCTCCTATCGAAGCAGCCCTCAACAAGTTGAAGGAAGCTCACAAGTCACAAGACATTGCAGCCATCGACGCAGCCAAGGCCGAGCTCAACGCAGCATTCCAAGCTGCCAGCGCTGACATGTATAGCCAAGCAGGTGCTCAGCCTGGTGCAGGTCAACAGCCTGGTACCGGTGCTCAGCAGACTTCTTCATCCGACAACAAGGGCAACGACGATATCCAAGACGCCGACTTCGAGGAGGTCCACTAGTTCAAAGATAACAAACAATAACAATCGGGAACCAAATCCGTGTAGCTCACCGAGTTACACGGATTTTCCGTTTTAAGGGGTTGGGTCTTCGTTATCGATTTCTATCGTTTTCTATCTCATATATGTTCCTTATTTGTACCTCAACAAAAAAGTCGATAAAGTGCAACAAAAATATTGGCTTATTAGTCAAAACGGATGCTGAAAGTGCTGCTATTTAATTGATATTCAATATATTTGAGCATTTGAAAATTATTGCTGTCCGCTAAAACTCAAAAGAGCATAGAAATCCTATCCGCAATGCCCATAAACAGGCGTTGCGGATG
>UQKO01000032.1 GCA_900541575.1 uncultured Prevotella sp.
CAACATCAAAATTATCTATCAACACCTCTGGCAATATAGCACGTAATAGTTTTATTGATTCCATGATGCAAAGCTACTCAATATGCATGATATGAGCAAGCGCTTTTTACCATCATACCAACCGGAAATATCCGCTGACCCCATATTCAGAAGATGGAACAAAATCAGGAAAGTCTAATTTTGAACGTCTTGCATCATTTATATTCCAAGCATCAGTTGGTACTAAAACAGTAGCAGAACTAAATCTCACCCACCCTCCCCATTGTTTAGAACGAGGAACTTTTATCGTAACAATAGTCTCATCGTCAGTTAATTGTACTTTTTCAATAACACATTGATTATTCCGACTTTTAAGAGTTGGAGAATAAGTAGTTTGCCCAAAGAGCATTGAAAAGCTCATTAAAAGAAAACTTAAAACTAAAAAAGGAATTTGTAAACGCATATCATTATATTTTTTTGTTTGCAAAACAAAAAGCGTGAACTGTACGCCACACTCTTACTTGAAGGTCGTAGGAAACCTTGGATACGGATGTAACAATAGCAGCCCACGCTATAGCGTGAGAACCACTATGCTATCCTTGTATCCAATTTGAAAATTTCCTACGTTTTCAAGTACAAGATAAGCATAACGCTTCTTTCTTTTCTAATATGTCTTGGATAGAGTTTCCCAAATCCGATTACAAAAGTACAAAAAAGCCGTGATACAGCATACCATTATCACGGACTTTATTTTGATTTACAACCTAATACCATTATCTTGTTTTCTTGTGGGCACTCCCAATGTTTCCATAAACTCGTTTTTCTTTCGTCTGAACCAACTTATGTGTGGTTGTCAAACTCGTGCGCCATGATTCTTTTGATTTCATCCTCTGTCAGATATTCCCGTTCCTTAACATTCGGGCTGATATGGAACTGCGCAAACGAATTTCTCGGTATCAGTCCGTTATAGTGCGCACGCATGACCACGCCTTTCAGCCACATGCAGTTCAGCCAGATGGTGGCGTTTTTCAGTCCCCGTTCAGCCGTAAGATAAGCCGCAAATTCCTTGATGAAGTCGGGCGTAAGTTCCAGCATGGACATGTCCGTCCGTCTGTAGAATGACTTGATAAAGGCTGCGACATAGTTCCTTGCCCTTACCATGACCTTGTATGTGCCGATGCTGCGGTCTTTGCCGACACGTTTCAGGAAGTTGGCGCAATCCTAGTCAAAAGCCTTTATCAGTGTCTCATACTCGCTTCCTACTCCTTGGTAGGCATTGCGCACCATTTCTGCAGTTACGTATGCCTCTCGGTCGGATATGCGCTGATAGTGCTTGATGATTTGCGCCTTGATGTTGTCCAATACCAGATTGATGTTCCGTGCTTCAGCACTCTTGCCTTTGGCTCGGTTTCCTTTCGCATCCCAAAGGGTTTTCGGGAAGGTCTGCTTGCAACAGAACTGCGCCACAGTACCGTTGATTGTCACTCGTCCCATGATGGGGGGAGATACCATCTTTCTCCTTGCTGCCGTTCACGTAGAACAGCACTTTGAATGTACTTCTTGTCATACTCGTTTTTTGTTTACAAAGTTAAATATCAACGAGTTAGACCTTGATACGCAAATCGGTGACAAACGGTGCAATAGCATCTCTCATATGTTAAATCTTACTCTTTCACGGGTAATGATTTGCAAACCATTCTTCTTCTTAAATCCGCTTTTCTTTGCGTTTTCCGATTTTTCGGCTTGTCATCATTTGACATCGTAACGACTCTGATATTAAGTTGTTTAGCGTCATTTCTCCCGTTTTTCGAGGTTATTCCAGAGATTTTCAGTAATTTTGTCCTTGCTAATCATTAGTATTTTGTTTTTTTTCTACTATAAAGTTACTAATAATCAATGAATTAGCAAAGAGTAAAACGAACTATTTTAGCTTGTTTTACCCTATTTTTTTACGCAATCCTTATCCCTAACTCGCGTCTATAGGTAACACAACACAGACAGGCGATGAACGAATAGCTCTTCTAGCAGAGCGTGTTCGTTCATCGCCTGTCCGTGAATGTACATTTCTTAGCGAATCGTGGGCTACTTAGTGCTTCTTAATCCAATCAACAATCCATGCGCCTACTTCCTTGGTACCATATTTTTCACCACCTTTCACTTGTATTTCAGGAGTGCGCACGTTGCTATCTAGACTAGCATCAACAGCAGCACGAATTAAACGTCCCTCTTCCATGAGGTTGAAATATTCAAAGAGCATAGCAACGGAGAGTATCTGCGCCAAGGGGTTGGCAATATTCAATCCCTTAGCCTGCGGCCACGAGCCATGAATCGGTTCAAACACGGGTGTACTCTCTCCCGTAGAAGCAGAGGGAAGTAGTCCCATAGACCCCGTGATGCACGAACCCTCATCAGTAAGGATATCTCCAAAAGTATTTTCAGTGACCATCACGTCGAAGAAGGTTGGCTCTTGAATCATACGCATTGAAGCATTATCTACGTACATGAAGTCGGTCGTGATGTCGGGATACTGCGGAGCCATTTCCTGAGCCACCTTGCGCCACAAGCGCGACGATGCCAACACGTTGGCCTTGTCCACCACGGTGAGGTGTTTGCGTCGACGTCCCGCATATTCATAAGCCACCTTGAGGATGCGTTCCACTTCGTGACGTGAGTAAGCATTCGTATCATAGGCATAGTCGTCACCCTCCTTCTTCTCGCCGAAGTACATACCGCCGGTGAGTTCACGGATGCACACGAAGTCGGCACCACGCACGAGCTCGTCTTTCAAGGGAGATTTATGGATCAGGCAGTCAAACGTCTGCACGGGACGGATGTTAGCAAAAAGCCCCAACTTCTTACGCATGGCGAGCAATCCCTGTTCGGGGCGCACCTTAGCATTGGGATTATTGTCAAACTTAGGATCACCCACGGAGGAGAACAACACGGCGTCGGCCTCCTTGCAAGCCTCGTAAGTCTCTTCAGGGAAAGGATCGCCCACGGCATCGATAGCTGCAGCGCCCACGAGAGCCTGCTTGTAAGTTACTTCGTGTCCAAACTTCTGACATACGGCAGTCATCACTGCCACGCCCTGTTCGGATATTTCAGGACCGATGCCATCACCGGCCAATACAGCTATGTTCAGTTTCATACGTTTCTATCTTATCTTTATTGTTTACTAAAAAGTCAATGTCGTCGAGTCCATTCTCAAGACAATATTTCTTATAGCCATTGATATCGAATTGTTCACTTTCTCCAGTAGCTTCGTTAGTAATAGTCTGGTTGGGCAAGTCCACCTTTACCTTCATCTTAGGATTGGCCTTGATGCTACTAAAGAGGGAAGCGAGAAAATTCTCACTCACCACCACGGGCAACACAAAATTGTTAAGTTCATTCTGCTTATGAATATCGGCAAAGAAGGAACTCACCACAACTCGAAATCCATAGCCAGCAATAGCCCACGCCGCGTGTTCTCTACTCGAACCACAACCAAAGTTCTTGCCAGCCACGAGCACCTCACCACTATAAGTGGGATCGTTGAGCACAAAGTCTTTTTTGGTACCATCGGGGTTGTAGCGCCAATCGCGGAAGAGGTTGTCGCCAAAACCTTCCTTATCTGTGGCCTTGAGGAAACGAGCGGGTATGATTTGATCCGTGTCCACATTCTCTAGGGGAAGGGGCACACAGCAACTTTCTATGATATTGAATTTCTGTCTCATCTTCACAAAGTTTGAAGTTTTGAGGTTATAAGGTTCTAAGTTATAAAGGAGCCTTTTACTCAGTATTTTTCCTTACATCAACTCTCTCGGATCAGTGATAACCCCCGTCACGGCAGCAGCAGCAGCCACGAGGGGAGAAGCCAAGCAAGTGCGAGCGCCGGGTCCTTGACGTCCCTCGAAGTTACGGTTCGAGGTAGATACGCAGAGTTTTCCCGCGGGAATTTTATCATCATTCATGGCTAAGCAAGCAGAGCATCCTGGTTGACGAATTTCAAAGCCTGCCTCCATCAATATTTTATCTATTCCTTCGGCTTCAATCTGGCGCATTACGGGCCACGAACCTGGCACGAGCCAAGCAGTCAGACCTGTGGCCTTCTTTCGTCCCTTAACAATAGATGCAAAAGCGCGGAAATCCTCTATGCGGCCATTGGTGCAAGCACCGAGAAACACGTAATCTACTTTTTTCCCAATCATCTGCTCACCTTCAGCAAACTGCATATAGGCTAGTGCTTTTTTGTCCGATTCGGTCTGCGCAGCAGGAATTTGCTGTGTAATACCAATACCCATACCCGGGTTGGTGCCATAGGTAATCATGGGCTCTATGTCGGCAGCGTCGAAGGTCACTTCCTTGTCGAACACGGCATCATCGTCCGTGCGGAGCTTCTTCCACTCCTCTACGGCCTTATCCCAATCCTCGCCCTTCGGAGCAAAGGGTCTGCCCTTGATATACTCGAATGTCACCTCGTCGGGGGCTACCAATCCACCGCGAGCACCCATCTCGATAGAGAGGTTGCACAGCGTGAGTCGTCCCTCCATAGAAAGTGAACGAATGGCAGAACCGGCGTACTCCACGAAGTAGCCCGTGGCACCGCTTGTGGTGATCTGGCTCATCAGGTAGAGCGCCACATCCTTAGCCGTAACGCCCTGTCCGAGAAGTCCTTCCACATTGATGCGCATAGCCTTAGGTTTGGCTTGGAGAATACACTGCGAAGCCATAACCATCTCTACTTCCGACGTGCCGATTCCGAAGGCGATAGCGCCCATAGCACCATGGGTAGAAGTGTGGGAATCACCACAGACGATGGTCATGCCAGGGAGTGAAAGTCCTTGTTCGGGGCCTACTACGTGGATGATACCATTGTTGGGATGCATCATGCCCCAATAGCTCAGTCCGAAGTCGTGAGCATTCTGTGTGAGCGTATCTACTTGCTTACGCGATACGGGGTCGGCTATAGGTTTGTCTTGATCGTGCGTCGGTGTGTTGTGATCGGGCATACAGAATATCTGCTTCGGACGGAAGCATTGCAACCCGCGCTGACGCAATCCAGCGAAAGCCTGTGGACTCGTCACCTCATGAGCATAGAGGCGATCTATATAAAGTTGGTCAGGACCATCGTCAACGTGTTGCACCACGTGGCTGTCCCATATTTTAGAAAAGAGTGTTGGCATAGCATTATGTAGCTTGGAGTTTTAAGGTTATGAGGCTATAACGAAAGTTTAATAGTGGTTGATGGTAACTTTATAACCTCAAACCATTAAACTCCAGACTCCGCTCATAACCTCAAAACTTTAAACTAACTTTTAGTGTTTAAAACTATTGATTGCGTCGATATAGGCCTCTACGCTGGCTGCCACGATGTCGGTATTGGCACCGAATCCGTAGTATACGGAGCCATCGTATTCCACCTGCATGTGCACCTTGCCCACATCGTCCGAACCCTTATTGATGGCCTGGATAGTAAACTCTTTGAGCGTCATCTTACGCTTGATGATGTCCTTCACAGCGTTGATGGCAGCATCCACGGGGCCATTGCCTTCAGCTGCAGCGCGGAACTTTTCTCCAGCAATATCAAGGATGATGGCAGCTACGGGGCGTACACCATGTCCTGAAGTCACTTGCAAATAGTCAAGTTTGATGCTGTGAGAGGCTGAACGCTCTGCTCCAGCAAGCACAAGAATATCGTCATCGGTTACCTCTTTCTTCTTGTCAGCCAAGAGGAGGAATTGCTGATAGATTGCGTTGAGTTTCTCGTCGTTCACTTCCACTCCAAGCACCTCTAAACGATGTTTTAGTGCGGCATGTCCCGAACGTGCGGTGAGGATGATAGAGTTGTCATCAATACCCACATCCTTGGGATTGATAATCTCGTAAGTCTCTACATTCTTGAGCACGCCATCTTGGTGTATACCGCTAGAGTGAGCAAATGCGTTACGTCCCACAATGGCTTTATTGGCTTGCACGGGCATGTTCATAAGCGAACTTACCATACGCGAAGTGGCTGCAATCTTCTGCGTGTTGATATTCGTGTCAATATTGAGGTGGTGACACTTGAGAATCATAGCAATCTCTTCTTCAGCGGTGTTGCCCGCACGCTCGCCAATACCATTGATAGTCACCTCCACTTGGCGTGCACCGTTGAGCACGCCCTCGAGCGTACAAGCTGTAGCCATACCAAGGTCGTTGTGGCAGTGGGTGGAAAGAATGGCTTTGTCCACTCCATCGACATGCTCCATGAGATACTTAATCTTCTCGCCATACTCATGGGGAAGGCAATAGCCCGTGGTATCAGGAATGTTCACCACGGTGGCGCCGGCTTTAATCACAGCCTCTACCACGCGAGCCAAGTACTCATTGTCCGTACGGCCTGCGTCTTCGGCATAGAATTCTACGTCTTCCACGTAGCGCTTGGCATACTTCACAGCGGCTACAGCACGCTCGATGATTTCCTCACGGGTGGAGTTGAACTTATACTTGATATGACTATCACTTGTGCCGATACCCGTATGAATGCGCTTGTGCTTGGCATACTTTAGTGCTTCTGCAGCGCAGTCGATGTCCTTCTCTACGGCACGTGTCAGTGCGCAGATGGTGGGCCAAGTCACTGCCTTAGATATTTCAATGACTGAATTGAAGTCGCCCGGACTCGAGATGGGGAATCCTGCTTCGATGACGTCTACGCCCAACTGCTCGAGTTGTTTGGCCACTTGAATCTTCTCAACCGTGTTGAGTTGGCAACCGGGCACCTGTTCGCCATCGCGGAGCGTGGTGTCGAAAATGTAAAGTCTGTCGCTCATATCGTATTTGTTTTTTTCTTTGTTCCTTTGTTTGTAGTGATAAAAAATCCTCACTTGCGCTCTATGCGGAAGTGAGGATTTATGCGTGTACAGGCGTACAACCTATGCCATGTGGCATCTGTGTGCCTTAATCATCAAGACACGTCTCTCACTCCCGCGTACCTAACGTACGCAAGCTAAGCAAATTGCGAAGTCGGAAGTAAGATGTGTAAGCCATGTATTGTATCGTTTTGTGAGGGCAAAGTTATAAATTTAAAACAAATTGCAAGCATTTTTTCTATAAAAAATAATAGAAAGTAAGATTTTGGTCGGAAAATATTATTCTTTGAGCACGGAAGTAGTTCTGTTAAGAGCCTGACCATTAGTCTAAAAAGTGTCCTTCTATCTTCTTATCACATGACAAGCCTGTAAGTCTACAGTACATTCTTTTTTTCAATAGAAAGGCGCATCATAAATTGGGAAGCGAACAAGAAAAAGCAGGAGCGGAGCAAGCATGTAAGTGTACAAATAAAAAAATAAGCGTAACTTTGCCCCCCCCAATAGTAACGACAAAGAGATACGAAAACCCAATGCTACTCAATTTTTTCCTTACGTGCAACAAGATTGGAGCGCTCACATTAGGCGGTGGTTATGCCATGATACAGGTGATGGAACGCGAATTTGTGGACAAGAATCACTGGCTCGACAAACAGGAATTTATGGACATTCTCATCGTGGCACAATCCACTCCGGGCATTTTCGCCATCGACATGGCAAGTCACATCGGCTACAAGGCTCGCGGCGTGTGGGGAGGCATCGTGGGAGCGCTTGGCATTGCCCTCCCCTCCATCATTGCCATTACGCTGATTGCAATGTTCTTCCACTCCTTTAAGGATAATGCTTACGTAATGAAATTTTTCGCCACAGTACGCCCTGCCGTAGTGGCCTTAATCGCTGTGCCTTGTTTCAATATGGCAAAGACTGCAAAAATCAATCGACACACACTGTGGATACCCATCCTAACTTGTCTGCTCATCTCTTTTTGCGGTGTATCGCCCATTCTCATCATCGTAGCTGCGGGCATTGGCGGATACTTGTGGGGAAGGATGAAACAGAATACCAATGAAGGAACAAAGGATAACAAGTAACACTTGTAACACAACGGATTATACTTAGTTAAGGAACAGGATTCCTTTACACGTTAGCCCAACGGCCTAATAGCCTTATGACCCTCTAACAAACCATATACACACATGATATTTCTCAAACTATTCCTTATATTTACAAAGATAGGCACCTTCAACTTTGGCGGTGGCTATGCCATGCTTTCGCTCATTCACAATGAAGTGGTGATTAAGAACCAGTGGCTCACGAATGCAGAATTTACCGACATTGTGGCTATCAGCCAATCTACTCCTGGCCCTATCGGTATCAATGCAGCCACCTACGTAGGCTATACTTCTGTGCTCCACGATGGTTATCCTGTATGGGCGGCCGTGCTGGGTGCTGCATTGGCTTCGCTCTCCATCATGTGGCTGCCATTTATCATTATGATAGCCATTAGCCACTATTTGCTCAAGCACAAAGATTCGCCCCTAGTGAGCAATATCTTCGCTGGCCTGCGTCCTGCCATCATTGGCTTGATAGCCGCTGCTGCCGTATTGCTCATGTCAAAGGAAAACTTTGGTTCACCACAAGACAATCCCTGGACTTTTGCCTTGAACGTGGGCATCTTCATTGCTGCCTTTGCCTTAACAAAATGGCGCAAGACCAACCCTATACTAGTAATGCTAGTGGCAGGAGCAATAGGACTTGCTATTTACTAATGTAGGGCGGATTTTTAGATACAAGGGAACCTAGCTATCTTGCGAGAGATTCTGCTAGTTGTCTGAAATTCTTTTTGCAACAATCCTGTATATCATAATAATACGTACAACATTATTGTTGCATTATCTTAGATTTATTCGTACCTTTACACACGAAAATATTATCTATTCATTACAAAATTTCTCTAAAACTATGAACTCGTTGAAAAGAGTATGCTTGATGTGGCTCTGCGCCTTAGCAGTACAAGTGACTGCGTGGGCTCAACAGGTGCAAGTGTCGCCTGTACCACAATCAGTGAATTGGGGCGAAAAGGCTTTTGCTTCGGCTGGGGCGAAATTCGCTATTAAAAAAGCAGCTACAACAGATGCTTATGCTGTGGCCTTGCTGCAAGAAAGACTCACACAGGCCAATGATGGCATTAGCCTGACAATAGGCAAAAAGGGAGAAGAAACAGTGAGCGCCGTTGAAGCCAACATTCCTTCAACGGCTGAAGGTTACTATCTGAAAGTAGCAGCCGATGGTATCGTAGTG
This sequence comes from uncultured Prevotella sp., assembly GCA_900541575.1. Lineage (GTDB taxonomy): Bacteria > Bacteroidota > Bacteroidia > Bacteroidales > Bacteroidaceae > Alloprevotella. The sequence goes on from UQKO01000032.1 coordinate 9,108, forward strand.
GCTGGTACGGACGATGCGGGTACTTACTACGGCGTGCAAACTCTCCTACAAATATTGGCACAGCCTAACGTGATGAGCGTTGAAATTAAGGACTATCCAGCTTGCGCCCAGCGTGGTGTGATCGAAGGTTTCTACGGAAACCCTTGGAGCGATGCCGACCGTAAGAGTCAATTCGACTTCTATGGTAAGAACAAGCTGAATATCTACGTGTATGGTCCCAAAGACGACCCTTACCATCGCGAAAAGTGGAGAGAAAACTACCCTGATGATAAAGCTGCCGTTATTCGCAGCTTGGCCGAAGCGGCTAAGAAGAACCACGTATCGTTTGTGTGGGCTATCCACACGGGTGGCTCTATCAATAACAGCGAAAGCGATTTCAAAGCCGTTGTGAATAAGTTGGAACACGTTTACTCTCTCGGTGTGCGCAACTTCTCTATCTTCTTCGACGACTTTGGTGGTGCCGATGCTGACCTGCAAGTGGCTGAATGCAACTATGTGTGGGAAAACTTTATTATGAAGCACGACGATTTGAATAAGTTGTCTATGTGTCCTACAAAGTATAATGCAGCTTATGCTGGTTGGAGCAAGAACGATGCCTATTTGCGCGGCTTGGGCAATGGCTTGCATAAGGGCATTGAGGTAATGTGGACAGGTGATGGCGTGGCCGATATGATCAACCAAAGCGATTTGGACTTCTTCAAAACAGCCACCAACGGCCTTGCTCCCTTTATTTGGCTCAACTACCCTGTAAACGACTATTGCATTGGTCACATGCTTATGGGCAAGTTCTACGGAAACGACCAGGGCGACAATGCTTTTGGTAGCAAGATGACCGCCTTCACTAGCAACCCGATGGAATATGCAGAAGCATCGAAGGTGGCTCTTTATGGCGTAGCCGATTACTCATGGAACATGAAAGACTACAACCCCGAGGCCAACTGGGAACGTGCTATTAAGTATCTGATGCCCAACAACACCGAAGCTTTCCACGTGTTCTGTGAGCACAACGTCGATCTCGGTACGACCGTACATGGTCTGCGTCGCGAGGGAGAAAGTCCTAACTTTAATGTCAACGGCACTCGCGAGGAGCAAAAGGCACAGTACGACCTAATGGTAACATCGGCCGATGCACTGCTTGCCGACACTTACAACCCCGCACTCATCACCGAAATCACACCATGGTTGCTGAAAATGAAGTATATGGGTCAGCGCGGACAAAAGATGGTGGAAATGTGGAATAACCTTGAACAAAACGATGCCGAGAGTTTCCTTCAAAACTATCGTGACATCCAAACAATCTCTGACAAGGAAGATGCACTTATTTCACGCAACTTTGAAGGCACCATTAAGAGCGCTAAGCCCGTGGTAGCGAGCCAAAAGGTGGAGCCCTTCTTAAAAAAGCAACTGAATGAATTAGTTTCTGCTTACAAGGCCAAATTCACTGAAGGTTGGGAGAACTTCCCCGCACAAGTGCTCGAAACAGGTACCTATTACATTAAGTACAATGGCAAATACCTTTACGACAAAAATGCTTCGGCTGACCGCACAAGCGACTACCCCATCTGGGCCGACGAAATTGACGATGCTCAGCCACAAAAGTGCGAATGGAATATTAGTCTTGACACCAACACTGGCCGTTACAAGATAACCAATGCACAAGATGGACGCTACGTTAACGAAAACGGCAATTTCTGGGCTGACAAGACTCTCAACCCCTACGATGCCGATTGGCACAGCTACACCATTTACCGTGTAAATGGAAAGTACGCCATTCAAACGACCTCGAAGGTTGGAAACAAGTTCATGGGCGCCGACAACACTAAAATCATCAAGGTAAACACCCCGTTGAGCAAGGACAAAAACAACAACCCCATCCTTAACGTCAACGATGCCATCTTTGAAATTATCCCTATTAAGGGAAATGACACGGAACACCCCATTATCGAAAGCGGTAAGAGTTACTACATCAAAAACGCGGAAGGTAACTACCTCACCACGACCTCTGCTCTCACTGCTTTGAGTCGCCCAACATTCAAAGCAAAGGCCACTAATAGTAATGCGCTCAAATATCAGAAGTGGATTTTCAGTATCGACGAAACCACTGGTAGATGGAAGATTGCCTACAATAGCAGCAAATTCCTTGACGAAGAAGGCCGTATCAACCAAAACGCATATTTTCCCGAGTGGAACTCTTTAATCTTGAGCGAAATTGGTGGCAAATGGGCCATGCAAAGTGTGACACCGAATGCTGCACCGCGTGTGTGGGGCATTACTACACAAAACAATATCAACTATGCTAATGCCGAACTGAAAGATTGCTATGTATTCAGCATTGTAGATGTTGATACTGACGATGCGCAAACAGGTGTAAGCTCCGTGCTCATTGAAAATGCAGCAGGCGATAATCAATGCTTCTACGACCTTTCAGGACGCAAAGTAACGAAGCCCCTAAAGCACGGCGTTTACATTAAGAATGGTAAAAAAATAATGAAGTAAATCGTCAAGATTTCTTAGTTGACCCAATCACAAACTACTCAAAAGCAAACTCGCAACTCTAGTGAAATCACTGAAGTTGCGAGTTTGCTTTTTTGAATATTGCTGTCCGCGAAACCTCAAAAGAGCATAGAAATCCTATTTGAAATGACCATAAATAGGCATTGCTGATGATTTTTTGAAAAGGTAAGCCTCTTTCATCGTATAGATGCAGCCTATCTTATGCAAAATAGCCCAGAGGAGTGATTTCTGGTGAGAAGAATCAGCCCCTATTTATGTTGCTTGCAATGTTTTACTGGATAGCATTTATTATCAAGCCTAAACGAAGGCTTTTCCGTCCCGTTTTGATAGTTCTTCCACCGAGCGGTGTACGATGGAAGGATGGGCATTTGTGAACGGCAGGATGCCTGTTTGCAAACGGCTAAAAGCTTATTTGCGAACAGCTATACGTTCTTGCAGCGATGATATTTTCATCGAAGAAAGGTGTGTATAGCTTTTTATCATCCATTTAGCGATGAGTCTCATGCATGCTCGGCATCGAGCCTCGCATGCCTGGCCGAAGCGAGACGCTTCGCCCCCACTGCCTATTGGGCAAGAGCTTTAGCGGACAGCAATATTTTTTAAACAACACTACGAAAGATGTCCATAGCACCTCCCACGATAAAAAGAATCCTATAGAGATGATTGCCTTAGGGAAGGGCATGGGAAACCTACTCGTAGCCTTTATTCTGCTTGTATTGCTTGTTCAAGTCCAAACATTTCTGCGGAATGGGGAATACGGTAGTAAAACCTGTTTCTTCGCCGTCAATAGGAGTACGTTGGTCGTATGCCTTGGTATACTTTCCAAATCGTATGAGGTCTTGACGTCTCCATCCTTCCCATACCAATTCTAAAAGGCGCTCTTTGAGTAGGTTATCCAAATTGGCTTCTACCAATGGCATCCCGACTCTCTCTCTTACGGCATTTAGTTCGGAAGAACCATCCTCGCCATTTCGCACCTTTGCTTCGGATTCCATCAACAGGGCATCAGCGTATCTAAAGAGGACAATGTCATTGTCTATCTGTTTGCCATCGGAATAGGCAGTTCTGTCTACTTCGTATTTCTTCACACGGGCGCCAGCAGTCTGTTTATACGGACTATCGCTGAGATTCAGTTTCACTGCTAACGGCATATAAATGAGAGGTTCTCCATTATCAAGATATACCTGCTTTCCATCGACTACAACCCTATCGGCATAGAATTTGGTTTGGAATCTATTGTCCACATGGTCTGTGCCATAACCGAAAGCCTTAACAGTTGAGATGGTTGCACAGGTGCCGTTTTCGGAAGAGCAGCCGTAAGCACCGCCATGCTTGTAGTGACGTGAGCGGAACAGATAGTGATACTCGTTCAGATAAAGGTTCTTGTCCAAAGGGATGGTGAAAATGTTTTCTTTGGAACTTTCATTGTGAACGGCAAAATTTGAGGCATAGTCGCTCTCTAGCTCATACCCTTCTTGCCTCAGTTGCTCGCAATACCAGATACAGGTCTCCCATGCATTCTTCGTTTCTCCATTTACCTGGAAGAATATATTTTTACCATCTTGACGACTGCCGTTTGTCCAATTATCAATGGTGTAGACCTCCGCATTTAGGGCCAACTTGGCAAGCAAAAAATGAACAACAGGGCGTGTCACTCGTCCGTAGTAGTCACCCTTTACATTGGAATGCTCGTCAGCTAACAGCGGAGCAACTTCCTGCAACTCATTGAATATAAAATGAAACACCTCGCTTCGCTCGCGTTGCACGACTTGTTCTAGTTTCACATCATAGGATGTCACAATAGGAACACGTCCAAACATATCCATTGCATAATAATAGAACAAAGCACGTACAGCTCTCACCTCGGCAGAGAATGCTTTCGCCTGCTGATCGGAAAGCAGATTCTTGTGACTATCAATAATGGATAGCGATTGGTTGGACAGAACAATAACCTTGAACAGATATTTCCATACATTATAGAAATAGATATCATTGGCATTCCACTTATGCTGATACATATTCTCCCACAGGCCACCATCGTACCAGTCGCCGCCACGAATCGGGTTCATGGCTTCATCGGTTGTCAGAGTGTTGTAGTCGTATATACCACGACAGGTGCCTTGCAGTCCTTCCGATTCTTGATTGCTTCCTATATAGTTGTAGAGCGAAGCCACTGCATTTTTATATATATTGTCAGCATTATTGTAAATAGCCTCTTGGCCAATCTGGTCTTTAGGATGCTCGTCTAAGCACCCGCAGAAGCACAACGGCATTGATGCCCAAATAAGATAACCCAAAATCTTTTTCATACTCTTTCGCATTTAAAATTGCACACTTAATCCTAATGAATAGGTGCGGTACAACGGATAGTTGCGCTTATCGTCGATACCCATTGTGCTATTCACAACGTAACTATTTATCATTGGAGTCAGTCCTTTATAGGCGGTGATAGTTCCCAGATTGCTGATGTTGCACGACACACGCAACGAACGAATGACTTTGCTTTTCAATGGTACGTTATAACCGATGGTAAGATGCTCAAAATTCAGATAATTGCCTTTTTCAAGCCAATAGTCGGAGACTCTCTGATCGGTGATATTCTTCTGCGGAGCGTCCTTTAATACATTATAGCTCGGGAAACTTGCCATGCTGGTATAAGCCAGTCCCGTTCCGTTGAAGATCTTATGACCAAATGCACCATTCATCTGCAACGAGATATAAAAATCCTTGTATCTAAAACTGATGTTTGAACCGAGCGTCACCTTGGGAGTAGCCTGTCCAGCGATATATCTGTCACCTCTGTCGCTTAGGTCGATCTTGCCATTGTGGTCGAGGTCCTCAATATCGTAAAAGTAGCTACCATTTTCGTTCTTAACGAGCCCCTTGCAATGAGGAAGATAAAACACTCCTAAAGGTTGCCCGACAATCTGATAGACCACATTGTTATCGCCTCCGTTCTGGCCAGCTCCGTTAAGTGATCCAATGGCGGTGATAGGGGCCGCCGACATACTCATGCCCTTGTAATCTCCGCTTAGAGAAAGCAGTTTGTTGCTCTGAAATGCAAGGTTCATGTTGATGTTCAGCTCCATTTCTTTCTTGCTTATAGGCTGCACGGACAATCCTATTTCAAATCCTCTGTTTGACATTGAGCCGATGTTTGCCAATAAAGTGTTGTAGGCGAATGGTGGAACAGGCACCTCGTAAGCGTAAAGCATATCAGATGTCTTGGAATAGTAATATTCAGCCGTGAGCATAAGGCGATTGGCAAAAAATCCAAGATCGGCACCTATATTAAAGGTCGTTTTTGTTTCCCATTTCAAATCAGGATTGTTATTTCTCACCATTCCAAGGGTCACCGTTGGCGAACTCTTAATAGGCACGATACCCGTCTGTCTTACCGTGTTCATAGTGGTATAAGCAGAGATGCCTCCGAGATTGCCTGCCTGTCCCAGACCTGTACGAATTTTAAGAATCGACAACGGCTTTACGCCTGCGAGGAAGCCTTCTTTCTTCAAGTCCCAAGTGATTGATACGGACGGGAAGAACCCCCACGTGTTGTTGTCGCCCACCATCGAAGAACCATCACCACGCGCATTTACTGACAACGTGTAACGGTCGAGCAGGCTATAGCTAACACTTCCCATTACGGAAGCTAAGGATTGGTCTTCGTAGGTACTTTCCGTTCCGCCATAAGGTCGAGCGGCTGCTGCTCCCAAATTGTCGTAATGAAACGCATTCGTAGGAATCCCTTTCGCATATACCCAAAAAGATGTCTTTTTCAACTTACGATATTCGCTACTCGCTTCCACAGAAAAGCCGTGTACACCTAGTTTCTTGTTAAAACTGATGGCTACATTGCCAAGCCATTCTTCCTTCTTGAATTCACCACGATAGACGTTGCCTTGCGCCCACACCCATGTTGGACAGAATTGTGCATTTTCGGTGGAGCCATACAAGTAAGAACCAAAGGTGGATAGGCGCCAATTGGGATTGAAGTCATAGCTCAGCTTAATGTGAGCATCAAAGTTTAAGTCTTTGGAATCGTTCTTTTCATCAAGCAAGATACCAGGAGGATTGATATACGTGGCGGTACCATTCTTCACCCAATTCCCATTTTCGTCGGTCCCTGCTGGATAGGTCGGGTTTTGACATGAGGCTGAGTAAAATAGCATTTGAGTATCAAATATGTCATGATTCTTGACTGATGAGCCGAACACGCCAAAATCTCCGATAAGCCTGTCGTTAAAGGCTTTCTGTGTTACGTCGACCTTAGCTACGAAGACACTATAATCCTTTTCCTTGATAATAGTGTTGTGGTCCATGATACCAAATGAAGCGCGGTAGTTAGACTGTGGCGTTCCACCGCTGAATGCAAGGTAATGGTTGTTGACAATGCCCGTGCGTGTTATCACTTTATAGAAATCGGTATTATAGCCACCATCATTGCAATATACGCCCAAAGCCTTTGCCGTGGCCACATATTCCTTGGCATTTAACATGTTGAGGTGCTTATACATCTGATCGAAACCGACATTCCCCTCATAAGATATCTGGAAACCGCGTCCCGTGCCTTTCTTTGTCTTTACTTCTATGACACCCGAAGCTCCACGTGAGCCATACATGGCTGTCTCTGCCGCATTTTTCAGTATGCGGAAACTCTCTATGTCGGCAGGATAGATTGATGAAAGCATAAGTACGTCGGACGTAACCCCATCTATCAGCACCAACGGATCATTGCCACCGATAACAGAAGTCGTACCACGCACTCGCACACTATTGAGCATAGCCATACGATCTAGGCCGTTGGATGTTACGTTGACACCTGCCGCCTGACCACTCAACACGTCGAGAGCATTGTTTACGCCGTCCTGGGTAGAATGCCTGTCTGCCATCTTTATAATATCATTCCCTCTATCAGTAGAATCCTATTGTTCTGTCGGAACGTACTTTTGTGCAGAAACTAAAGAACTGCAAAAGAACGCAATGACAAGGAACGTATACTCTTTTTTACTCTTTGCCATCTTCTATTTTTCTTTATTTACCGTGGATGTGAATGAATAATAAAAGTAAAGTTAATATAGAATCTTCAAGGAAACACTCTCCGACCATAGATTTATGCTATATTAACTAACCTACTTTCGACAGTAACTATTCAGCGATAGTAATAGCTTATGAGTTTCTTTCTTTCAAAATTCTTTTCTCCCCTTTCTATTACTGGGTGAAAAAGCCCCTTTACTTAGCCTTTTCGGTGCGAAGAAATAGTTCTTCTTCAAGGCACGTAATTTCTTCCTCTGCGTAGAGAGAAAATTACCCCTTGTGAACGGAGGTATGCGTAAACTGCGAACGGAGTGCTACGAACTTCGTCATTATCAAGCTAAAACATAGGCCATTCCGTTTCTATTTGAAGATCTTCCCATCGTTCACTGGGCGGTGAACGCTCAGTCACCGGGCGGTGAACGATGAGTCACTGGGCGGTGAACGACGGGAAGATGGCCATTTGGAAACAGAAAGACGGCCATCTAAGGACGGCAAAAACGAAGTCTCTAAACGTCACCCAGAAAGGACTTGAACAACGTAGCATTCTGCAGAGCCAACAAATTAGTAATGAAACTTCTCCAACACTCACCAATGACGAGATGATGGCACGCATACGAAGTTTCCTTGCGGGAAACATCAAAGAAATCTAAACCATTTTTGTTTCATACCCTTTGCTTTTATGGAGTTGCGGATTTTAGAATATATAGTTAGTGGCGGGCTATCAGACCGCCACTAACTATATACGAAACATAAAGACTGACTAGAAGATTCACCTTTCACTCAAGTCAGCATTATCATTTACTACCTGTTCTAACTTTCTAACCATCTCGGCCGCCGTGCGTCCTTCGGGGATTCCTGCAGGAGCAAATTCTCTCACTGCTTCGTTAAGACGACGAAGCAAATCATTCTGTCCCTTGGCTTGATATTCCTCACGGAGCAAACGTATCTTTTCAGCTAAAGCCACACCTTCGATGAAACGTTCATAACGCACAGATGATCTCGGACCAGGATAAATCAAATAAGTGTCGCCTGGAGCAAAAAGGCGAAAACGCGTATCCTCTAAAGGACGATCGGCCCAATTCATCCACGACCAATGAAGATAGCCATCGAAGCCGTTGGCCACGCAGTGTACAGGCAAATAAGCAGCTTCGGCAGAAAGAGAGTTCGAGAAGATATTGGGCTCTGTATTGCTACAACAAGTATAGGTGGTAGAGGGCCATCCCTTAGCTTGGCGCACAGCAAGTTCTTCTGCAGGAAAATGTTCGCCAAAGCCTATGCAGTAGTCGTAGAGTTTGTCAGAGAGTTCCTTGTGGTAAGTGCCCGCCAATGCCATTTTCATGCCAGGCACGGCTTCTTGTGCCACCCGATAGGCATCGAGCATATTGTTGAGCCCACGTTCGTCCATGGCTATACACGTTTTATCATACCATCCTTTCTCCTTCAGATGCTGTGCAAAGTTCTTGAGGAAATGGCTCCAAAGGGTACGATATTCTTCCGAACTTGTGGTTGTCTTGAGATCGGCGTCCTTACCCTGCGCTTCATCATAGTAGCGAAACGACATATCCCAAGGCACCATGGAGAAGCAATTGATCTGCTTGTCGATGCCACACTCGGCACAGAGCGTCACCCAACGATCGAACACAGTATAGTCGTAGCGCCAAGTGCCGTCCTTACAGAGCGTGGTCTGCACCATGGGCGAGAATTTGTCGTGGCTCTGATCGCCCCAAGGCTCGTAGAAGAGGATGGCCGACACCACCTTCTGTCCCGAACGAGCCAAAAGTTTCAGATACGGACGAAGCGCTTCTATGTGAGCATCGCTCCAACGCTCCACACCGAGTAGGCGCGAGAGGGAGTAAGGCTGCTGCCAAAAGTCTACATGAAACTTCTGCTCCTTGGGCGAAGGAAGCGTGCGAGCGTTGACGCTGATGGAGAGTTGCAGACGCTTAACGATCCGCTTCGTATCAGCATTGACCACCTCGAGCTGTGCATGATGCACCCCCGCCGTAGCCGTGGTGGGAATGTCGATGGTGCACCATATGGGGTGAGCTGTCTTCGACTCTACTGTTTGCGGCTGATCGAGGTCGATCACATCAGGCACGGAGTAAGGGGTGAGATCGGTGGGATGATAACCGCAGTATTGATAGTTGTCAGTAGTGACGTAGTTGACAAAGCGGGCTGTAGCTTGTGTCAGCGCATCATCGCCCTTCTTTGAAACAAGGCGCACTTGCAAACGAGCACCATCCGTAGGAGCATAGATTACGGCTTGCACACCAAGGCGCTCGCCACGCCATGCGCTGACCAGCGTGTCGGTGGTGAAGTGTAACGAAGGGCGTTCGTTTTGAGCAAAGTGAATGTCTTTCGACGCCCATGAGGCGGTAAGGTCGGACTGCGCATGGACCGCAAATGCAGTAGAGCAGAACATTAGGGGAAGGAGGATGGATTTCATATATAGTCTTTGAATATTCGCTTTTTGATGAATAAGGAGTAGCAAATTTACTATTTGCAGCCCGTGATGACAAGAAAAAGGCAACAAAATGCTTGAAATTGCGCATTTCTGATTAAATTCGCCCATTCTTAGAAGCATCTATTATGAGACATACTCCACTCATTATCCTGTTGCTCGCTGGACTCACAGTCCTAACCACTCTTACGGGTTGTCTGAAGAAGCGCTCTAAGGTGGAAGAATCGTACTACGAATGGGAGCCGGACAAGCCTACTCACGAAGACAGCATGCGCATAGACAGCCTTGTAAGAGAATACTATGCGAAGAAGACTCGCGACTCCATACGCTACGTGAAAGACTCCATAAAGTATGAACGATACCGACGAACGCATCCCCACGAATATGAGGAGGATGAGGAGGACGAAGCTGAGCGAAAAGCTCGGGAGAAAAAGCAATGGGACGAGTTTAATCGTGCCAACGATCCTGGATTCTACCGACAGTATGAACGCGGATTCGATGGAGAGAACTACGACCCTGCACTCGATGGATTTGAGGAAGACAATGAATAGCGTGCCTTCTCACCATTCTACATAAATAAAATCAATGAATACTACAGAAGATACTCAGGTTACCGCCGAACACTACCATCACCGGTTGCCCATTCAGATAAGATTCAACGACGTGGACCGCTACGGCCATGTGAACAACAATGCCTACTTTGCCTACTACGACCTGGGCAAAGATGAATACTTGCGCAACGTGCTCCGCACGAACTATCGCGGCACGGACGTGGTGCCCGTCATAGCCAATATCAACGCCGACTTTATACTGCCTATATTCTATGGCGATGAGATTGTGATGGAGACGCGCGTATCGCACATCGGACAGAAGAGTTTCACACTCAAACAGCGTGCCATCAATTTGCGCACCAATAAGGTGGTGTGTCAATGCTCCACAGTGATGGTTTGCTTCAACCTCAAGAAGCAAGAATCTGCGCTACTGCCTGAAGCTTATCGCAAGGCGTTTGAAGACTACGAAGCAGACCATTAAACATCTTTTCGTCCCAGGCCTCGGGCGGGGGTGAAGACTACAAAGCCGACCATTAAACTCAATAGACGGCGCTTTGCGCCTAAACTTACTAAACTCCATTTCCATGCAACAGATAGTCTATTCTCACAACATAACCTCGTGCATTGACCAACTTTGCACCGAGAGCGAAGCCGACCGCGTGTTTCTACTCACTGATGAAACTACCGAACGCCTTTGCCGTCCACTTCTCAATGAGAGCCAAGCAATGAAGGAGACCCAAAGCATTGTAATAGGTGCTACGGACACACACAAGACACTTGAAACTTTGGCCAATGTGTGGAAAGCATTGAGCAATGGCAAGGCTTCCCGCCAATCACTGATAATCAATCTCGGAGGCGGCATGGTGACCGACCTCGGAGGCTTTGCCGCAGCTAGCTTTAAACGAGGCATTGACTTTATCAACATCCCTACCACACTGCTCGCCATGGTCGACGCTGCCGTGGGAGGAAAGACGGGCATCAACTTCAACGGATTAAAAAATGAAATTGGCGCTTTCAAGGAGGCTCGCAGCGTTGTAGTAGATACGGAGTTCCTCCGTACCCTCGACGATGAGAATCTGCGGTCAGGCTATGCAGAAATGCTAAAGCACTCTCTTCTCGAGAATGCTTCTATGTGGGCCAACCACATGAAGTTCAGCCTCGACGAGCCCGACTATGCTCACCTACAGGAACTCGTAAAGCAAAGCATCGACTGCAAACAGCGCATCGTAACAGAGGATCCCCACGAACATGGCATACGCAAAGCCCTAAACCTAGGCCACACCGTGGGCCATGCTTTCGAGAGTCTAGCTTTAGAGCAAGAGCGCCCCATTCTCCACGGCTATGCCGTAGCCTATGGTCTGCTGTGCGAACTCTACCTCAGCGCCATACACAGCGGATTCCCCACCGAGCAGATGCAGCAAACGGTTCGCTTCATTCGTGAAAACTATGGAGAATTTCCATTTACGTGTGACGACTATCCCCACCTCTACGAACTCATGCTCCACGACAAAAAGAATGTGGGCGGCGTGATCAACTTCACCCTTCTCAGCGGCATCGGACAGGTGGGACTCAACCAGCATCTCTCACAAGAACAGGTATACGAGAGCTTCGACTTCTTCCGCGAGGGATGAGCCGTGAAGTTGAGTTGAAGAGTTGAAGAGTTGAGAAGTTAAGAGGTTACTTTAAAACCTCAAAACTAAAACGGAACGAAGCGACCTTTCTAAACACAACAAGAGGCAAAAGGTTACTTTATAACCTAAAACCTCAAAACTAGAAACTGAACATAGCCCTCTACAATGAAAACATCTTTTATCACCTCCACACGGAAGTGGAACCGCACGATGGCTCTGCTCGAACATGCACTATCGCTCTTGGTGGTGTTCTTCATGCTCGTAGCTGCCACCCTATGGACGGGACGGCTCTTTGGCCACGACATAGGGATTTCGAAAAGTGCACAGAGCGGTGTTGCCCAATCGAAATTGGCCGTTAAGCCTACCGATGCTCAGCTAAAGCAGATGGGCATCAACCCTCAGCAAATAAAACTCGAAGAGCGCGACTCGGCTTCGTGGAATGTGCGATCATCTGAAGGAAGTCAGGCTATGCTTGGCACCGTGATTTCAACCGACCCTTATGCCCACGCAGACCAAGGATTTGCCGGACCCACTCCTTTATATATATACATTGATGGGCAAGGCAAGGTTTGCCAAATCGTTGCTGCCGACAATGCTGATACGCCCCATCTTTTCAACAATGCCTTTAGCCACATCACACCGCAATATGTGGGAAAGACTGCAGAAGAGGCTACACAAGTCAAGGTGGACGCCGTGACAGGTGCCACTTTTTCAAGCCGTGCCATCATAGCCAATGTGCAGAAGTCGCTTGCCTCTTATAGTAGCGCTTCTGCCTCTGCCGACAAGGCGCCCACCATTGGTTGGGGCAAGGGCATCGCCGTGGTCATAGTTCTGCTGCTCGGCGCGGGCATTAGTCTGCTCTTCCGGGGCAACAGACCGCTACGCGTGGTGCAATTAGTGCTCAATGTCCTGGTGCTGGGCTTCTGGTGCGGACAGTTTCTTTCGCTCTCATTGCTGCGCGGATGGATTGCCAACGGCATCGACGTAGGAGCTACTTGGCCCACACTATTGGTGCTCATCGTAGCGATTGCCATGCCACTTATCAAGAATAAGCATTATTACTGCACATGGATTTGCCCTTATGGCAGTTTGCAAGAGTTGACCTCGCGTCTTCCCTTCCCCAAAATTCACTGTTCTGCAGCTGTCTATCGATGGATGTCAAGAGTGCGTATGACGGTGTTCTGCTTACTCATGCTCTTGCTCTGGGCAGCCTTCTGGGGCGGCGAAGTGCTCGACTATGAACCTTTCACGGCCTTCCTCTTCACCACGGCTATGCCTGCCGTGATTATCTTGGCCGCAGCTTTCGTATTGGCAAGTTGCTTTGTGCCCCGATTGTGGTGTCGTAGTCTGTGTCCTATGGGCCAACTGCTCGACTTCGCTGAAGATTCCACATCGCGGAAAACTCCGATTCTGAAGAATAAATGTAAAACTCTGATTCAAAAGAATAAGTAATGAATAAGTATAAGATTGTTTCACTCGTGCTCGTCATCGCGCTTCTCGCCACGATGGCACACCTCGTTGCCACTCATAAGCAGGCTTCACAATCAAGTTCCACGGAAGCGACCAATACGGCAGAAGTGGTGATGCACAACATACTGTCGCGCAAAAGCGTGCGCTCGTATACCGACCGCGCGGTAAGTCGCGAACAACTCGACACCCTCGTTCGCGCTGCCATGGCGGCTCCCACAGGCCGCGACATGCGTCCGTGGAAATTTATCGTCGTAGACAATAAGGCCACGATCGACTCACTCGCCCCTCTCCTCCCCTACGCCAAGATGCTCAAAGAAGCACAAGCAGCCATCGTGGTGTGTGGCGACCTTAGCATAACTGACGACAATGGGAAGCCTTCTACCAACTGGACATTCGACTGTTCTGCAGCTACAGAGAACCTTCTTCTCCAAGCCGAAGCAATGGGATTGGGCGCCGTATGGACAGGCGTTTATCCTTACGAAGAACGCGTTGCCGTGGTGAAGAAAGCATTCCGGCTGCCTAGCTATATCGAACCTCTTTGCGTTATTCCCATTGGCTATCCGAAAGGCAACCCGCAACCTAAAGACAAATATAAGAAAGAGAATATTCACTACAATCAGTGGTAAGTAGCAAGCATCTTTCCACCGACATTGCATGCACGAAGCATGCTATTCTCACAATTCTCACATAAAATCTCTGATACAACGCACACAACCCGTGGATACTTCCAACAAAACACCTATGACTAACACATCCTCAACATCGCGCCAAGTGACCCTTGGCTTTATTGTAGGCTTAATAGCCGCTATCTGCTATGGTTTCATCCCCTTCTTTACGCTCCCCATCAAGCACGATGAGACTTCGCCCGACTTCATGTCCGACCCCACGATTCTATTTTATCGCTTCGGATTTGCTAGCATCATCGTAGCTCTATGCATGTTAGTACAGCGTAAAAGTTTTAAGGTGACGCGTGGTGAACTTGTGACCTTAATCTATCTCTCATTCATCTCTGATGGTTCAGCGCTCTTCCTCATCGACGGCTACAATTATATGTCGAGTGGTGTTGCCACCACACTCCATTTTATGTACCCCGTGGTAACAGCCATTATCATGATGACATTCTACAACGAAGCCCGTCGCTTCAGCACCATCTTTGCCGTGTGCATGGCCGTAGCTGGTGTGGGCATTCTTTCTTGGGACCCCACAGGAAACACGAGTCTAAAGGGAGTGATTATCGTTCTCATCTCTGCCGTGTGTTATGCACTCTATATCATCCGCGTGAATCGTTCGCGTGCTGCCACAATGGATGGAACGAAGTTGGTGTTCTACGTCATGTTCATCGGTGCGCTCATCTTCGGTGCTGAAGCCCTGCGTCAAGGCAACTTCAAGCCCATCACTACGGAACTTCAAATAAGCAATCTGCTCTCGCTCTCACTCGTCTGCACCTTCGTGACCAACGTAGCCCTTGTATATAGTGTAAAGCGAATCGGAAGTACTATGGTGGCCGTTCTCGGGGCACTCGAGCCATTGACTGCTGTCATCGTGGGGTGCCTCATATTCAAAGAAGCATTCACCTGGCAAGTCATCATTGGCATCGCGCTCATCATCCCCGCCGTTCTGCTCATTATATGGTCAAGGAAACAGCATGGAAAGGACAGTGCCTCTGCCAATGAGAAATAACACATCCCCTTTCTCCTCTTAAATGTTTGTTTATTATCACCATACTTTCGTTGAATGTTGAACTTCTTTCCGTACTAAGAGACCATTTTCCCGTCTGCCTCCCTAGGGTAGCAGAGCCATAAAATGCTCATTTCTTTATGACTAACCGTAAACTGATAAACGACTAGTTTTTACTATCTAGAACTCTACATAAGTACGTTAGCACGGAATAACGTCACTCTATACGAAAAACGACATTCCCCTAAAACACCGACTGGCGACCACAAAATGGTCACCAGTCGGTGTTTTGGTAAAGCCGCACATTATAGATAAGAATGCGGTAAATAAAGACGTTTTCAATAGCATGTTAGTCCACCATCAGAATAAGGCTCTTTATATTTCAGAATGAATAGAGGCACACTGATGCAAACGTTATATCATTTTCTCCACTCTTGCCCACTCACTCTCAAAGTTGGGAGTGAAGAAATCCTGCCCCATGCGCTGCTGAAGTTCAGCAATAGAGAAGAAACGTCCACCATCAAGCTCCTCGGAAGGAACGAGCGGAGAGTTCGTTGTGGTGGTATAGACATAGACTAACTCGCGCTCACACTCCGACTCATGAACGTATTGACAGAGGAAACGAGGCACGAAATCGGTTAGGCCAATCTCTTCGCGGGCTTCGCGAAGTAAAGATGCTTCGATAGTTTCGCCAAAGTCTACGTGACCTCCCACAGCTGTGTCCCAACGATTGGGCTGGATGGTCTTCCACGAAGGACGGTGCTGCAAGAAGACTTCTCCTTGCGAATTTCGCACGTGAAGGTGCACCACGGGATGGAGCAACATGCTCTGTCCGTTATGACACTGTCCACGAGTGGCTTTTCCCACCACAGTGCCATCGGGAGCAACGATGGGCAAGAGTTCGTTATTATTGTCGTGCATAAAAATATATGGACATGAATGATTGCAGCATACAAATCACAATCAGGATAAGACACTATCTATTTCAGGATGAATACCCCTCTTAAGGAATCAGCAACGAGCTGTCTCCATAGCTTAGGAAACGGAAGTCGTGACTCAGTGCGTAGCTATAGACACGATGCCAATTATCACCTATCAAAGCCGAGACAAGCAACAATAACGTGCTCTTAGGCTGGTGGAAGTTGGTCACCATGGCCTTGACCACATGGTAGTCATAGCCAGGCGCGATGATAATCTGCGTGGAAGCATGAAGCACTGGCAGTGAGTTGCGATCCAACCAATGGAGAATTTCCTCGAGTGCAGCCACGGTGGTGAGTTTCTGTTCGGGCGAGGCAGCATAGTCGTAGGGCATCCATTGCGGCACATGCAAGTCGTCGGGATGGAGCTGAGGGTTTTGATGAATCATCACACCCAGATAGTAAAGACTTTCGAGCGTACGCACAGACGTTGTACCCACAGCTATGCAGCGACCATCGTGAGCCAATAGTCGCACGATGCTTTCACGCTTCACTGCTATCCATTCAGCATGCATAGGGTGTCCGCCTATCTCTTCACTTTTGACTGGACGAAATGTGCCCGCCCCTACATGAAGAGTTATTTCATTGCGTTCCACTCCTTTCTCGTCGAGCGCATGAAGCACTCGTTCTGTGAAGTGAAGTCCTGCCGTGGGAGCAGCCACGGAGCCTTTGACCTTACTATATACTGTTTGATACGTCTTTAGGTCGCTCGCTTCTGTATCGCGGTTGAGATAGGGCGGAATAGGCAATTCGCCGATGGCTTCGAGCACTTCGGAGAAAGCAATATGGTCGTCGCCCCAGTCAAACACCACTTCATGGCCAGTGCCGCTCAGTCCGACCCGCTCAGCCGTGAGCATGATGGTCTTCTCGCCTACCTTAATCTCGCGTTCTAGTTTGCCTTCCTTCCATTTTTTCAAATTACCGATAAGACAAGTCCACGTCACACGGCGCGTAGTGCTAAAGTTCACTTGATAGTCGTGAGGCGTGTGTGGTTCCAAGCAAAACACTTCGATGAGAGCGCCCGTCTGTTTGTGGAAATGCAGACGCGCCTGAATCACCTTCGTGTTGTTAAACACCATGAGTTCGCCTGCAGGCAAATACTGCGGTAAGTTATAAAATACGTCATCACTTATTTCGCCACTTCTGTAAAGCAGCAATTTGCTCTCGTCGCGCACTTCTTTGGGATAACGAGCTATGCGTTCGTCGGGCAGAGGATAGTCGTAGTCGGCTATGTGGATATGTTTTGGATCGTTCATAAGAATATTTTCGTATTTACGCGTTGGCAGTGTCTTACAGTAGCCTAGACGAATAAGGCCACCAATCCTGCTATACCTATGATATCGCTTGCAATGATCACTCCGAGACTCGTCTTATAGTAGCCTCGACGCCAAGCATCGAGTCCCGCGAAGAAGAGCACTATGGGAATAAACCATAGCATCTGCGTGGCTAAATAGAGAAAGAAGCGCACCACGGCACTCTCGCTCGTGCCAAACGGCATGCCACCAAACAGATAGAGCGGACAAGCCAATAGTGGAATGAGGCTGACAAAGGCTAGCGCCAACAGCCATTTAGGAAAATCGGACACGGATTGTTGATTCTTTTGGATTATTACTGCAAAAGTAGAAATAATATTTGGGGCAATGCCTCGTTTTCGCACGAAAGATGAGAAAATGGACATTTACTCTATACATTATATATATATATATGAGTTGGCGTGATTAGTAAGGAAGCTCCCCCGTTGACAAAGGAATTCGCCCAATAATCGGTTTATTGTACAAGACATTTTGCACTTCTTTCCCGATCTTTCATGATGGGAGCCATGTTGTTGGCAGCCCAGCCAATGAGCTCTTCGATGATGGGGATTAAGGTGAACGAGCGATCGGTTAGCGAATATTCCACTCTGGGCGGAACCTCTGCATAGACTACTCTGCGAACAAAGCCATCTTCCTCGAGCGTTCGCAATGTACTGGTAAGCATTTTTTGCGAAATATCGGGAATAAGCTTGCGCAGCGCATTGAAACGCAAGGGCTCATCGGCATGAGCATTTAATGTATAGATGATTAGCATCGACCACTTGTCGCAAATGCGAGCTAAAATATTGCGTATGGGGCAGTCGGGGAATACCTTGTCTTTAATCATACTGGCCATTGTCGTTAGCTTTTTGTATCAACATTTCAGAAAGCGTCGCTATGACTCTTTCTCCTATTAGGCTACAAAAGTAACTAAGTTACTAATCCACGCCAAACATCTCCGAGTTAATGATGGTTAATGTCTGCTTTCGTGTTCTGCCATTTTAACGCATTAGTTCCTTTCAGGTAACTAACTCACCTGTTTGTGCCTTCTTGTGGGAAAAAATAGGCTTCAGTACTTTTGCACATGAAAATAAGGGGGAAAGATGGTTGCTACAAGAGAATTGTGTGGCTCCGCTACTTCCCCCAAGATCTATAACTTCATAACTCAACAAAAGATGAAAGAGACAAAGAACATTGCAAAGGGTGCGAACTTTACAGCTACCGATTTTGGCAAGCTCAATGAGATTAAGGACTATGTATTGGCACTTTCTGCCGAGGTTAAGATTCCTGGTAAGGTATTTGGCGGACAGAGCGTGAACGCTACGGGTGCTGAATTTTCATTCCAAAGCTTCGTTCCCGGTCAAGAGACGGGTTTCATTCACCATCACAAGACGCACGAGGAACTTTATTTCTTCCTCAGTGGCAAGGGTGAATTCCAGGTAGATGGTCAGATATTTGCTATTGGCGAAGGTAGCGTGGTGAGAGTTGCACCTAATGGCCTGCGCAGCATTCGCAATAATGGCACGGAACCTCTATTGATGCTCTGCGTGCAGTATCGAGGCGATACTTTCACTACCGACGATGCCACTGACGGCGTGATTCTCGGCGATAAAGTTGAGTGGAAGTAACATTCCACCTCCTACACTTATCATTCTATAAAAATAGCATGGGAGAACGGATGATGTCCTCTCATGCTATTTTTTTGTTAAGCTATTTAAGTTTCGGATTTAGTATGAGCGGCATTGGGCTTTTATCGTCATTATCG
>UQKO01000033.1 GCA_900541575.1 uncultured Prevotella sp.
CAATTGTCACTACCCCCTCAAAGTAGCGCGTCTACCAATTCCGCCACCTCTCCATTCTTAATGTTTGTATGTAATACTCAGCCCGCAACATGAGCAGTGCCCAGAACAGGACTCGAACCTGCACGTCATTGCTGACACTAGTACCTGAAACTAGCGCGTCTACCATTCCGCCACCTGGGCTGAGAATTACTTCAGTATTTCATGCTGAGCGGAAAACGAGACTCGAACTCGCGACCCCAACCTTGGCAAGGTTGTGCTCTACCAACTGAGCTATTTCCGCAAATATCGTACCAATTCTAGTAGCACTTGCTCTCAAATGCGGTGCAAAGGTACAATTTTTTCCTAATTTACCAAACAGAAACACTACTTTTTTACAAAGAAGATTCTTGTATGTACGATATTATTGCATTTGTTCATTCAATATGTTTTTTCCCGCAACAATTATAGCAATAATTTTACCCATGAGAAGAGATAGATGCATTTCTATTTACCCTTACATATAAAATTCAAATTATCTAGTTACAATAACATAGGCTATCAATCCATCGCGTCTTTTTATGCTTATCTCTGCTTATTCTGCCAAAAGGCATTCATGCGATCTTTTGACCTATCTTCTTGCACATTTTTACAAGGATGCCAAAGCACCACATCTTTCAGCGCATCAGGCATATATTGCTGCGGAGTAAAATTCCCTGGATAGTCGTGAGGATAGATATAGCCATCATGATAGCCCAAGTCGGCCATTAATTTTGTGGGTGCATTTCGTATAGGAAGTGGCACAGGTTGGTTGCCCGTTTGCTTTACGAGTTGCAACGCATCGTTAATCCCCATATAGGCAGAGTTACTTTTTGCACTCGTTGCTAAATATACAGTGGCTTCGGCCAATGGGATACGGCCTTCGGGCCAACCAATCTTGGCCACAGCATCGAAAGCAGCATTGGCCAGTAAAAGTGCATTGGGATTGGCTAACCCTATATCCTCTGAAGCGGAAATCACCAGCCGACGGGCAATAAACTTTGGATCTTCCCCACCTTCTATCATACGTGCCAACCAATAGAGTGCCGCATCGGGATCGCTTCCACGAATACTTTTGATGAAGGCAGAAATGATATCGTAATGCATGTCGCCCTCCTTATCATAAGCCAAAGGATTTTGCTGTAAGCGTTCCGTAATGGTCGCATTATCTATTACCAACGGATCGTCCTCGGACGCAGAAGTAACAAGATCGAGTATGCCTAAGAGTTTACGTGCATCGCCGCCACTATAGCGAAACAGAGCTTCCGTCTCCTTCACCTCGATATGACGTTGCTTCAACACGACATCACAAGTCAAAGCACGATGAAGCAATTCTTCTAAATCAGACTTTTCAAGACTTTTTAGCACATACACTTGACATCGCGAAAGCAAAGGGCGGATTACCTCAAACGAAGGATTCTCTGTTGTTGCCCCTATCAATGTAATAGCTCCCGTCTCAACGGCAGCTAATAGGGAATCTTGTTGGGATTTGGAGAAACGATGTATTTCGTCGATAAAGAGAATGGGACTTTGTTCACCAAAGAAACGATTTGCATTTGCTTTTTCTATCACTTCGCGAACCTCCTTCACACCGCTATTTACAGCTGAAAGGGTATAAAACGGGGTTTCCAACTGATGAGCAATGATTTTAGCCAAAGTAGTCTTCCCCACTCCCGGAGGTCCCCAAAGGATAAAGGAAGATATGTGGCCAGCATCTATCATTTGTCGAAGCACAGCTCCAGGGCCAACCAAATGTTTCTGACCTATATATTCACTAAGCGTTGTGGGGCGCAAGCGTTCTGCTAACGGTTTCATAATCTTAAAGTTGGGGATTATTTTGTTGAGACGTTACGAGATTGTTTTTCTTCCACGACAGGCGGAGACTAGTTTTCCTGCAAATTCCTATTCTAATTCGCTCAATTCGAGCCATCGCATTGACTTTTCGTCAAGTTCTTCATTGAGCAGAGGAAGTCGTTTGCTCTTTTCTGTCAGTTCTTCCACCGACAGAACACCCGAACATAGTGCTTCTTCTAGCTGTTTCTTTTCTGTTTCAAGATTGTCAATATCTTGTTCAAGCTGCTTAAGCTCTTGTTTTTCTTTAAAAGAAAGTTTGCGTTTCTTTTCACCGCCCCAAGTGTTTTGCTTTGCAGGAGCATTACTATTCTTACGCACTTCCTCTTTTTCTTCTCGCTCTTCATGATCGCGGAGCGACTTCCATTCGCGATATTCGGAATAATTGCCAGGGAAGTCATCAATACTTCCCTCTCCGTTAAACACAAGCAGATGATCTACCACCTTATCCATGAAGTAACGATCGTGGCTCACCACGATAACACACCCCTTAAAGTCCTGCAAATACTCTTCAAGAATTTGTAAGGTTGCAATATCGAGGTCGTTGGTAGGTTCGTCTAACACAAGAAAATTAGGATTCTTCATCAATACAGTGCACAATTGCAACCGTCGACGTTCACCACCCGAAAGTTTATAGACATAGTCTTGCTGACGAGCGGGAGGGAAGAGAAAATGAGTCAAGAATTGCATGGCCGTGAGATGTCGCCCGCCACCAAGATCAATCACTTCTGCATACTTTCGCACGGCATCAATCACCTTATCTTGCTCATTGAAATCCATACCCTCTTGCGAAAAATAACCAAAGCGCACGGTTTCTCCCACTACGAATCTACCGCTATCGGGTTGTTCTAGACCTAGCAAGAGTTTGATAAAGGTACTTTTACCCGTTCCATTGCCACCAACAATACCCATTTTCTCATAGCGAGAAAAGTTATAATAGAAATCCTGTAAGATCACTTGCTTATGAAGTACCCCATCAGTTCCTGGCACTTCAAAAGCTTTGCTTACATATTCTGCTTCAAAGATTTTACTTCCAATGTAGCCACTTTTTACTTCTAATCGAGCAGCACGCTCTTCTCTTCGTTGCTTAGCCCGTTGCTCAAGTTCCACGAAAGCCTCCTTGCGGTAGCGAGCCTTCGTGCCACGAGCACAAGGCATACGACGCATCCAGTCTAACTCTTTACGATAGAGATTGTTAGCTCGTGCAATATTTGCATTTTGAGCAGTGATGCGCTGTTCACGCTTCTCTAAATAATATTCATAATTTCCCGCATAGCTATACAGGCTTTCATCATCGAGTTCTAGGATTTCCTGACATACATTATCCAAGAAATAACGATCGTGCGTCACCATGAGAAGTGCTTTCGTAGTACGTTGCAGATAACCTTCTAGCCATTCAATCATCGTAAGATCGAGATGGTTAGTAGGCTCATCAAGCACCAACAAGTCGGGATCAGCGAGCAGCACATTGGCTAGTGCGACACGCTTCAACTGTCCACCCGATAGTTGATCTACGGGCTGCGAGAAGTTATTAATTTGAAGTTTGGACAGAATCTGCTTGGCTCTTTGTTCAAAATCCCAAGCTTCTCGACGCTCCATCTCGTCCATCAGTTCGCTCAACCCTGGATTACCCGGAGTAGCCAGACATTGTTCATAGCGCCCTATTAACGTTGAAAGTTCGCCTGCTCGCATGAAACAAGCATCAATCACGGTAGTGCCTGGTTCAAACACTGGAGTTTGCTCCAATATAGCTATTTGTGTATCACGTCGAGTGACAATCGAACCACTATCATAATCTTCCTTTCCTGACAGAATATTAAGCAGCGTACTCTTCCCTGCACCATTATGGGCTATAAGCCCAACTTTTTGTCCATCTGCAATGGAAAAACTTATATCGTTAAACAATTCCAAGGCACCGAAACGCTTGGAAAGATGTTGTATATCGAGTAACGGAGTCATTGATAATAGATGTAAGCCACCACGGAGGTAGGCTATATGCGTTTAATTACGTGTTTTAAATTATTCTCTAGCAAGCCATCATCAGAACGGGTATCCTATGGCAAAGTGTAGGCCGAGCCCATCTTTGAAGCGTTCGATATTGTAGAAACCCGACTTCGTTGTTTGATAAGGTGCATGCAATGCTACCCCCACATCAAATCGGAGCACCAAAAAGTCGAGATCGTAACGCAAGCCGAGGCCTGTACCTAATGCAATGTTTTTTAACGTGGATGCCGTAAGTTGAGCACCTGGTCGTTTCGGGTCGTTGCGAAGCGTCCATACATTACCTGCATCCAAGAACACAGCACCATGCAGATCGCCAAAAAGACGCGCTCGCAATTCAGCATTAGCCTCAAGCTTTACATCGCCCGTCTGATCCATATATGAATATTTCGTACTTGTGGGTCGATAAGAACCTGGCCCTAATGTACGTACTGTGAATGCACGCACACTATTGGCACCCCCCACATAGAATTGGTCGGAATAGGGCGCAGAGTTGCTATTACCATAACTATAAATCACACCGCCAAAGACACGTGTGGCAAGGTTGACATTCTTGGTAAATTTTATCAGCTTATGCACCTCGGCCGTAACCTTGATATACTGTGCGAAAGGGTTGCCAAAGATTTCTTTATATTTTTCGTTGAACTTCTTTCCGGCAATGGCATAACAAGCCGAGGTAAAGTTACCCGCTTCCTTCACCGACAACTGCACCCACCACGGTCGCTGTCTCCAGCTTCGGCTCTGATAAGTAAAAGTATAGCTTAGTGAAGGTACAAACTGATTGCGCATTGACACGTAAAGTGCAGGATTGGCAGCCATGATGGAATCGAACGCCTGCGTGGTGTGATTTAGCTTATCGAAGTCGAGACTGAAAAGCGTCAAATCATGCTGAGCCGTTTCTCTACGGTACCAATGATAGTTAACACTAAGTCCCATACTAACCATATTGAAAAACTTCGATCGATTTTTCCAATCAGCATCAAATGCGAATTGTGTAGAGGCAGGGAATCGCATTCTTCGTCGGCTCACGCCAGGGAATACGAAACGCGGAAATTTAAAAGCTAACTGCGAGCCGAGTTCATAGGAATTAAGCAAAGAGTTTCGCCCACCCGTGCTACGTCCTGTCTGCCACTCGTAAGAACCAAATATCTTAAACGAGACTTTCTCACCGCCTCGAAACGCATTACGTTTGGCAAGTTCGTACGAAACACCTGGTCCCACCTGCTGATTGCTTTTCATCGTTGCATTCATTTCAAAAGTGGAATCGTAGAGTTTGTCCATCACAGCCGAAATCACGATATCAAGCGTATCGCAAGTAGCCGACGTGTCGCGAGGTATATAATTGACATCAATCTGACTCAATACGCCCAATTGACCTAATTTCTCTAGTGTGGTCTTCTGATGTTCCAATCGATAAAGTTCGCCATGTCGGTGCACAATGGCATGACGCCACATGCTTGCCTTGAGTGGCATCTTCTTACCTGGGAAATTATATGTATAATATCGACGTTCAATATGATTGTCGAGCACATCTGCATCATGATTGCGAATATTGATTATAGCCCTCCCTATATACCATGGATGATCAGCCTTTTCGGGCTTATCTGCCACAGGAAGCACTTGAAGTTGCACATAATTCTTTCGCTGCAGAGTGTCGGCACGGAAGGTCGTATAGTTGGCATTATAATAATAGTAACCATTGTTGCGCATCAGATTTTCTATACGCGTCTGCTCATTCGAGAGATTCACCACGCTGAATGCATCTCCTTTTTTAAGCAAACGTGCACCTTGATACACTCGCAGAATGCTATCTTGCGCAGATGGGAATCCAAGGTAGGCAATAGAGTCAAGCCGATAAAGCTGCCCAGCCTTTACCTGATAGGCCACTTTTGCCTTTTTGGCATTTCTTTTGTCGCTCAACACATTATAATCTACCTTGCCGTGAAAGTAGCCATAATTGTGAAGCGTATTCGTAGCCACTTTAGCACGCATTTCTGGACTCACCTGACTGATTAATACAGGGTCTGTGCCAAACGTCTTATAAATCCATTTGCCCAATCCTCCTTTGGCATCATACAAACCATTGTGTACCCAAAGTCCGATTTTCCAAGGCCAACTCAATGATGAAGAACCAAAAATGGAGTTGTTGGGCGGATAAGCCAACACTGCTTCCACTTCTTCCTTGGCTGTGGCAAAATCTTTTTCGTTTTGCTCTTGAGCTAGTTTCTGCGCTTTTCGTTCTTCCTTAGTCAGCGTATTTTTATCTTTCGAGAGCAGCCCTTGCTCGCTCAGTGTACTCTGCCCTTCTATCACGCGATTGATTTTCGTCACAGCATCGGCCACAGCGGTAATCACCCCCACGGAATCTCTACCACCTTTCTTACGCATCAAGGCAGGATCATCCTGGTAAGCTATCTTGGCTATACCTGTGTAAAGTTGTTCGTCATCGGGCAATGAGCGCGTTGTTGAACAGGCTGACAGCACGATTGCCGCCAGCACACACACGAAAAGATAAGGTATAGAAACTCGCATTGTTCGGTTTATTTGAAATCATGTAAGGCTTCAGAACGTGGAAGTACCCCTCCCCTACTCCTTAGCCTTCTTCTTTTTAAAGATAAAGAGTTCGCCCAATCTATCGGTCTTACGACGAAGCACCAAACCTGCGCCAGTCTTAGTCAACTGACCTTCTAGTGGGTCTTGCGTATTTCGGTCGTAAAACACTTTCACATAACGTGTAGCACCTTGGTCAAGACGATATTCCACCGACACATTGTTGATAAAACTCTCGGCAGAATTAGTAGCATCTACACCAGTCGAGACCTTACCCCCGACAATCACACTAATGCGGTTCCCCCAGAAACGTTTCGCAAACTGGAAGGAGTAGTCCGTAGTGGCCGTACCAGTCTGTGAAGTACCGCTTTCCACACCGAGGTTGATATCGATAGTTTTGAGCGCTGCTCCTGCAATATTCTGTATTTCACTCTGCAAGAAAGCATTTAGAGCATTGTTGGCCTTGAAGCCTGAACCAGACATCATGCTTTCATCAGTCATATACATCCCCGTGGCCATCATTGTCACAGCGGTCTTACCTCGCTGCTCTGCCGACATAGATGCGAGTTGGTTCTGCACATTCAAATCTTCGGGAGCTTCGATAGTAAACTCTAGTCCCATGTCATTGAGTGGCTTAGTAAGTTTCACTCCTACATCAAAATTTACCGAGCGTTGACGATCGTCCTCACTCACAACAGCCTTGGTTCGCTCTTTCGCTGTGATATTGAGCGTAGGATTCATCACGTCGCCTGTAAACTCTACGTATGAGCCTTGATCGAGTTGGAACGTTTTAAGCGGGATTACAGGAAGTTGATATTTCATCTGTCCGCTATTGACAGTGAATCGTCCGGTCATACGCATATCTCCCTGTTGGGTCATACGCAGCGTGAGATTGCCACCTCCCTCAAGGTTGACATAGCTTTGTCCGTCTTCACTCAAGTTGCAGTGAAATTGTGCAGCGTCACTTATACCGATGCCTAGCGTGATATCTACACCTCCATCGACAGCCTTTTTCTGTTCCTCAGTCGAGGTGGTATCGGCAAAATTGGTAAACTGCACGAGGTCGTGTAGACGATCATCAACCGAAAGCGGAGAGTCCTTCAGTATGTAGGTCACATCGGTGCGCTCTAGCACCTCAAGCTTACCACGAATAGACAAATTATCAGTAGTTCCCTTGAGCGTTCCTAGATAGTTGGCATATACTTTACCGAAAAGCATCGATTTGGCTTTCTTTCGCGTATTAATAAGTTCAAAGTTTTGCGCTTTCATGCGAAAATCCATACGCATGCGACTGAAGTCGGACATATCAAACACGCCATTGAGCACAAGTGGCTCTTTACCTGTGGAGTATAAATTATAGTCATCAAACAAGATGCGACTATTGTCTATCTCCACCGCCCGTTCGTCAGTGCGAAAATCGAAGCCATATACATCGGAGTAAATGTGAGCAGAATCCAAATCGAGCGAGCCATTTACGACGGGCTTATCTAGTGAGCCTTTCACATTAAGTTCACCCCCTGCAATACCCTTCATCGCAACGTCAGTTCCTGCCATGAATCCATTGAGCATCTGTAAGGGAAAGTCGTGAAGTTGCGCATTGCCCTCAAAGGTTCCCCCGTTACGATCAAAGTAAGTGCCATTGCATGCCAATACTTCCTCGCCATTCGAACTGATAAAAGCCGATGCATGATGTTCGCCACCCGTTTTGGGTAGATAAATAGCATCAATGCCCACATTGCCCAAGGGCATATCTTCATATTTAAACCCATCAGCCGAAAGCGATGCCATAGCCGAGAGTTGTTTGTCGGATAACATGCTTTGGGTCATGTGGATATCTCCGCTCAGCATACCGCCAAGTTTGGGCATATAAGGAAGAACGGACGACAACTCAGCCAAGTTGAGTTGATTCACACTGACGGTTACATCGTTTGCCGAATCCTTGGGTTCGCCATAGATTTTCAATCCCGTACCATCATCGGCCAAAAGGTCTACATTGGCTCGAATACTTTGGTCTTTACCCAAGAATATATAGTTGTCTTTGTTCACCGTAAATCCGCGATAAGCAATCACTGGATTCTGTGGATACAGATGAATGTTCACTCCCTTGTCTTGCAACATGGCTTGCAACCCAATATCCACTCCACGCTCACCACTGCTGTCATAGTAAGTCAGTTCCACACCAGCCCCAGACTGCATGAGATACGATTTCATTCTCACCTCTAGCGGATTGGGGTTCTTCTTATTATTCTTCACCATGCCTCGAAGTTGTACTCCTGTAGAGTCCTGGAAAAGATGAGTATCGATTGTATCAAGCAAGAGAGCCCCCACATGCATAGCCCCCACACGCATATCACCAAGCATTCCTTCATGCGGATTTGTCTGCATATTCAGATAAACTGAAGAGAAAGAGTAGCCTTTCAGACGGGCAATATTGTAGAGAGGATTATCACGTCCGGCATTGAGATAAAGATTCATAGAGGGCAACAGCCCCTTTAGCTTATCTTGATCTATATGATACTGACTTACCTGCTTGCCTAATTCATTAGCAAATTTGTTCACTTCACGCGCGATTCTATCCACATTGCCACCTGCGCCAAGCGTAAGTTGCAAGTCACCTGCCGAAGCAAATGCCGTGGTAGTATCTCGATTAGTAGAAAAGTCGAAGTAAACATCTTTCGCCATGGCGCTCATCCGCGGAGTTGTAAATCGATTATTCACCACACGCCCGTTCACACGATAGTCGGTAAAACTTTTGTTGGCCGAAGCCGTAAGTTCTACGTCGGTTCCATAAAGAAGAGTATCTTTGGTAACCCCCATTTTGAGCAAATCAAGCTCTGGCAGGCTTGCTTTAAGCGCCACATCATAGCCTTGCTTTCCAATCACAGCGTTTCCTTCTCCATCAGCGTTGATTAGCGAATTGCGAACAGAAAAGCTAGCTTTTGCCCGTCCGCCTTGCAAGTGGCCGTTGAGTTGAATTCCACTAAGGTCATACCCACTATAAGCCAAGCGATCAACACGTGCATCGGCCGTGAGTGAAGAACGTGACGAAAGCACATCAAAGCCACGTCCAGAGACACGAAGCCTACCCGAGAATGGACTTACTGCAACACCTTTCACAATAGAAGCAATAGGAAAAGAATGTGCCGTAGCCGCCACTTGATAAGCTTCGCTTCGCAGATTTACATGAGCCTTGACCTGCAAACGCCCTTTTTCCATTTGGGCGGCAAGCCGTGTATCGTAAACATCTCCACGAAAGGCTACCCAGCCCTTAGTTTGCACTCGATTGGGAATGCAAATACTCTGCGTAAGCGAGCGAGGAAGTAAGCGACGCACAGAAGCTAGATTCTGAGTACGGAGAGAAAAGTTTAATCGTCCACGGCGCCAGTTTTTCAAGACATTGTCTACGTAACCATTGACCTTCAACGATGCCACCTGTGGCACGTTCACCACAAACGAAGGTAAGCGCAGATGATCAATATTACCGTTCACCTCTCCATTGAGCACAATGGGCTTATGAGGAAGTGCAGCGAGCAACGAGCGATCAACATAGCCCTGCGCCAACTTTTGCACATCGGCATACCCTATCTCTGCATCCACCAACGCCCTACAATGTCCTCCCTTTCCAACTGAAAAAGAACAAAAATCAAATGCCACATCGGCATCTATCCGCGAAGCCGAAGTGCGCAATCGAAAAGCAGGCACGCGCAACTGAGCGGAATCCATATACACACCACCGCTAAGTTGCTTCACCTGTAATCCACACTTTTCTCGAAAAGCAAGATTTGTCAGTCCTGCACGCAACACGCCATCGGCATTATAACTCAATGTATCAAGTTTAAACGAGATACCAGTCAGACCCAAATGATTATAATCTAGCCCACGCTGCGCCTTTTCGTAAGGAATATCATAGCGAACATCCGTGCCACGCACAAGGAGTTGTTGCACAGCATAATAATTTTTACCCGTATCAAACGTGCCTCCTCTCAGTGCCAACTTGCCCAACCTTGCATCGATGCGCATAGAATCGCCAGGCATCACCAATTTCACACGTGCATTGGCAAATTCTGCTTTTTTTACTTGAATATTCCAATGACTCTGACTTTGGGTAGTATCCTTCTTTGCCGTATCGCTCAGCATCACACAAAAATCAGCATTACGTAGCCTCACACGATCAAGCATTACAAGTTCTTTTTCCCAATCCACACCATGCGAAGCGGCTACCAATTCTCCTGCCGACCCCTTTATACGTGTATCAGAGATATAACTTTTTGAATCAAGTCTTACACCATACAATTCAAGTCCATCCACATCGGCACGTCCCTTAAAAAGAGGCATAAGTCTTACATTCAATCTCAGATAACGGGCATCGAGCAACGTATCTCCCTTTTCCACCGCCATCACCTTATGAAGAGACAAATCAAGGGGGAAAGCAAGCCGCACAGATTCTATGCTAAATCTCATGCCCATTCGTTCGGACATAACATCAGCTACCTTGTGAACCACAAAGTTCTGCACAGGCGGTATGTATATCAAAACGGCCAGCAAGAGGAACAGCATCACGGGCGATACGATCACCACACCCAACCATTTCAAGATTTTCTTTTTCTTCATATTGCAAATTTACATAAAATCTGTGATATACAGATTACCTAGAACAAAAAAGAAAGTACCCCTTTCACCCTAGCAAAAACAATCACATATGCACGAACACATCAACGCAAGCATCAAGCTATCGGATTTTTATCCGTATGATGCAACAAATCCTACAAATCAGAAGCTGTGCAGTTTTTTTGCCTAAGATAGAGGAATATTCAAAAGAAAATGCGTAAGTTTGCACACTGAAAGCAAAAGTGTGCTTAACAACAGAGCAAAACATTTCTTATGTCCATCACGAAAACAAGACAAAAGTTGATTGAAGTTGCACGCGAACTATTCGCGCATAAAGGCTTGGAATCCACAACAATGAACGATATTGCTGCTGCTTCCGGACGCGGACGACGCACTCTATACACCTACTTCAGGAGCAAAGAGGAAATCTATTATGCAGTCATCGAAGAAGAGCTTGAGCGACTTTCGGAAAAGATGGACGAAGTTTTGAGCATGAACGTGGAGCCCGAAGAGAAAGTCTTTACGCTAATCTACTCCCATCTGAACATCATCAAAGACACCGTAGCGAGAAACGGTACGCTGCGTGCCGAGTTCTTCCGAAACATTTGGAAAGTAGAAAAGGTGCGCAAGACTTTCGATGAAGAAGAACGCCGTTTCTTATCACAAGTACTGCAAGAGGGCGTGGATAAAGGTAGATTTCGCATTGACAATGTAGGACTAATGGCAGACATTATCCACTATTCATTAAAAGGACTCGAAGTACCCTACATCTACGACCGTTTGGGCGAAGGACTTACAGAAGATGACACCTACCCCATCGTCAAAGGCATCATCCTCCGCGTACTCAATATGCCCCCTGCTGTGGAATAAACATCTGAAATTCATAATTATCCGCCAAACTATCTATTCCTTTGAATCAACACAAAGTTGCAGATTTGGCAATAACAAAACAACTCTATAAAATGGGACTTTTAACAGGTAAAACAGCCTTGATTACGGGTGCTGCCCGTGGTATCGGTAAGGCTATTGCATTGAAGTTTGCCGAAGAAGGCGCCAACATCGCTTTCACCGACTTGAAGATTGACGAAAACGGCGAAGCTACTCGTCAAGAGATTGAAGCTAAGGGCGTAAAATGCCAAGCATACGCTTCTAATGCTGCCAACTTCGAAGAAACGGCTGAAGTAGTAAAGAAAATCCATGAAGACTTCGGTTCTATCGACATTTTGGTAAACAATGCAGGTATCACGAAAGACGGACTCATGATTCGTATGACTGAGCAGCAGTGGGATGCCGTAATTGCTGTCAACTTAAAGTCAGCCTTCAACTTCGTTCACGCATGTACTCCCATCATGATGCGTCAGCGCAAGGGTTCTATCATCAACATGGCCTCGGTAGTAGGTGTCCACGGCAACGCTGGACAGTCTAACTACGCTGCTTCTAAGGCCGGCCTCATCGCATTGGCTAAGAGCGTAGCTCAGGAAATGGGTAGCCGTGGCATCCGTGCCAATGCCATTGCTCCGGGCTTCATCGAGACTGCTATGACTGCTCAACTCAGCGAGGATGTTCGCAAGGAATGGATGAAGGCTATTCCCCTCCGCCGTGGTGGTCAGCCCGAAGATATCGCCAACGTGGCTACCTTCCTCGCTTCTGACATGTCAAGCTATGTCAGCGGTCAGGTAATCCAGGTTGATGGTGGTATGAACATGTAATTACCCATCAAGGACGACTTACTCAATCCGCTAACAACGTTCTTGCAGATTGACTAAGTCACACACACTAAAAGCCCCTCCCTTCGTATTCCTTCATGCGGAATAAAAATGGGAGGGGCTTCTTTCGATTTGTTTTTAAGTTTTAGGATGGTTTTATTAATAGATTTGCTCGATTGCGGAATCCAACTACGTATAAAGGAGTAACATTATAACCTCATAAACTCAAAACTTCAGATTATGAAACCTTTATACGAAGACAATCATATCATCATCGTAAGCAAAGATGCTGGCGAAATCGTACAAGGAGACAAAACGGGCGACCGCACCCTAGCCGACGAGGTGAAAGCTTACATCAAAGAGAAATACAATAAGCCGGGCGAAGTATTTCTAGGCATCGTACATCGCCTAGACCGACCTGTAAGTGGCATCGTGGTGTTTGCACGCACTAGTAAATCACTGACACGCCTCAACCAAATGTTTCGAGAGGGAGGAAAGATTCGCAAAACATACCACGCCATTGTCTGTGCTCGGCCAGCCGAAGAACAAGGTACACTTACACACTGGCTCACCCGCAATGAAAAGCAAAACAAAGCATACGCTCACACCCGCGAAGTGCCTGGGGCGAAGAAAGCAGTTCTCGACTATCAACTAATAGGGGCCTCTGATCGCTACTTTCTATTGGAAGTAAATCTACACACAGGTCGACACCATCAAATTCGCTGTCAACTTGCCGCCATGCACTGTGTGATTAAGGGAGATTTAAAGTATGGAGCTCCCCGCTCCAACCGCGACGGATCTATATGCCTTCATGCCCGCCACATCGAATTTGAACATCCCGTAAGCCACAAACTTATTTCTGTAACTGCCCCCTACCCTGCCTCTAATCCTCTTTGGGAAACAATGAAGAAAGTATAAGGGGGAACTTTGGAGATTCTTCGGAAAATTCTAAATCTTCTAGATTATCTAGATTTTCTAGAATTTCTAGAAGGTCTAAAATCGCAAGAAAAGCTAGCTCCCAAGAAACTACCCCCTCTCCCCCTGCAGTCTCTCCACTTCTTCCCTCAGCGTTTCTATCTCCTCCTGCTGCCGATAATAGGCATTCAAAGCGCGAACCTTAAGATCTTCATAAGCGCGCTGCCACTTCTGAGCCTCAACATGAGAGACCGCGAGCGCTTGTTTAAGTTGCGGATTTTCTGCTTCAAGAAACTTTAGCCGCTCGTCTTGCGCTTGCCGATATTTCGTACGAGCGCGATGCATACGCTCTTTGATACCGCCTTCTGTGACAAACTCGCGGTCTAAGCGTTTCAGAAAAGAAAGCATCATTCGGTCGATGATATGACAGAGGGTGAGCGCACAATTACACATCTGCTCATCACTCCATCGAGCAAAGTATGGTTCATAATCGGGAAGGTCATTGTGATTGCGGCAATAATGAAGCATTGCAGCATAGCGTTCTTCACCTTGCTGATAAAACGCTAGGTGGCGCGACTTGAGATAATCTTCATAGTCTTCACGAAGTTCCTTGAGCGAAGCACGAGCCACATTCAATAGTTTGAGCTGCATCTCCGTTGACGTTACGCCATCGGCAAGCCCCTCCACAATGTTTTGCTTACATGAACGAGCCGCTTGAATCATTTGATCGCGTGTACGATCTTTATAATGATGAATATATCGGTCACAGAAAGCAAACGTCAGCTGATAGACCACATCCGACTTTCGGTAAAAGAATAATTGGCTCCAATCAGAGTTCTTACCAAGAGCAGAAATAGACAAGTTAGGAGGTATTGGATTCATAGATCAGATTGTCATTAAGCATTTTATTAACTTGCAAATATAACAAGAAGCTTTTACTTTCTTTACTTGCCTCCTAACAATTTTCTTAACATTATCATCATAAAAGCGCGCACTGCCCTATCAGCAATGCGCGCTTTATCTTATTATGTGTATTTCGAGAAAAGGCTATTACTCGTCTTCCCAAGAAGTATTCGACCATTCGAAGCCCGCAGAACGAGCATCATCACCATTGATACTTTTGTTTTCATCCACGTTTAACACTTTTGAAGCCGATAGCAAAGCTTCTTCCGTGAAAAGTGTTACAGCCTTTGATTGGGGAGCTATATATGTCTTTTTCATTGTCATGCGATGTTTACGAGATTCGTTACTTTATAAACTTCTTTCCATTCTGGATGTAGACACCACCTTTCACAACACTCTGCACGCGACGACCACTGAGGTCGAACACTGGAGCATGATTCTCTGTAGATGCAGATACTGAGTGAACACCCGTAGTAGTACCACCAAAATTGAGCGCAATAGCACTTCCTCCCTGACTACTTGCAAAATATGCCTTACCTGAACCTATCGTGGTATTCTTATTAACTTTGTAGAATCCAAGAGTTCCATCAAGCAGACCTAAGCCATAGATATTTTCTCCTTCATTTACAAGTTTTCCTTCTCCTCCCGTAGGAGTAAGGGCAGAGGTTAGCGTATTCTCTGTGGCATTGGGCACCATAAAGAAGGAGCCTTCAGATCCTTTCAAAATCACACCTGTATTGGCAGGAATTACACGATCGGCCACTTCTTCCAAATTCAACGAGTTCTCAGCATAAGTAGCCTTAAACACCTGATAATCATTGGGACATACAACATCCTTTGTACTACTAAAGGTTGTCATGTTGCCATGCGTAGCATCACCAGGAAGCATCGTTACCTTAGGCCATCCAGCAGCCTCCTTGGCAGCGTCATTAGCAGGGATAAATTGCCATACGTAGGCTTTATCGCTTGCCGAAGCTGTACCATAATAGCCAGCACCCGAGACATCATTTGCACTAGGAGCCTTCAAATCACGAGTATTTGAGTTAACAGCCTTCAAAAGATAGGATATAGAGCCTTCTGCATCGACTTTCTCAAACGTAAAATCATAAGTTGCATAAGAATTATTATCTGTTACCCACAACTTGGGAGGGCCTACAGCTTGAATTTTCTTATTTGAAGTTGTACCATCATCATTTACCAAATGGATGGTAAATCCATTCGATGAAGCCATAATGCAATATTTTTTTGCAGAAGATACATCTGGTGACATCAGTCCCAAGCTATAGGCACCAAGAAATGAGGTAAATTGTGAATTACGGAGATAATAGTAATACTGTGTCCCATCTGTTTCCGAAGCCTTATACTCCACTCCAGGTGTTGTCTTGTACAACTCATCTGAGACATTCTGTGCTTTCGCCATTCCCACAAATGCAAGTAGCAAAGCGAAAAGAAGGGTAATTTTTCTCATGATTTGTAATTGAATAAGTGATTATAGTTTAACTTTTTCCATGCAAATATAGATATATTGCACTTTAAGTTACAACCATTTTAGATAAATATAATAAAATTACCCCCCAATTTAACATTCATACATATTTAATTATCCATATAAGCGAGAAAGAAGTACAGAGAGCGCCCAAATTCTGAGACCAGCGAATACTCCCGGTTGGTATTGTTCTCATGCCATTTATTTGTTTGTCCATTTCCATGCTGTAAAGCTGATGAGTGACAAACTTGACAATGCACAAAGAATAGAGCACAGAATACAAATAAGAACAGCATTTGCAAAGAGAGCGCATCACCTCTGCTTACAGAAGTACAATGCTATCTGTGTAGCCTGCTTGTAATGGTTTATTCTTCCATTTTTGAGAACACTCCCGCTCGTTTCTCATGTACGTTTTTCCATCTGCTTAGATAAGCATTATATGTCTTTTTCAGGCGTTCTTCTTCCGTCTATTTTCTTTTTCTTCCCTCTGATACTAGGTGAGAAAATACCCTTTGTGAACAGCGATTTTCTTGAACTGCGAATGGTGTACTCCGAACTTCGTCATTATCATGCTAAAACTTAGGTCATTCCGTTCCTTTTTGAAGATCTTCCCATCGTTCACTGGGCAGTGGTAGAGCTACCGCACGGCAGTGGTAGAGCAGCCAATGGGCAGTGAACGATAGCAAGACGTACATTTGTGAACGGCTAGATGTACATCTGTGAACGGCATATAAGTCATTTTTCTCATCATACAACCAAGGATTTCCGCTACCCCTCTATTATTCCATTCCCAGTCTTTCGATACGGATTGGGAGATTTGCAGAATAACATTCAAAAAAAATGCATCAAAGTACCAACTAAGAGTTGACACTTTGATGCAACTATTTGCTATAAGGAGAGAATAAGAATCTCCTATTTTAGGGTGATTCTATAAACTCTGAAATTTATAGAACCACACTTTACTCACCGCGCTGAACGTAAGCAATCACATCGCCCTTGTTGACGCGAGCACCTTGCTTGGCATTAATCTCAACGAGTTTGCCACCGAGGGCAGCAGGAAGTTCTACAATCTGACCATGCGTATTCTCGATGTAGCAGAAACGATCGCCTTCGTTATACTCCTTACCTATGAAAGGTTCGATAGCCTTGACGCATTCACCATCGCCACCGATTTCCCAAAGGATCGTACCACTTTCAGGAGCGACAATGGCATCGGCCTTAGCGTGCTTAAAGGCTGTAGCCTCCTCAATGCTCATGCCGCTAGCACCAGCCTTGTCTTTAGCAGCCTGAAGATCGGCCAAGAAACGTTTCTTTGCAGCACCGCTCTTGTAGTCGCGATACTGAGTTTCGTGCATTGCAAACTCGAAAAGTTCTTCGTCGTCTTCGCCACGATCCCAGCCATTCTCTTCCATTTCCTTCTCGAAACGAGCCAAATCATCGGGATAGTAGCTCTGCGGATCGGCATCGGTAAATTCAAATCCCTTTTCCTTGGCCAATTCCTTGATTTCGGGAGCCACTTCACCTGGCAGACGACCGCTCTTGCCAAGAATCATACCCCAGATAGAATTGTCCATCATAGAGTAACGAGGTTTGCCCATTGATTCGGTAAGAAGGTTCATTAAGGCAATATTCTTCACATACTGCGAGAACGGAGTAACCAAGGGAGGATAACCCACACGAGGCCAAACGTATGCCACCTCGTTGAAGAGCTTCACAAGGAGTTCGTCCTCTGAAAGTTCGGCTTCGCCCTTAGCCTTGCGATTATTGTTGATAGCCCCCATCACACCAGTAAGATCAGCCATCATCGATCCCATCATACCGCCAGGCAGACCACAACCGAGGAGAAGTGACGACATAAGCTTGTTGGCGGGATTCATGAAGTAGCCCAAGAAGTCGTCGATAAACTCTTGTGTGAGTTTGCGAGCCTCCATATAAGCGTCCATATTAATCTCGGGCACGTCGAAGCCAGCATGCTTCAACATCGATTGCACTGAGATCACATCGGGATGCACCTTACCCCAAGAGAGAGGTTCGATAGCAGTATCAATCACGTCGGCACCATTGCGGCACACCTCCAAGATAGAAGCCATAGAAAGGCCCGGACCAGAGTGACCATGATACTCAATGATTATTTCAGGATGCTTGTCCTTGATCATCTTGGTGAGCTTACCAAGCATCGCAGGCTGACCAATACCAGCCATATCCTTGAGACAAATCTCTGGCGCACCAGCTTCGATAAGCTGATCTGCAATGTTTGCATAGTATTCTGCCGTATGGATAGGAGAATTGGTGATGCAAAGCGTAGCCTGCGGAGTCATGCCAGCTTCGAGTGCATAGTGGATAGAAGGGATGATATTGCGTACATCGTTCAATCCGCAGAAGATACGTGTAATATCCACGCCCTGTGCGTGCTTCACCTTATACATGAGCTTACGCACGTCGGCAGGCACGGGGAACATACGCAATGCGTTGAGGCCACGATCGAGCATGTGAGTCTTAATACCCACTTCGTTGAACGGCTTGGTGAAAGCGCGAACGGCCTTGTTAGGATTTTCGCCGTAGAGAAGGTTCACCTGTTCGAAGGCGCCACCATTAGTTTCTACTCGGGCGAAGCATCCCATCTTTATGATAACAGGTGCTATGCGCTCTAGCTGATCCTTGCGCGGCTGAAACTTACCGCTGCTTTGGAACATGTCGCGATAGACAAGACTGAATTGAATCTTACGCTTTGTCATATACTTTATAATATAGTAAGAGATATTGTTTGTTCATTGAGAATCCACTCAAGATTGCTCAAATGTTATCAATTTGTGCGGTGCAAAAGTACAAAAAACTATTTACTTCACCCACTTACCACACCATCTATTTAAGTAAGAGATAGATAAAGCTTGATTTTTTCTTCCGATTTATCACGTTTTATAGTAACTTCGCGTAAGAATCTACATAGAATTGCATCATGACACAATCTACTACTCCGGTCCTGCTGCTTACCGGCTATTTAGGCAGCGGAAAGACCACCCTACTCAATCGCATACTTTCCAATCAGAAAGGCATACGCTTTGCAGTTATCGTCAACGATATAGGCGAGGTAAACATTGACGCAAGCCTCATTGCGCAAGGCGGTATTGTAGGGCAGAACGATGACAGCCTCGTACCCTTGCAAAATGGATGCATCTGTTGCACACTGAAGATGGACCTAGTGCAACAACTCAGCGACCTCGTAAGTCAACAACAATTCGATTACATCGTGATAGAAGCTAGCGGCATTTGCGAACCGGCTCCTATCGCCCAGACCATCGATGCATATCCCACCCTCTATCCCAACCTAGCCACCAATGGTGTGGCACGTCTTGACTCTATCGTCACCGTGGTGGATGCACTTCGATTGCGCGATGAGTTTGCAGGCGGACAAGACCTTTATAAAAAGGATATGGCGGAGGACGACCTTGCTAGCCTAGTGATTCAGCAAGTGGAATTTTGCAATATGATTTTACTCAATAAGGCTTCAGAAGTAAGCCCAAAGGAATTAGAGCATATTAAGGCCATCTTGCGCGAACTTCAGCCCAAAGCCGAAATTATCACATGCAACTATTGCGACGTTCCTCTAGAGAAGCTCATCAATTGTCATGGTTTCGATTTCGAGACGGTAGCAACCTCAGCTCGCTGGGTGGCCGAAGTGGAAGGTTCTAACGAGATGGAACACGAAAAGGAAGAACATCACCACGAAGAACACCATCACGACCACGAGCATCACCATCACGACCACTGCCACTGCCACGACCTTGAGAATGAAGCTGAAGGTGAAGCTTTGGAGTATGGCATCGGCACTTTCGTATACCAACGCCGCGAGCCCTTCAGCATGGTAGAGTTCGATCAGTTTGTAGCTCGACTCTTCCCGAAAAGCGTAATTCGCTGCAAGGGCATGTGCTACTTCGATACGGAACCCGACATGTGCTACGTGTTTGAGCAAGCAGGCAAGCAGGTATCGCTCAGCCAAGCAGGTCAGTGGTATGCCACCATGCCTGCAGACGAACTAGAACAATTTAAGAAACAAAATCCACAAGTAGAGCGCGATTGGGACGAGCAATATGGCGACCGCATGCAGAAACTCGTATTCATCGGACAAAATATGGATCGCGAAGCAATTGAAACACTGCTCGATGCTTGCCTCGTAAAGAAGCACTCCGCCCGATAAGCAGTGGTATTCTGCATTGCTCACAAACTTATAAAACAGGAAAAGTGCCCAGAGCCATACACATAGGTGTATGGCTCTGGGCACTTTTATTATCTCATGACGCATTCTGTTCACTTCTTTCACAGAGTCTCATACGTGAACAGGCTCATGAAATTTTGACCTATAGGTCTAAATCCGAAAGCTGAGTATATAAGAGGATTCTTGTACATTTAGTTTCTAAAAACAATGCGAAGAATAAACTCCATTCATACCCGCAAAAGCGTTTCTAAGTAAAAAAACTTACGAAATGTTTGTTATAAATAAAAAATGTATTACTTTTGCCGTCAGAAATAGCAAAACAATAAACGAATGGAAATTTCGACGCACACCATGCGGACGCCTTTCTAAGAGTCTTAGCTACTACGCTCAAGAAAAACGAAACATAAAGTTGCGAACAAACGAGTACTAAGACGAAAGAAACAGATTGTGCGACACTTTCCACAAACTATCTCCTAAGAAAAGAACAAGATGTTGAACAACGCATTCTACTTTTACGGTTTTTATTTTTACTTTGCCGGACAAGCAGAGCGGGATGTCGCATGCCAACATCAAACAGTTTGACAACGAAATACGAAATCCCGCTTCCGAACAAGGAGCGGGATTTTTGCTAGTATATATAGTTGTCACGAGATAAGGCAAAAAGTTGAAGAAAGAAAATCCTTTGCTTGCATTCATCAACACGAGCAACGCTGATAGAAAGCCAAGAAGAAGATTCACCACCGCTGCCCTTTCTCAATAGAAATAAATCATTTTGACACACCAGTAAGAGCTCATGAAGAAAATCGCTATACAAGGCATCAAAGGATCGTTCCACGACATTGCCGCTCATCAATACTTCCAAGGCGAAGAAATCGAACTCATCTGCTGCAACACGTTCGAGGACATATTCAGCCAAATGCGCGAAGACTATTCACGACTCGGACTGATGGCTATCGAAAACACCATTGCAGGTTCGCTTCTCCACAATTACGAATTGTTGCGACAAAGTGGTATGACCATCGTGGGCGAACATAAGCTTCACATTGAACATAGCATTATGTGCTTACCAGAAGACGATTGGGACACGCTTACGGAAGTCAACTCTCATCCTGTTGCATTGGCACAATGCCATGATTTTCTGAAAAAGCACCCACAACTCAAGGTGGTGGAAGCTGAAGATACAGCAGGATCTGCAGAGATGATTAGTCGGAAGCACTTGCGTGGACATGCAGCCATTTGTCATGCAGGTGCAGCTCCACTCTACGGAATGAAAGTCTTAGAGAAGAGCATTGAAGACAATAAGCACAACTACACGCGCTTCTTGCTTATTTGCGATCCGTGGTCGGCCGATAAACTGCGTGACCCACATCTTACTAACAAGAGCAGCATCGTTTTCTCACTACCCCACGAAGAGGGGTCGCTCTCACAAGTACTAAGTATCTTTAGCTTTTACAAAATCAACTTGACAAAGATACAGTCGCTCCCCATCATCGGTCGCGAATGGGAGTATCTATTCTATGTAGACGTGACCTACGATGACTACACTCGCTACCGCCAAAGTATTGAAGCCGTAAGGCCGCTCTTACGTGAGCTTAAAATCTTAGGAGAATACAACGCTAAGTAAGTTTGGAGGTTATAAAGTCGCTTCGCTCCGTTTGAAGTTTGAAGGTTATGAGGTTATAAGGTCGCTTCGCTCCGTTGGGAGTTTTAAGGTTATGAGGTTATAAAGTTTCCTTTTGAATCATGGACCGATTCTCCTTCGATTCATTCATCGGACTATATACATAGCACTCCATGCTTCTTCACATAAACAAAGAATAAATACAGAAATACTGACTTAACGTATGACACAACATATTCAACCCGCCAAGCGTTTGGAAAGCGTGAGCGAATACTACTTCTCGCGCAAGGGCAAAGAAGTAGCTCGCATGAACGCGGAAGGAAAAGACATCATCTCATTGGCCATTGGTTCGCCCGATATGCCTCCCTCACAGGAGACCATCGACACCCTCTGCCGAGAAGCACAGAATCCCAATGCACACGGCTATCAGCCCACTACGGGCATTCCGCAACTACGCGAAGCTATGGCTGGATTCTATAAGCGTTGGTTTAACGTGACACTCGATCCCCAAACGGAGATTCAACCTCTCATTGGCTCGAAGGAGGGCATACTGCATACTACCTTGGCCTTTGTCAATCCTGGTGAGAAAGTACTCGTGCCCAATCCAGGATACCCCACTTACACTTCGCTATCGAATCTTCTCGGTTGCACCATCGTCAATTACAATCTACGCCCTGAGAACGGATGGCAACCCGACTTCGAGGAGCTTGAGAGTATGGACCTCACGGATGTGAAGCTCCTCTGGTGTAACTACCCCAATATGCCCACAGGAGCTCCCGCCCTTCGAGAGACCTACGAAAGACTCGTAGACTTTGCCAAGCGTCACCATATCGTGGTGGTAAACGATAATCCTTACTCCTTTATCCTGGGCAAAGAGCATCTCAGCATTCTGCAGATTCCTGGTGCAAAAGACTGTTGCATTGAGTTCAACTCTATGAGTAAAAGTCACAATATGCCGGGTTGGCGTGTAGGAATGCTCGCCACGAATGCCACCTTCATCAGTTGGATACTAAAGGTGAAGAGCAACATCGACTCGGGCACATTCCGTCCCATGCAGTTGGCTGCTGCTCAAGCTTATCAAAACAGCGATGAATGGCACGAAGAGGCCAATATCAACGTTTATGCTCGACGTCGAAAGCTTGCGGGCGAAATCATGGATGCACTGCACTGCCAATACGACTCCTCACAAGTGGGCATGTTTCTTTGGGGACGCATCCCCGAGGATTATGCCGATGTAGAAGACCTCACCGAGAAAGTGCTTCACGAAGCTCGCGTATTCATCACGCCAGGATTCATCTTCGGAAGTAATGGCAAGCGTTACATCCGCATCTCACTCTGCGCCAAAGAGGAGAAACTGGCCGAAGCTCTAGAAAGAATCAAGTCTAAGTTTTAAGTTTGAAGGTTATGAGGTCGCTTCGCTCCGTTTGGAGTTTGAAGGTTATGAGGTTATAAAGTTACTCTGGCTCTTGAGTTTGGTAGCCTAAAAGAGCTCTACCAAGGAAAGGAAACTTTATAACCTAATAACCTCAAAACTTAAAACTCAAGATATAACCTCAAAACTTAAAACCCAAGATATAAACCCCAAGATATAAACTTGGAACAAAAGAAATATTAGCAAACATCTAAAAACTCATCTATATTATGGCACTCAATCTGTCTCCACTCAACTTGACTGATCACGACGACAAGCGTCCTGTAGTAATAGCTGGTCCCTGCTCGGCCGAAACAGAAGAACAAGTAATGAACACCGCTACGCAGCTTTCCAAGAAAGGTATCAAACTTTTCCGCGCTGGCATTTGGAAGCCTCGTACCAAGCCCGGAGGCTTCGAGGGCGTAGGCGAAGAAGGCCTGTCTTGGCTTAATCGCGTACAGAAGGAACTTGGCATGAAGGTATGCACTGAGGTTGCTACACATGCTCACGTAGAAGCTTGTCTCAAAGCTGGTGTCGACTTGCTTTGGATTGGTGCACGCACCGTGGCCAATCC
The DNA here is from genome assembly GCA_900541575.1 of uncultured Prevotella sp. Taxonomy (GTDB): domain Bacteria; phylum Bacteroidota; class Bacteroidia; order Bacteroidales; family Bacteroidaceae; genus Alloprevotella. The sequence continues at coordinate 23,855 of UQKO01000033.1, forward strand.
CTTTGCTATGCAGGAAATTGCCGACACACTGAAAGGCGTAGACATCCCTGTATTGGTGAAGAATCCTGTTAACCCCGACTTGGAACTTTGGATTGGTGGTCTCGAACGTATCAACCAGGCTGGTATCACCCGTTTGGGCGTGATTCATCGTGGATTCTCTACCTATGAGAAGAAGCTTTATCGCAATCTGCCGATGTGGCACATTCCCATTGAGCTACGTCGTCGTTGTCCTGGCTTACCAATCTTTGGCGATCCTAGCCATATCGGTGGTAAGCGTGAACTAATCGCTCCGTTGGCCCAGCAAGCCATGGACCTTGGCTTTGATGGTCTCATCGTAGAGAGCCACTGCAATCCTGATGCTGCTTGGAGCGATGCTAGCCAGCAAGTAACTCCCGATGTGCTCGACTTCATTCTCGACAAGCTCGTGATTCGTAAGATTACCGAAACTACCGAAAGCCTCAACGCACTGCGTAGACAAATTGACGAGATTGACAATACACTCATCGAACTTCTTGCTAAGCGTATGCGCATCAGCCGCGAGATTGGTGAATACAAGCGTCAACACGATATGACTGTGGTACAAACAAGCCGCTACACCGAGATTCTTGACAAGCGTGGTGCTCAGGGTGTGCTCTGTGGCATGTCGTCCGACTTCATCAAGGATGTGTTCGAAAGCATCCACGAAGAGAGCGTTCGCCAACAAATTGAGGTAATGAACAAGTAACACCACGCGCTAGCAGATTTAGAATATAAGGATACGAGTGGACGAGTTTACAGGTAAGCGGGAACTACTTTAATGGTGGTTCTTCCGCTTAAATAGGAGCGGAAACACACAAGCCATATACATCCTTACCTGTCAACTCGCTCTCTTGCAACCATCTATTCCTCCACAACGGGGGGATATTAGCACATTCATAAAAATGAAGATTCTTATACTAGGTGCAGGAAAGATGGGATCGTTCTTTGTTGACCTGCTGAGTTTCGACCACGAAACGGCGGTCTATGATGTTGACCCCAAGCGTCTGCGCTTTATGTACAACACGCAACGATTCACGACCGTAGAGGAAATAGAGGATTTCCAACCCGAACTCGTAATCAATGCCGTCACATTGAAGTATACACTGGATGTTTTCCGCTCTGTGATTCCTCACCTTCCCGCCGACTGCATACTAAGCGACATTGCCTCAGTGAAAACGGGATTTCAGGATTTCTACGAAAGCACAGGCATGCGCTACGTTTCCACTCACCCAATGTTTGGCCCCACCTTTGCCAACCTCGGAGCTTTAAGCACTGAGAATGCCATCATTATCAGCGAGGGCGACTATATGGGACGCATCTTCTTCCGCGCCCTCTACAACCGTCTTGACCTGCACATCTGCGAATACACTTTTAAGCAACACGACGAGACCGTGGCCTACTCTATCGGTACGCCTTTTGTGAGCACTTTCGTATTTGCCGCTGTGATGAAGCATCAAGATGCTCCGGGCACAACGTTTAAGCGCCACATGCAGATAGCCCGCGGCGTATTGGGAGAGGACGACACGCTGCTACGCGAAATCTTATTCAATCCACACACAAGTGGACAGGTGGAGAAAATTCGCGAAGAGCTTAAAGAACTTCTCAACATCATTGATGCCAAGGACGAGAAAGCTTTCAATGCTTATTTAAAGAATATTCGAGAGAATATAAAATGACACAACCTTCGGATTCTGTATGAACGGGATAAATCCGAAATTTGAAAATAGAAGCATTATAGGGAATGGGGGCGAAGCAAAACTTCGCCCCCATTCCCTATAAACTTATTTATTGCTTCGTGGATGATGTCCGACGCAGGAACGCACCGGATTTTCTGCAAATGAAGTGTCTCCCTACTCCACCTCGAGCACTAATCCCTTCAAGTATTCTCCCTCTGGATGATAGATATTGATGGGATGGTCGGCAGGCTGATGGAGCTGGTGAAGAATGCGCACATGACGCCCACTCTGGGCTGCGGCAGTAAACACAGCCAAACGGAACTGATCTTTATTAACAGCCTGCGAGCAGCTGAATGTGAAGATGATACCACCGGGTTTTATCTTGCGAAAAGCTATGGCATTAAGGCGTGTATACCCTTTCAACGCACGCTGAAGAGCATCCTTGTGTTTGGCAAAAGCAGGAGGATCAAGCACGATGAGGTCGTAATTACTACCGGCTTGCTCCAAAAATTTAAAAGCATCCTCTGCAAAAGCTTCATGACGTGTGTCACCGGGGAAATTCATCTCTGCATTCGCACGTGTTAGATCAATGGCCTTGGCTGAAGAGTCTACAGAGTGAACAAGGTTGGCTCCGCCACGCATAGCATATACACTGAAACCACCTGTATAGCAGAACATATTGAGCACATTGCGTCCCTTGGCATAATGTTCTAGGAGCGAACGATTCTCACGCTGATCCACAAAGAATCCTGTCTTTTGTCCGCGAAGCCAGTCTATATGGAATTTCAGTCCGTTTTCTGTAGCTACATTGCCCTCATCATGTCCGCGCAGGAAACCATTTTCCTGGTGCAGATCAGCCTTAAAAGGAAGTGTAGTCTCCGACTTATAGTAGACATTCTCTATCAAACCGTCAGAAGCAGCTATCAATGCGTCAGCTATTTCTTCGCGACAAACGTGCATACCCACAGAATGAGCTTGCATCACAGCCGTCTTGCCATACACATCGATGACAAGGCCTGGCAAGCGGTCACCCTCGCCATGCACAAGACGATAGATATCATTGTCCTCACGTCCGGTGAGTTGCAGCGCCTTGCGTAAGCGAAAAGCCTCGAAAAGCCGACGTTGCCAAAAGTCGTGATTGATAGGTTCTTCATCGAAGGTGAGCATACGCACAGCAATAGAGCCTACTTGATAGTGACCATAGCCCATAAGTTCATCTTCAAAAGAAACCACGCGTACGATGTCTCCCTCATTCAATACGCCATTTGCTCCAGCGATTGCTCCTGAAAACACCCAAGGATGGAAACGCTTTAGACTTTCGCTCTTGCCTCGACGCAGGAATATAGTAGTAATGCCACCCACTTGGGGAGCCTGGATATGCTTCATCTCGTGTGAAGCTTTCTTGCTTGAATATTTCATTATTGGTAGGGGGATTATACGGATTCTGTTTCTACAAGTTGATATTTACGCGACTCTTTGAGCGACTTGAGTTCCTTATAAAGTTGGATACACGTATAAGCATCTGTGGCGGCATATACTCGCTGCGACTCTGTGAGCGTGTCGGCCTCCCAATTAGATAATTGTGCCGACTTAGAAATGCGCATATGGAACACGTTGGCATAGAGTTTCTGAAGACTCATATCGAGTATGCCCATCTGCCGAGCATAGTCTTGCAAGTCGATATAGCCACCGGGAACAAATGCAGGATCACGACGACGAAGCATCAAGAAATCATCCTTGAGCGAAAGACCCACCTTGAGCACATGCTCATCGGCCATAAGTTGTGATAGACAAGGAAGAAAGCCCGTCTCGTTCAGTCGGAAGAGAAAGCACAATTCCTCATTGGCCACTTGCAGAAGAGCCACCTTATGGCTCTCGCCTTTACGAAAGGAAGGACGCGTTTCGGTGTCAATACCCAAGATGGGCGATTGGCGAAGCACCTCCACAGCCCGTTGAGCTTCGCTCTCGCTTTTTATCACATAAATACGTCCACCGAAGGAAAAACGCGGGAGGGGCGAGATGAACGACTTATTGGTTTTTATAAATAGTTGGCGCACCATGGTCTGGTCTTGAAATAATACGTTCGTAAATGAAGTTTTCACTCCGACTATTCTCTTACAGAGAGGTAAACATCGTGAATTGCTCTCAGAGAGTTGAGGAGTTTTTGTCCCCATTGCAAATAAAACTCATCCATTGCTTCATAGAGAGCCAATTGCATTGTCTCTTCATATCCTTCGCGGAAAGCCTCCACCAGTTCGCGCAGTTGCTGATAAATATCGGCCAAGTTTTCGCTAATAGTGCAGAGAACAGGGTGTTCGGAGTATTTAAAATCTTCTACGAACACGTCGAGAAAGTCGTCCTTCTCGCCAAGGATGCGAGCCACGCATCCACGCACGTAGTCGTAATCGGCTTCCGTCAGCTTTTTTTCCACCCATCCTGCTTGTTCGGGCACATTGCCTAGCATAGAAGCTTTCAAATAAAGCATTGGCAGCATTCCACGCATCACGTGCAGGAAGTCGTCTAATTCCCGACCCTCGCTTTGTTCCAAATATTTACAAAATTCCGTGCTCACCGTAATAAAATCGAGCACCGGTTGCGAGTACAAATAGTTATCTTCGTTCATACAGGGTGCAAAGTTAGTGCAAACCGAACGCAATAACAAGAGAAAAACTCGTTTTTCGCTTGGTATTGCTGAGGTGCAGCCTAACTTCGGCGAAGCCAAAGTGCAAACCGACAGAAGCAACAACAACTTCGTCTTTCAATCCTCCACATTAGACGATATCGTCTCCCAATCGTAGTTTTCCCATTTCCGAATCATCTTCAAGAGCTTTACCGGACGGCAGCGGCAGCGCTACCACTGCCGTCCGGTAGAG
>UQKO01000034.1 GCA_900541575.1 uncultured Prevotella sp.
GCGAGGAATCCAGCCCTAATTTATATCGGTCGAAAACTTTTAGCGGACAGCAATAATTTCCAATAAAAGATTCCTTACATAGCACAATCTCCGCATATCGCACCCATACCCTTTGAGACATGGATGCGATATGCGGAGATTGTTAGTTAGTAGGAATGTATCCTCCTTAGCTGCTATTTTTACATCAGAGAAGTTTTAACTCATAGTAAGAGAAATAGTGATATTACGCCCACAATCCAAGGCCTACGACCATTACGATGCCAATGACAACTTGCAATGGAAGTCCCACCTTTATATAATCAATAGGTTTGTAGCCTCCCGCAGACATAACGAGGGCATTGGGCGGAGTGGAAAACGGTGAAGCGAAACACATACTCGCTGCCACCGTGACAGCTAACAATACGGGCACAGCGTTCAATCCCTCGGCTTGCGCTGCTTGCAAAGCAATGGGAGCCATAAGCACAGCAGTCACTGTATTGGAGATAAAGAAGGTCATGAGCGAAGTGGCCACATAGACACATGCGATAAGAAGCATTCCTCCATGACCGCCGACAACGTCGACTAAAGATTGAGATATCAGTTGCGACAAGCCCGTTTTCTCTAGTGCTGTCGACATAGGGAGCATCGCCCCAAAGAGTATAATGCTTTCCCAATTGATGGTTTTGAGCGCAGCCTCTACACTGCGCAAGCAACCAGTGAAAATCATGGCTACAGCAGCTATCATCACAGCCGTGACGGGAGCAATAGGAATAAAGTCGAAGGCCATAAGCACCACCATAAGTACCATGATAAGAGCGGCTAGTGGAGCTTTGTAGTCGAGCGTCACTTTCGCAGCTTGCTCGAGTGGTTGTCCAAGGATTACCCATTCTTGCCCGTCCCTTCCATTCAGTTTGGTGATATTGCTCCAACGTCCCTGCACTAAGACAATATCTGAAGCATGTATACGCTGATCTTTAAGGTCATCGAGTAAATAAGTGGTGTGCCTACGAATGCCGAGCACATTCAGTCCATAAGTAGAGCGAAAACCCGTCTGCTCCACCGTCTGCCCTACGAGCGTCGATGCAGGAAGCACCAATATTTCTGCCATGCCCACATCGTAGAAATTAAGAGTTCCACCTCCTTCGTTGCGAGAGGTTTCCACCTCGCTAAGCTGGAGCTCTGATGCGAAATGGTCGATCTGTTCTACTGTACCCGTTGCGTAAAGTACATCCCCTACAATGAGGCGTTCATTCCCCATGGCAAACTGCTCAAGTTTACGAAGAGCTCTCCCTTGAAGTGAAGAGCGGCGCACTTCAAGGATGGTTATACCATAGTGACGACGCACGTCGAGTTCCTTGAGTGTATGGCCTACCATCGAAGAGTTTTCGCTGATTTGTAAGCAATGAAGATCTTGCGCAAGTTTGTATTCTTCGGTTAATTGCTGGAGAGATTTTCCGCTACGTGTGGAAGCGGAAGCAATGCGTCCTTTAAGAAAACGGCGTGAGAGGGGAAGAAGCAATACTGTGCCTACTACGATGCAGACGATGCCTATTGGAGTGAACGAAAAAAAGCCTAGCGGCGCATAACCAGCGCCGACTAGAGCATCACGAACGATAAGGTTGGGTGGAGTTCCAATAAGGGTGAGCATGCCGCCCATACTGCCTGCAAAAGCCAACGGCATGAGGAATCGTGAGGGAGAGAGTCCTGCCCCGCGTGCCATACTCACAACGATGGGGAGCATCAATGCCACAGTGCCCGTGTTACTCACGAATGCACCCACCACGGCCGTTGTAAGCATAAGCAGGATGAATAGGCGCGTTTCGCTCGTTCCAGCCAGTCCTAAGATGCCTGTTCCTATGCGCTTGGCAAGTCCGGTGCTAAAGATTCCGCCTCCCACAACGAAAAGCCCAGTCATCATGATTACGATGGGACTAGAAAATCCTGCGAGGGCTTCTTCGGGAGTAAGCACACCAGTGAGCACAAGTGCCAAAGCCGAGCATACGGCCACAAGGTCGGAGCGCATTTTGCCACTTACAAACAGTATGGCAGAGAGCGCTAGGATGATAAGTGTCGCTGTCATATTGAAGAGTTTTAAACTTTTTAGATGGAAGGTTTCGGTCTGAGGTAAGAAAGCTTCCCTTTAAGAAAAAGAGCTATTATTATTCTGTGGGCGACACAGCTCGTGTCGGACAAAGAAGAAATGAATAAGGCAATAAAGTGTTCACTTCTCTTATACCGACGCGGGCCGCGTCGCCCACGGAACGAATATGTTGCATTGTAGTATTACACCGATTTTTCCTCTGGCTTCCAATCTTTATAGGGATAAGTGCGAAGCGATGAATTATAGTATTTTCTGTCGCCAGTCACCTCAACACCTAGAAAAGGAGCATGCTCGAAATGTTCGTCCTCACTGCGAAGTTCAACCTCGGCCACTACGAGACCTGCATTGTCGCCAAAGAATTCATCGACCTCATAGGTATGATTTCCTTGCGGCACGAGCCAACGTATTTTATCAATAATCCCTGGTTCACATAGGCGCATGAGCGAAAGAGCCTCATCACGTGTGATTTCTTTTTCAAACTCATAGCGCGAGAGGCCGCCGTTGAGCGAAGGCCCTTTGATGGTGAGATAGCCTTTATCATCGCGAAGGCGCACTCTCACGGTACGTCCACGTCCGCTGCAAATATAGCCTTGCATGATGCGGCTATGCGAGGTAGCGAGTTTTTTGTAGTCGCCCACAACCATGAATTTTCTTTCTATTTCGAGAGGCATTGCTTTATACTATTGTGATGGTGTTAGGTCAAGACCCAATAGGCTATGGTAGCCAATGCGCCGAGCAGGAGCAGAGCTATGATAATGCCTCTCACTACGTTACGCGCTTGCTTTTCTTCCATGGCCTCACGGGCCTTTTTCTTGAGTAATCGTTTTGTTTTCATGGACAATATGGATTTTAAGTTTGATGATATAAGGTTTTTAGAGTTAGGAGAGCAGAGGTGATAAGGTGACTAAACATGTTGTGTGACGCTAGAATATAGTCATGAAGCCATACCCCCAATCTTTGCAACATCTCATATAACCATGCTTACTCCTCATTTCCTTTCTCTGAGAACTCCATGAGATATGCTTTGATGAAACCATCGATTTTTCCGTCCATCACCCCGTTGACATCGCTTGTCTGATAGCCCGTGCGGTGATCCTTCACACGGCGATCATCAAACACGTAGCTACGAATCTGACTACCCCACTCAATCTTCTTCTTTCCTGCTTCAATCTTGGCTTGTTCTGCCTTGCGTTTCTGAAGGGCACGGTCATAGAGTTGCGAGCGGAGGAGGCGCATGGCATTCTCGCGGTTTTCGAGCTGCTTACGACTTTCCGTATTTTCGATAAGGATTTCTTCCGTTTCGCCCGTATCGGGATCGGTATACTGATAGCGGAGGCGCACACCCGTCTCCACCTTGTTGACGTTCTGACCACCTGCGCCGCCCGAACGGAAAAGATCCCAAGATATTTTCGATGGATCTACATATACTTCGATGGTATCGTCGACCAAAGGAGTGACAAACACAGAGGCGAAGGAGGTCATACGCTTACCTTGAGCATTGTAAGGCGATACACGCACAAGACGATGTACCCCATTTTCACTTTTGAGATAACCATAGGCCGAATCACCCTCAATCTCCATCGTCACTGTCTTTATGCCCGCTTCATCACCATCTTGCAGGTGAGAGATAGTGCATTTGTAGCCTTGAGCCTCAGCATAACGCATATACATACGCATGAGCATAGAAGCCCAGTCCTGACTTTCTGTGCCACCTGCACCCGAATTGATTTTGAGCACACACGACATTTGGTCCTCTTCTTGACGAAGCATATTGCGAAGTTCGAGGTCTTCTATTGCGGTCAGACATTTGCGGTAGTCCTCGTCTACTTCTTCTTCTGTAACCATTTCTTCTTTATAGAAGTCGAAGGCCAAGGCGAGTTCATCTACAAGAGTTTTTACCTCTTTGTATCCGTTTATCCACTTTTCAATGCCCTTTACCTTTTTCATCTGCTCCTCGGCGCGCTTCGCATCGTCCCAGAATCCAGGGTCTTGGGTGCGAAGCTGCTCTTCTTCGAGTTGCATCTTCTTGGCGTCAATATCGAGATAACGATGGAGTGCTGCCACACGGTCTTGGGCATCTTTCAGTTGGTCGGAAGTAATCATCAGTCTTTAGTTTCTATAAAAATGTAGGGATTAGTCCTGCTTCTCTGCCTGTCGAACTTGTTGTTGAGCTTCGGCTTCGGCATAGATTTGTTCTATTTGCTCGGCATAATGTTCGTACACCACACGACGACGCACCTTGAGCGTATTGGTGAGTTCGCCATTATCCATTGTGAAAGGATGGGGCAGCAGGATGAAACGCTTAATCTGTTCATAATGCGCAAGATCTTGCTGTAACGTATTGATGCGTTCGGTATAGAACTTTAGAATGGTGGGATTCTTGCAAAGTTCTTCACGCGAGGTGCTTCGGATGCCCATCTCCTGAGCATAGGCCTCCAGAAGCTTATAACTTGGTACAATAAGAGCACTCACAAACTTGCGCTTATCGGCCACAATCACTGCTTGGTCGAAGTAGCGATCGAGCACAAGCTTGGATTCTATCATCTGCGGAGCGATATATTTACCATTCGAAGTCTTAAACAAATCCTTGATGCGTTCGCGCAGGAAAAGCTCGCCATTCTTTATATATCCAGCATCGCCCGTATGGAACCATCCATCTTCATCAATGGCTTCCTTCGTAAGCGATTCCTTTTTGTAGTAGCCGGGTGTGATTGTCTTACCTCGAAGGAGAATCTCATCATTCTCGCCAAACTTAATTTCGATCTTATCAATGAGTCGACCTACGGAGCCTAACGTAACAGGTCGGCCAGGAATATCACACGATACAGTGGCTAGACTTTCGGTCAGTCCGTAGCCCACCACCATGTTGATACCGGCAGCGTGAGCAAACTTTTCTACCTCGGGCGATACCGCAGCACCGGCTGTCGGGAAGAAATTGGCACGTTCTAGTCCTAGAGTCTTGCGTAGGAGTTTAATAACGGTCTTATCGTAGAGCTTATACTGAAGGGTCAATCCCATCGGTGCGCGTTTTCCCTTCGACTTATAGTTCACCCAATAACGGGTGCCCACCTCAAGGGCTTCACGGATGAGTTTGCGCTCCATAAAGGAGCCATTCTCCATTTTTTCGAGCACGGCTTGATACACTTTTTCCCAAAATCGGGGCACGGAACACATACACGTGGGATGAACCTCCTGCATGGACCTCTGCACGTCGGCTGGACGCAGATTCACGCATTGAAGTGCGCCCTCAGAAAGTCCGAGATAACACCAAGCTCGTTCAAAGATGTGAGTATAGGGAAGAAAGTTGAGAAATACATCATCCTCAGAAAGTGGAAGCACAGCATCATTCACGCGGAGACCTTCTCTGTACTGTCCGTAGGTGAGCATCACGCCCTTGCTCTGCCCCGTGGTGCCACTAGTGTAGAGTATATTGCAGAGGTCGTCATAGTTAGCCTCAGCCTGACGTTTACGATATTCTTCCACAAGGACTGAATCTTTCGATGCTTTCACACCCATGGTAAGAAATTCATCGAAGTAGAGCGATAGGTGATCGGTAGTTGTTTTTTTCACGCTTCGATCGAAGATGATAATACGTTCGAGCGAGCGAGCCACAGAAATCACGCTAAAAGCCACGTCGTACTGCTCTTGCTCTCCCACGAAAAGGAAGCGTACTTGTGCATCATTGAGCATATAGCTCACTTGCGCCGCGCTACTAGTAGCATAAAAGGGAATAGCCACCGCACGAATGCCGTAGGCACCGAAGTCGGCAAAATGTGTCTCGGGCTTATTCTGCGAGAACACGGCTATATTTTCCTGAACTTTTACTCCGAGTTGCAGAAAAGCATAGGACACTTTCTTAACATTTTGGGCAAATTGTCGCCACGAGATGGGCAGCCATTTATTCTGCTCATAGTCGCGATAGCTCAGTGCGGCACGATCGCCATACTTTTTAGCTTGCTCAAGAATCAGTTTTGACAGGTGGCAGTTGTTTTGCATATCATGCAGGTTTTTACCCATCCGAGGGCGATGTGCAGAGACGTCTGGTTGTCGAGCCGAGGTCTGCCGCCATTTCGAAGTGGGGCGGTTAGAAAAGGCAATGTGCCTTTCCTGCGAATATATGCAAAGTTATTGTTTTTTATGGAAATGCACAAAATACAGAGGAGAAAAGTTTCTGAGACGGCAAATGCAGACTGGCAGACCCACAAGGCCTGCCAGTCACTCATTTATTATTATCAAGGCATTGCTTCGCTTTGCCATCCTTCTGTCATTTACGCAGTCTCCCTAGGACACATTTTTTTCATTCCCCAATAATACGCACCTACTACCATGCAGCCTGTAATTACCCATGAGAGAGGATACACCTGAAGCAACCGAGCAAACCCATGATAATGGGGCACTATGAGAAATACCCATACCACACGAAGCACACACGTGCCAAATACCGTCATCAGCGTGGGAAGCATTGACTCCCCCATGCCACGCAATGCGGAAGCCGACACTTCATAACTGCAAGCTATAAACTGACATATTAACACGTGTTCCATTCGAATGCAACCATAGTGTATCACCTCTGGATCGGTGCTAAACAAACTTAAGAAAAAACGATCTTGCCACACCAACAGCCCATTGGCCACCATACATCCACAGACGGCTAAAGTCATACAAATACGATATATACGGCGCACACGATCGTACTTTCGAGCACCATAATTTTGCCCTATAAAACTAATAGCTGCACCATTGAAAGCTACTACGATGAAGTAGCAATAAAACTCAAAATTGAGCGCCGCTGCCGACCCTGCAATAGCCGAAGCTCCATAACCATTAATAGCACTCTGTACCACCACATTAGAGAAAGAGAACACCATACCTTGTAAGCCTGCGGGCACACCTATCTGAAGCATTCGACGTAGTTCCTTACTATGCAATTTCAAATGCTTTAGATTGAGTTGGAGAGCTCCTGGTTCGCGGCGCAAAAGCCGAATAATGAGAAAAGCACTTATCGCATTAGCTATGGCTGTAGCAATAGCTACGCCTTCCACGCTCATACCCAATCCGATCACAAAAATAAGATTGAGAATCGTGTTGATTACGCCCGCCACCACTAATATGTAAAGTGGCCGACGAGTATCACCCACACTACGCAGAATGGCCGAACCAAAATTGAATATCAAGAAGAATGGTATACCGATAAAATAGATGCGTAGATAAAGCACCGCGAGGTCGAGCACATCGGCAGGAGTATCAATAAGTTCCAAAATAGGCCGCGACACTGCCACACCAATCACCATCAATAGCAACCCACAAATAATGGAAAGCAAAGCAACAGTGCTTACTGAGCGGCGCACGCCCTCATCATCCTTTTGTCCTAAGTGGTTAGAAATCACCACATTGGCACCCATCGAAATGCCCATAAAAAGATTGATAAGCAAACTTATCACGGGGGCATTGCTTCCCACGGCTGCCAGAGCTTTGCTACTAGCAAAGCGCCCCACCACTGCCACATCAACAGAGTTGAACAACTGCTGCAACATGCTACTAGCAGCAAGCGGCACTGCAAACACAATTATCTTCATCAGGAGTGGCCCATTGAGCATATCCACTTTCTTTCCACTTTCCTTCATCGTCATAATTCTTTTCTGACTGCAAAATTACTTCTTTCGCATGGAAATTACCACAAACATGTGAAGGAAATTGCCCATACAAAACTGCTTACTCAGCCAAGCTGAGAAAGCAGCTAGACCAAAGAATAAGAGTGGTAAAGCTTCACGGCTCTTTCATTTAAGTTCAGAGTAAAGACCATAGTATCCCCTACCCATTTCGTGATGAAATGGGTAAATCTACAATAATTGTGTTTCAAGTTTTTTGATATTGTCCTCATCATTTGATTATTTGCATTTTTGAAGCGAATAAGTGCAGGAATTCGGTAAAGCTTAAGGGCACAGGCCTTATCAGTTCGGCCACACCCTTTTTGAGATTGGGGTTCTATCCATTCACAAACGGGGGCTTACTCTCTTTTTACTGCTCATATAGTCTGTGTCCTTCGGTCGAGGGACATGCGTCCTTCGGTCGAGAGACATGCGTCCTTCGGTCGGGGGACGTGCGTCCTTCGGTCGAGGGACGATAACATAAACGCTCATCTAGAAAAAGTAGGATGGGCATCCGACGGCATGTAAGTCATACTTCGCTGACGATAGAGAACTTTGTTGATATGATTCATCAGTAACTATCTCCTAACTTCATCACTTTTCTGCGTCATTACATAGCACGTATTGAAAGTCAAAGAGTTACGTCGAATATTTGAGTGACGCAAGCAAAAAAAATGAAAAGAACAAGCGTTTTTAAATGAAAGAACCATAGGGAAAGCCTTAGTTCTAAAATAACGGAAGACATACGCGTAGGTAAGGAAAAGCGAAATGGTAGACAAAAAGAAATACAAAGAACATAACTTCTCTTTTTGTTCATCTCCAAAAAGTTACGCACCTTTGCACAAGCAAAGCTCCGAGAATATCGTAACTTTGCGAGCAAAAGTATGAAGTATCCCTTTAAAAAGATGAGCAAAAAGCCCAAACGAAAATCCCTAGTTGAGTAAAACCCCATATCAATGAACACCATCCAACAAATAGCTCAAGAAGCCATAACATTGCTTATGCGCCTCATTGCCATCCCCTCCGTAAGTCGCAACGAAACCGAAGCCGCCGACCTCATAGAAACTTATCTCCGCGAATGTGGGGCTGAACCCAAACGCCAGGGCTGCAACGTATGGTGTGAACAACTTTCTCTAGCCGATGATCATCGCCCCACCTTGCTACTCAATGCCCATATCGACACAGTACGCCCCGCCGCCACATGGGAGCACGCCCCATTCCAACCTACACTAGAAGACGGCAAGCTCTACGGCCTTGGAGCAAACGATTGCGGCGGTGGATTGGTTAGTCTGATGCACGTGTTTCTACACTTACGCCACCGCACAGACCTGCCCTATCGCCTTATTTTCCTAGCCTCGGCCGAAGAAGAAGTATCGGGCAAAGAAGGAATCGAATCAGTGCTTCCACGATTGCCCCACATCGATGTAGCACTAGTGGGCGAACCCACGGGAATGCAACCCGCCATAGCAGAAAAAGGGCTCATGGTGCTCGACTGCACAGCCCACGGACGCTCTGGCCATGCTGCACGCAATGAAGGCGTGAATGCCATCTACGAAGCCCTACCCGACATAGAATGGTTTCGCACCTTCCGCTTTCCAAGACAGACGCCTCTTTTGGGGCCTGTTAAGATGTCGGTCACGATGGTCGAGGCAGGTACGCAACATAATGTAGTGCCCGACGAATGCCGTTTCGTGGTAGACGTCAGAGCCAACGAATGCTACACCAACGAGGAAATTCTCGATGAAGTGCGCCGCCACATCAAGTGTGATGCCATACCTCGCTCTACACGTCTACACTCCTCACGCATCGACCCCGAGCATCCACTCATCCGCGCAGCCGTGGCACTAGGTCGCGAGCCTTTTGGTTCGCCCACACTGAGCGACCAAGCCTTAATGCGCTTCCCGTCCTTCAAGATGGGACCAGGTAACTCTGCACGCTCACACACGGCCGATGAGTATATCCGTCCCACCGAAATAGAAGAAGCCATCGGTATCTACCTTCACATGCTGCAAGCCATGAAATAAAGACGAAAGAAAAGAAATTTCAATAGTTGTAAAAAAAATCAGACGAAACCCACGGATAACTGATAAGAATTCCGTACTTTTGGATTCGATTAGAGAGCATTAACTATAATGCACCCTCTACAAGAAACAATTGGAGTTTTAGGTGGAGGATATTAAGAGCGTACCATTACATTGATAATCACCTTCTTTACCTCTTAATATCTAAAGCTTACAACTCCACATTTTTCTAACATGAGCGTGCACTTTTATCCCACACTAAGGCATGTACCACATCCCTGTTCTGCTACACGAAACCGTAGACGGACTCAACATTCAGCCAGGCGGCATATACGTCGATGTGACCTTCGGCGGTGGCGGTCATAGCCGCGAGATATTGCGTAGGCTCGACACAAAAGCCCACCTTTATAGCTTCGACCAAGATGCCGATGCTGAGCAAAACATTCCGCAAGGAGATGAACGATTTACCTTCGTAAGGAGCAACTTCCGCTACCTCAAGAATTGGATGCGCTACTACGGAGTGGAGCATATTGATGGATTGCTTGCCGACCTTGGCGTGTCGAGCCATCATTTCGATGATGAAGAACGTGGATTTTCTTTCCGATTCGACGCCCCACTCGACATGCGCATGAATGAGCGTGCAGGCACCACAGCAGCCGACATCGTAAATCGATACTCCGAAGAGCAATTGGCCGACGTTTTCTATCTTTACGGAGAGATGAAAAACAGCCGACGATTGGCCTCAGCCATTATCAAAGCACGCGCTGCACATGCTCTGCAGACCATCGACGACCTATTACAAGTGGTCAAGCCTCTCATGCCGCGCGAGAGAGAGAAGAAGGACCTCGCCCGAGTATTTCAAGCACTACGCATTGAGGTCAACCACGAAATGGACGCCTTGCGTGAAATGCTCGAAGCTGCGCTCTCAATGCTCCGTCCGGGCGGTCGGCTCTCTGTGCTGACCTACCATTCACTCGAAGACCGCATGGTGAAAAATTTCATCCGCGCAGGGCGCATTGACGGTAAGGTACAGCAAGATTTCTACGGACGTCGCCTCACGCCTTGGCGAGCTATAAATAACAAAGTGATTCTGCCCTCGCAACAAGAACAAGAGGAAAACCCTCGTAGCCGTTCGGCCAAGCTCCGCATTGCCGAAAAGCTTTAGACCATAGTCACACACAGGCCACACTTGCCTGTTTCCTCCCTACACCCTTTACCCTCCACAGAAAGAATATGGACAAAGATAAAAACTTACCGCAAACGGACGATATGCAGAAACCGCAAGCGAACGCTGAAGATACTTTTTCGACTCCCGACCCAGCTCTGACTAATGACGAGGACAAGGACGCCGAAGAAGAGGCGGATAAGAAAGCCCTACGCGCCCTGCGTAACCTCACCTCAGAAGACGACAACCCCGAGGGCGATGACGAACATTTCAAACTCACGCTCTCCTCTATCCTCGGTGGCGATATCCTAGGCGGACGATGGTTTAAACGTCAATTCTGGTATATCGTAATGCTCGTGGCTATGACCATCGTCTACGTGAGCAATCGCTACTCGTGCCAACAAGAGATGATTCAATCGAAACTGCTCAACGACACCTTGCTCGACTGCCGCTACAAGGCACTGACACGCTCTAGTGAACTCAAAGAGCGTACCCGACGCAGCTACATTGAAAAGTCGCTTACCGACACCACGCTACAGACCTCTAATACACCTTCATTCGACCTTCCAGTCGATTATGAGGAATAATTCCTCCACACAACCTTTCACGGCGAAATTCTCGCCTTCACGGAACTCCCAAAACAGAGTTTCCCAGCCACGAACACAGCTCTACCCTATTACGCTAAAGAGAAATGAACTTTCCAGTCAAACAGGTGACTAAACGCTACGCTGTCGTAGCATCCCTCTTAGTGCTCGCATGCCTTTTCGTAATCGGAAAGGCCATTTACATCATGACCATCAAGAAGGACTATTGGATGGCTATCAACGACCGCTTTATTAAGGAAAATGAAGTGGTGCAACCTACTCGTGGCAACATCCTAGCCGATGATGGAGAACTGCTCGCAGCTTCGCTCCCTGAATACAAGATATTCATGGACTTCATGTCGTGGGAGAAAGACCCCAAGCGACAAGCGAAAGAACAAGCTAAACGCGACAGTCTGCTTATGTGCAAGATGGACTCTATCTGCCAAGGCGTACACGCTGTGCTTCCACAGATAGACCCCAAAGCATTCCGCGAACTGCTTCTCAAAGGCCGCAAAGAAAAAAGCCACCATTGGAAACTCTACGATAAGCGCATTTCCTACATTCAATACCGACAACTCAAACAACTGCCAATCTTCCGTCTTTCGGCCAACATGGGTGGATTCCACACAGAGGAGTTTAAGACACGTAAGAACCCTTACGGCCATTTGGCTAACCGCACAATTGGCGACCTCTATTATATGAAGGACTCGGCACGCACGGGACTTGAACTGAAGTTCGATTCCGTATTACGCGGCAAGCCGGGCATTGCCCACCGACAGAAAGTGCTCAATCGATACCTCACCATCATTGACAAACCGGCAGAAGATGGACTCGATGTGCAGACCACACTCAACGTGGGCATGCAGGATATCTGCGAGAAGGCACTCTCTGACAAACTGACCGAGATTGATGCTAACTCTGGTGTGTGCATTCTTATGGAGGTAGCCACGGGCGATATCAAAGCAATGACCAGCCTTAGAAAAATGAACGATGGCTCATATCAAGAGATCAACGCCGATGCCGTAAAAAATCTCTATGAACCGGGATCGGTGTTCAAACCAATGTCGTTTCTCGTAGGCATGGACGATGGTTACATTCACATGACCGACGTGGTTGATGTGGGCTGTGGCATTAAGGAAATGTACGGGAGAAAGATGCGTGATGCCAACTGGCGCTCAGGTGGTAGCGGCGTAGTTACAGTGCCTCAGATTCTCCAAAAATCGCTCAACGTGGGCGTAAGCACACTCATTGATCGTGCTTATCACAACCAACCACGCAAATTCGTGGAGGGAATCTACCGCATCGGTGTGGCCGAAGACTTGAAAATTCCTATTCCCGGCTATGCAAAGCCGCGCATACGTATGCCTAAATCCGACCTCTCTAACTGGTCGAAAACAGCCCTCCCATGGATGAGCATTGGCTACGAGACACAAATTCCTCCTATCACAACCGTCAATTTTTACAATGGTATCGCTAATAATGGCAAGATGCTCCGCCCCCGATTAGTCAAAGCTATTCTGAAAAATGGCGAAGTTGTGAAGGATTTCCCCGTCGTGGTGCTACGCGAACACATGGCAAAGCCCGAAGCTGTAAAAAACATACAGGATTGCCTTGAGTCGGTGGTGAGCATAGGCCTGGGCAAGAAGGCTGGCTCGCCTTTCTTCCATGTATCAGGGAAGACGGGCACAGCACAGATTTGGACAAAAAACGGATTCGCTGCCCAATATCTTGTGTCCTTCGCAGGCTACTTCCCATCCGAGCATCCACTCTACTCATGTATCGTCTGCATTCAAAAAGGAGCTCCCGCTTCAGGAGGTGGCATGTGTGCACCTGTATTTAAGCGCGTAGCCGAAACCGTTATGGCACAACGCCGATCTACAGACTATACTTCCGTGCGCGACACCATGAATTGCCTCCAACCGCTTGTGTGCGCAGGAAATATCAATGCTGCTCAAACCATCCTCGAACAACTCAACATTAAGTTCCAATCAGCCCTCAATTCTAGCGATGAGAACACACTCACATGGGGAGTGGCACGCACCGATGGCAGCGGAGTAACACTGAATTCGGTCTCTGTGCCAAAAGATGAGATTGTGCCCGATGTGCGCGGTTACGGATTGCGTGATGCTATCTATCGTCTCGAGCGCATGGGACTCCGCGTAAGAGTACGCGGCATTGGCCGTGTCAGTTCACAAAATCTGCAGCCAGGCTATCGGTTTAAGCGCGGTCAGCAAATAGAACTCATTCTAGGCGACCCAGATGACATTCCTGCTGCTGAACGAGACACCCTGAGCAACGTATCTTCTGCAGAGAAGAATGCCTCCAACAATGAGCCAGAAGATGCCGAACTCACACCCACCAAGAAGGACGAGGCAAAGTATAAGCAAACAGAGAAAGCACAACAACAGAAAATGCAGCAAAAAAGGTCGGAACAAGCTGCAAAGAACCGCGAAGAGCAACAAAAGAAGGCTATGACGAAGCAAAAGCTAACCGCCGACAAGCCAAAGGACAACGACAAGAAAAAGAAAAAATCTGCCGACACGTCTAAGCAAGAACGGAACTCATCTGCTAGCAAACAAACAAAGCCTAAGACTACAAACAAAACAACATCACGAGATAGCAAGAAGGAAACAAAAACATCTGCTTCTAAGACAAATAAATCCACAGAAAAGGGTACAAAGAAAGCTGCGAAGAAAAAGACTTCCTAATTCCAGGAGGAACAATATAGAAGACAGAATTGGCCTTTATTGACAAATAAAGAAAGCCTTTCCACCCTTGCCTCATTACATTATAATCACGCCTATATATAATAAGAAGATGAATCTTTTCGATACTCTCAAAAAAGTTACAATCACTGCATCACATGGCGATATGCAGCGCGAGATAAGCGGAGTAAACATGGACTCCAGACTGGTGAAACCAGGCAACTTATTCATTGCTGTTAAGGGCACACAAGCCGATGGACATGCCTATATCCCGAAAGCTATCGAGCTCGGCGCATCAGCCATTCTCATGAGCGAACCTATTCCTGCAGAGAAAGCAGAAGGCGTAACCTACGTACAAGTGGCTGATACTGAAGATGCTGTAGGAAAAGTAGCTACTCAATTCTATGGCGACCCCACTACAAAACTAAAGCTCGTGGGCGTAACGGGCACAAATGGTAAAACAACCATCGCCACCGTGCTATACAATATGTTTCGTGCCTTTGGCCATAAATGTGGCCTTTGCTCCACAGTGTGCAATTTCATCGACGGACGAGCCGTTCCCGCCGACCATACCACACCCGATCCTATCACGCTCAACAAACTTCTCGCTCAAATGGCAGAAGAAGGTTGTGAGTATGCTTTCATGGAATGCTCCTCACATGCCATTCATCAAAAACGCATAGGAGGCCTCCGCTTCGTAGGAGGTATCTTCACCAACCTAACACGCGACCACCTCGATTACCATAAGACTTTCGAAAATTATCGCAACGCCAAGAAAGCATTCTTCGACGGACTACCTAAAGGAGCTTTCGCCATTACCAACGCTGACGACAAGAATGGCATGATTATGGTACAAAACACCGCCGCAACGATTCGCACCTACTCCACACGCACTGCTGCCGACTACAAAGGGCGCATTCTTGAAGAAAGCATTGAAGGCATGATGCTCGATATTGATGGCCGAGAGGTAAGCGTGCGCTTCGTTGGTCGCTTCAACGTGTCCAACCTTCTCGCCGTCTATGGTACTGCAATTATGCTTGGCAAATCGCCAGAGGACACTCTGAGAGTACTCTCTGCCATGCACCCTGTCAACGGACGCTTCGAAGCAATCCATTCTCCCAAGGGATTCAACGCTATCGTAGACTATGCCCACACTCCTGATGCCCTAGAAAATGTACTCACTGCAATCAACGAAATTGTAAAGGGAAAGGGACACATCATCACCGTATGCGGTGCTGGCGGCAACCGCGATAAAGGCAAACGCCCTCTCATGGCACAAGAAGCAGTAAAACGATCTGACAGGGTCATTATTACGAGCGATAACCCTCGCTTCGAAGACCCTCAAGATATCATCAACGATATGCTAGCAGGACTCGACAATGAACAACGCCAAAAGGTGATTAGCATCTGTGATCGCAGAGAAGCTATTCGCACCGCAGCTATAATGGCACAACCTGGCGATGTCATTCTCGTAGCAGGGAAGGGACACGAACCCTATCAAGAGATCAAGGGAGTGAAGCACCACTTCGACGACCACGAAGAGATAAAAAAGGCTTTCGGCCTAATGTAATTTCTTCATGCTAGCCTTTCTGGTCAATTGAGGAGCTCTCGTTTCTATATAATATAGGAAGTTTGCCCTACTTGACCTTCTAGAGAATCTTCTCTCCAACATTAGAAACATCCTTATATAAGCCTATGCTTTACTATTTATTCCGCTTCCTCGAACAATTCGGGGTGTCAGGCTCGGGTATGTGGTCGTACATATCCTTCCGCGCCTTACTCGCGCTCATCCTTGCCCTCGTCATCTCGGCATGGTTTGGCGAGTATTTCATCAAGTGGATGAAACGACACAATATCAGCGAAACCCAACGCGACGCTTCCATCGATCCCTTCGGTGTAAAGAAAATCAATGTTCCCTCTATGGGGGGCATTATCATTATCGTGGCCATTCTCGTGCCATGCTTACTGCTAGGCCGACTGCGCAACATTTATCTCATACTGATGCTCGTTACCACTGTATGGCTCGGCCTTCTTGGTTTCCTCGACGACTATATAAAGATATTCAAGAAGAATAAAGATGGGCTGCCAGGTAAATTCAAGATTATAGGCCAAGTGCTTCTTGGCTTAGGCGTAGGGCTCACACTTTACCTTAGTCCAGATGCTACTATCCGAGAAAACATTGAAATGCAGCAGCACGGAGAACGCACTGAAATAGTACACAAAAGCCAAGCCGTAAAGAGCACAAAGACGACAATTCCCTTTGTAAAAGAAAACAACTTCGACTATGCCGAATTAGCTAGCTTCTGCGGAAAATACAAACGACAAGCTGGTTGGGCAATTTTCGTCATAGTGACTATTTTCGTCATCACCGCCGTATCCAATGGTGCCAACCTCAATGATGGTATGGATGGTATGGCGGCTGGCAACTCTGCCATCATATTCATCGCGCTAGGCATACTAGCCTACGTCTCGAGTCACATTGAGTTTGCGTCATATCTTAATATAATGTACGTACCAGGCTCACAGGAACTAGTTATCTTCACCTGCGCCACAGTAGGTGCACTCGTTGGCTTCCTCTGGTATAATGCTTACCCAGCACAGATTTTCATGGGCGACACTGGTTCGCTCGCCATCGGCGGCATCATTGCAGTGCTTGCCATCATCATCCACAAAGAATTACTCATTCCCATACTCTGCGGCATATTCTTGCTCGAAAGTCTCAGTGTCATCTTGCAAGTAGAATACTTTAAGTTAGGAAAGCGCAAAGGGCGCAAGCAACGCATCTTCAAGCGTACTCCCATTCACGACAATTTCAGAGTACTTCCCTCGCAGCTCGACCCTGAGTGTAAGTATCTGCTCAAATGGCCCCACGGAGCTTGGCATGAAAGTAAAATTACCGTGCGTTTCTGGATTACCACTATCATCCTCGCCGCACTCACCATTATTACGTTGAAAATCCGATGAAACTTGCAGTTTTAGGAGCAGCCGAGAGCGGCGTAGGAGCCGCCATCCTGGCACAGAAGAAAGGCTACGATGTCTTTGTTTCAGACATGGGAAGCATTAAGGATCGTTACAAGCAGATGCTTGATGCTCACCACATCACATGGGAAGAAGGTCACCATACGGAAAGCGAGATTCTTAACGCCGACGAGGTGGTAAAGAGTCCAGGCATACCCGAAACCGCTCCCATGGTGGCGAAACTCATGGCTCAAGGCACCCCCATCATTAGTGAGATAGAGCTAGCGGGCCGCTACACCGATGCACGCATGATTTGCATCACAGGAAGCAACGGAAAGACCACCACGACCTCGCTCATCTACCACATCTTGAAAAAAGCGGGAGTAGATGTAGGGCTCGCTGGTAATATCGGCCATAGCCTCGCCCTACAGGTGGCAGAAGCACCCCATAGCACATATGTAATAGAGCTGTCTTCCTTTCAACTCGACAATATGTATAAATTCCGCGCCAATATTGCGGTGCTACTCAACATAACGCCCGACCACCTTGATCGTTACGGATTCTGCATGCAAAACTATGTAGACGCGAAGATGCGCATTCTTCAAAATCAGACAAAGAGCGATACATTCGTGTATTGGAAAGAAGACGAGCACGTACCCAACGAACTTCCGAAGTATAACAATCCAAGCCTCAAGTGCTGCTTCACCGACGAGCCACAGCAAGCATCCGCAGGCTTTGCCGAGGGTGAGCGCTTCATCGTAGAGAGCCCCATCCACTTTGAGATGCCAATGAGCGAACTTTCTCTTCCCGGCCGACACAACTTACGCAATTCTTTGGCAGCCGCCATCGCTTGTCTTGCTGCGGGCATTAGCCCCGAGATTGTGCGTCAAGGCCTCTCCGACTTCCCCGGTGTGGAGCATCGTCTCGAGAAGGCTGGCACGGTAAACGGCATACACTTCGTCAACGACTCGAAGGCTACCAACGTAGATGCTTGCTATTGTGCACTTGAAAGCATGAAGACCCCCGTAGTGCTGATTCTCGGCGGCAAAGACAAAGGTAACGACTATTCACAGATTATTCCTTTCGTCAAGGAAAAATGTCGTGCCTTGGTCTATATGGGAGTAGACAACAGTAAGCTCCATGCCAATTTCGACGTGCTTGGTCTACCTATTGCCGACACACACTCTATGCAAGAATGTATGGAACAAGCCGTTAAGTTAGCCCACGAAGGCGACACCATTTTGCTTAGCCCCTGCTGTGCAAGCTTCGACCTTTTCAAGAATATGGAAGATCGCGGCGAACAATTCAAAGCATGGGTAAAAGCTTGGAAGTAAGATACTCCCTACATCAATTTCCCCCTCACGCATCAAAACCACGACTATGGGATTCTTCAGAAAATCCACACCACACAGAGAGTCCACGAGCTCACCCATTACAGATTCCCCCAAGGCACAAATAGCCCTTGAGGAAGGCGCGGCAGCACCTTCTCCACAAGGGGAGACCAAGCGTACTGGCATTGGTTCGCTTTTCATGGGCGATCGTGTCATTTGGGTCGTATTCTTCTTTCTGTGCATCATCTCACTTATTGAGGTATATAGCGCAGCGAGCACGCTTGCCTATAAGTCAGGGCGCTTTTGGGATCCCCTAGTCAAGCAAGCATTGTTTCTAGCGGGTGGCACAGTCATCGTCATCATTGTACATCGCATTCCATGCCGCATGTTCAAGATACTCCCCGTGCTGCTATTACCCATCTCCATCGTTCTTCTGTTGGTCACGCTCTTTTCGGGCGCGGCCACCAACGATGCCGCGCGCTGGATTGACCTTGGCTTCATACGCTTCCAACCCTCCGAAATAGCAAAGGGCTCCGTCATCATCACCGAAGCCCTCATCTTGTCGCGTTCGCAGCAGCAAGAGGGAGCTTCGCGTAAATGCTTCAAATACATCCTGATTATCACAGGAATCGTCTGTGCATTTATCCTTCCCGAGAACCTCTCTACGGCGGCACTTCTTTTTGGCGTAGTAGTGCTCATGATGTTTATCGGACGTGTATCGCTGAAGCAACTCGGAGCCTTGTTTGGATCGCTTACTTTGCTTGTCATGCTCATCGTCGGTCTCATGTTCATTGCCCCCAAGAATGGTGTATTCCATCGCTTCTCCACATGGGAAGAACGCCTAGAAAGCCATTTTTCACCCGATGATCCAAAAGAAGACGACCCCGCCACCTACGACATCGATAAAGGCGCGCAAGTGGCTCATGCCAACATAGCCATTGCTTCGAGCAACGGCATTGGCAAGATGCCAGGAAACTCTGTGCAGCGCGACTTCTTGAGCCAAGCTTTCTCCGACTTTATCTTTGCCGTAATCATCGAAGAAATGGGTGTAACGGGAGCAGTCGTCGTAGTGTTCCTTTACATTATCCTATTATTCCGAGCAGGAAGAATCTCAAGCCGGTGCGAGCGCAACTTTCCTCCTTTCCTAGCCATGGGGCTCACGTTGTTGCTCGTGTCGCAAGCAGTGCTCAACATGATGGTAGCCACAGGCCTTTTTCCCGTAACTGGTCAGCCACTACCTCTCATCAGCCGCGGCGGTACATCCACACTTATTAACTGCGCCTACATTGGAATGATCCTCAGTGTGAGCCGATATGCCAAGCAAGTAAAAGAGCCTCAACATACCCGCTTCGATGGCCCTATGACAGAGATAAAGCATCAATAAAGCACACACATATAAATTCTATTTATCGCCTCAAGAGGGCGTGTCCTTATGACACGTCCTCTTTTTCTTCCCCTACGATTCGCATTTAGTATGCAAAGCAAAATCATCCTATATACGATGCTTCGCATTTAGTTTCCAACATGTTTATGGCCAAGTGTGACAAGAAAAACGTAACTTTGCCCTTCGAAAATAAATAACACGAAAAATATGAGTTTACAATGCGGCATTGTGGGCCTCCCCAACGTGGGAAAGTCCACACTATTCAACTGCCTAAGTAATGCCAAGGCACAGTCGGCCAACTTCCCGTTCTGCACCATTGAGCCCAACGTGGGTGTGATAACCGTGCCCGACGAACGCCTCACCAAATTAGCCGAGCTCGTTCATCCCGGACGCATCGTGCCCACCACCGTAGAGATTGTAGATATCGCAGGATTGGTAAAAGGAGCCTCGAAGGGCGAAGGTCTAGGCAACCAATTTTTAGGTAATATACGTGAAACAGATGCCATCATCCACGTGCTCCGCTGCTTTGACGACGGCAACGTAGTACACGTTGACGGAAGCGTAGACCCCGTTCGCGACAAGGAAATCATTGACACGGAGCTTCAACTCAAAGACCTCGAGACCGTTGAGAACCGCATCAAGCGCGTAGAAAAAATTGCCAAAGTAGGCGGTGATAAGAATGCCAAAGTTGAATACGATGTGCTTTTGTCCTACAAAGCTGCACTCGAAGAGGGCAAAAGCGCCCGCAGCGTAGAGTTTGAAAGCCTAGAAGAGCAAAAAGCAGCCAAAGGGCTATTCTTACTCACATCAAAACCTGTACTCTATGTATGCAACGTCGACGAAGCTTCAGCAGCCACGGGCAACCACTACGTAGACGAAGTGCGCAAGGCCGTAAAGGACGAGGGCGCAGAAGTGTTGGTACTTGCTGCACAGACTGAGGCTGACATTGCCGAACTCGAAACTTACGAAGAGCGCCAAATGTTCCTACAGGACGTAGGCTTGGAAGAGAGTGGTTGCAACCGACTGATTAAGGCAGCCTACCACATGCTCAACCTCCAAACCTTCATCACCGCTGGCGAGATGGAAGTAAAAGCATGGACTTTCCACAAGGGGTGGAAAGCACCACAGTGCGCTGGTGTGATTCATACCGACTTTGAGAAAGGATTCATCCGCGCCGAAGTAATCAAGTACGATGACTACATCCGTCTCGGCTCTGAATCAGCCGTGCGCGAAGCTGGATTGCTCCACGTAGAAGGCAAAGAATATGAAGTAGAGGATGGTGATATCATGCATTTCCGCTTCAACGTGTAACAGATCCTTATGAGCTAACGGGCAGACAAGCTGACGAGCGATGGGGAAAAGCAAGTTTCCATTCCCCGTCAGATCCATCACCACCTCCCCTACCCCCAATAATTCGCACTATGATCACTTGGAATCCCCCCATATCAGTCTTTACGCTCGGCCCTATCGACGTGCGTTGGTATGGCCTATGCTGGTGTATCGGCTTAGCCCTAGCCTACATCGTTGTATATATGCTCTACAAGCGGCAACAAATACCGCAAGAAAAGTTCGATCCACTCTTTCTCTACTGCTTCGTAGGCATATTAGCAGGCGCACGCCTTGGCCACTGCCTCCTCTACGAGCCAGGCTATTTCCTAAGCCACCCGCTTGAGATGGTGCTACCCATACACCACATGCCCGATGGATCGTGGAAATTTACGGGCTATGCAGGACTAGCCTCACACGGAGGAACCCTCGGACTGATGATTGCCCTATGGCTCTACGTACGTCGTACGGGCGTGAACATTATGCGCGTGCTCGACAACATTGCCATAGCCACACCCATTGCTGCCTGCTTTATTCGCCTAGGCAACTTGATGAACTCAGAGATAGTAGGCAAGTTTACAAAAACCGACTTCGGCTTCATCTTCGTTCGCCTTGGTGACACGCAACCTCGCTATCCCGCCCAGCTTTACGAGGCTATAGCCTACCTCCTATTCTTTTTCATCGGCCTAGCCATTTATAGCCGTATGAAACAGCGCGTGGGCACGGGATTCTTCTTTGGCTATTGCCTCACGAGCATATTCACGTTCCGCCTACTCGTGGAATTTATCAAGGAAGTGCAAGAACCTTGGGAAATCTCCATGCAGCAAGCCATCGGCCTCGACCAAGGCCAATTGCTCAGTCTGCCCTTCATCCTCATAGGGCTCTACTGTATGCTAGGCGGCAGATGGTGCAAGAAACTCGGCGAAAAGAAATCTTGATACAAAGGTAAAAGAGCTGAAAAGAGCTTTTGCAAGAAGAGAGTGTACAATTGTGCACTCTCTTTTTGTACCCTCCCGAGGGCTTTGCAAAATTTTAGTTCAGCAGATATTCCCTATTGGTATTGCCCGAATGCCATTTGTCTGCCCATTCTCATGTTGTAAAACTGATGAGTGACAAACTTGACTACACAAAGAATGCAGTACAGAATACAAACAGGAACAACATTTGAGCAGGGAATGCATCATCCCTGCTTACGAAGCACAATTCTATCTATACATTCTGTCTGTCAAGCCTAATATTTCCATTCGTGAAAGCACTTCCGTCCGTTTGGCCCAGCACGGATGGGCCTAGGTCTTAGCGTGATAATAACGAAGTTTGGAACACTCCGTTCGCAAGAGGAAGATTCTATCCACGCATTTAGTATCTTAACATACTTTGTGTAAGAAAAAATGCACGTATTCCTAATTAAATGATTACTTTTGCATATCAATGAACAATGCAATTCATTGTAAAACACTTTCTTACGCTAACAATAAAAACACAACCTATACACGATGCAAAACAAATTTCTCTTTATGGCATTGGCTGGTTCGCTAATGCTGACTTCGTGCAACAAACTCGGAGAACTATCTGCTGATAACTTTACCGTCACGCCTTCGCCCCTCGAGGCCGTAGGAGGCAAAGTACCCGTAACCATCAACGGCCGCTTCCCTGAAAAATATATGAAGAAGAAGGCCGTCGTAACAGTGCTTCCCGTGCTTACCTACAACGGCACAAGCACAAACGGGCAACCCGCTACTTTCCAAGGCGAGAAAGTACAGGGTAACGACCAAGAAATTTCCTACAAACTAGGCGGCAACTACACGATGAAGAACTCCTTCAACTATGTAGATGCTATGCACCAAAGCGAACTCTACCTTACTTTCGATGCTCAAGTGGGCAAGAAGAAGGTGAAAGTGCCACGCGTAAAGGTAGCTAACGGCGTACTAGCCACTTCCACGCTAATCAACCGCGCCGCTGCTTCGTCCGATGCACAGATTGCTCCCGATGCTTACCAGTATGCTATCAAGCAGACCAAACAGGCGCAGATTAAATATCTTATCAACCAGGCCAACATTCGCAACAGTGAACTCAAGACGACCTCGGTGAAGGATTTTGTAGAAACGCTCAAACAGATTAAGGCAGACCAAAAAGGATTCATGCTCGACAATATTGAGGTTTCGGCCTATGCTTCGCCCGATGGAGGTATGAAAGTCAACGAGGCTTTAGCCCAGAAACGTGAGAAATCTTCAAAGGGATATGTGGGCAAGCAACTGAAAGCTGCCAAGCTTGACGCCGACGTAGACTCTAAGTATACAGCCGAAGACTGGGAAGGCTTCCAACAATTGGTAAGCCAATCGAACATACAGGATAAGGACGTGATTCTTCGCGTACTCTCAATGTATCAAGACCCCGAGGAGCGCGAAAAGCAAATTCGCAATCTCTCAGCGGGATTCAAAGAATTGGCCGACGAGATTCTACCCGAACTGCGCCGTGCCCGCATGACGATTAATTACAACCTCATTGGCCGTTCGGACGACGAAATCCAGGAACAGTACAAGACGGATGCTTCAAAACTCTCTGTAGAAGAGCTCCTCTATGGTGCTACGCTCACAGAGAATGCTGACGAGCAAAAGGATATCTACACCACCACTACGAAACTCTATCCCAACGATTTCCGTGCCTACAACAACCTGGCTACTCTAGCCTATAAGCAAGGCAACCTGGCCGAAGCTAAATCGCTCCTTAATCAGGCTACTTCTAAGAAGGCTGATGCTGCCGAGGTGAACGCCAACAAGGCACTCATCGCCCTAGCAGAAGGAAATACCGAAGAGGCTCAGAATGCACTGATGAAGGCTACTGCTTCGCCCAACTATAATGAAGTATTGGGCAACCTACAGGTAGCTGCTGGCAACTATAGCCAAGCCGCTCAGAGTCTCAAAGGCATCCATAGTAACTCTGCCGCTTTGGCCCAAATATTGAATAAGGACTATGCCTCAGCAACCAACACGCTCAAAGCCGTGGCTCAGCCCAATGCTCTGACGAGCTACCTCAAAGCCATCGTAGCTGCACGCACTAATCAAGAAAAGGACGTGATAGCCAACCTTAAAGATGCGTTTGCTAAGGATAGCTCGCTCAAAAGCTATGCCGCTCACGACATGGAATTCGTTGCGCTCTTCAACGATTCGGCTTTCCAAAACTTACTGAAATAAGCATCATCTCTCATCGGGGTTGAAGTCTTGCGGACATAAATTTATATCCGCAAGACTCCAACCCCTTTTCATATGTTCTCTTCTTTCTCTGATGAACAAAATATACTCTCTCCTTGCCACACTCATCGCGTTCACATGGCTTACCGCTTGCGGACCAGACAAGGACAAGATACGATTTGAAGGGCAACTCGACAATATCAACGACGCGGAGTTCTACATTCTTAGTGAGGACGGCGCTTTCTCAGGCATCGATACGGTAAAAATAACCGATGGAAAGTTCACTTACGAACGCAATCTCAGCACTCCCGCCGTACTCACCCTGCTCTATCCCAACTTTACACAGACCTACATCGTAGCTGAGCCCGGACAGACAGTGAAGATGAAAGGCGATGCTGCCAAAATTGGCGAAGCAAAAATCTCTGGCACGGAACAAAACGAGTTGCTCTCAGACTTCCGCCTAAAACACGCCACCGATATCGCCACCAATCAGCGCTTAGCAGCCATGCAATTTGTCACCGACAATAGCCATACGCTAGCTGCCGTGGCTGTGTTTCTGAAATACTTTGCTAAAAAACAGGAGACCGATCCACGCATCGCCCTCCAAATGCTTGATATACTTAAAAAAGCACAGCCCAAAGAGCGTGCAGTAGCCTATCTCAATCAGCACTATCGTCCCTTTTTCCTTAACGGCAAAGGACAACTGCTGCCTAGCTTCACGGCTCGCACACTCGATGGACGAAAGCTCTCTTCGGCCGACTTCCGCGGGCGCAACCTCGTCATCGCATGCATGGCTTCATGGCAAAGTGATTCTCGGCAGTTGCTTCGCAGCCTCCACCATAAACTAAAGACAATGCCAGGCAAATGGCAATGTCTTGTACTCTCGCTCGATACCGACCTGTCTATGCTACGCTCCGAACTGCGCATTGATAGCCTTACCTCGGCTCCTGTCATCTGCGATCAACAAGCCTTCCAATCATCTCTTTTCACCACACTAGGAATCCACTACGTACCTTCCCTTATGCTTGTCGATGCTCAGGGACGCATTCTTCAGCGCGATATCACTAAGATAGAAGACGCGCAGCTATAAAGCACCATTGCCTCGGTACCATTATCTCATATTGTAATGGGCTACGATAATAGTGCATTCATCCTTTTATTTTCATATCACATAACCCCTTTACTTTTCTCTCCATGCTCAGCACCATCCACACCTCCGCAGTCAACGGAATGTCTGCCATGCCCGTGTTTCTCGAGGTCAATGCCTGCGAAATTAGAAGTCAGGAAGACCGCACCATATTCTTCATGGTGGGGCTTCCAGACAATGCCGTACGCGAAAGCAAACTCCGCGTAGAAGGTGCTTTGCAGAATAGCGGTTATATGTTACCTCCCCGTGAGAAGTATACCATCAACTTCGCCCCTGCCGATGTGCGCAAAGAGGGTTCAGGCTACGACCTTCCCTTAGCCCTCGGCATGCTAGCCTCACTCAAGATGATACCCAACACGCATCTTGATAAATACGTATTCGTGGGAGAGCTCGGCCTTGATGGATCCGTACGTCCAGTCAAAGGTGCTCTATCTATCGCCATAAAAGCTCGTGAACAAGGATTTGAAGCGCTATTTGTGCCTAAAGACAACGAACGTGAAGCTGCCGTGGTCAACAAATTGAAAGTATACGGAGTAGAAACACTCTCGCAAGTGGTCAACTTCCTCACAGGAAAAGAGAATATACAACCTACAATAGTCAACACTCGCGAGGAATTTTACGCGGCCCAAGCCAACGCAGGCCCCGATTTCATCGACGTAAAGGGGCAAGAGACCGTCAAACGAGCCATAGAAGTAGCCGCAGCAGGAGGGCACAACATCATCCTCGTAGGATCACCAGGCTGCGGCAAAAGCATGATGGCTAAGCGAATACCCTCCATTTTGCCCCAACTCACCCTTTCCGAAAGCCTAGAGACCACGCAAATCCACTCGATCGCTGGCAGCCTCGGGGCAAGCACATCACTCATTGCACAGCGCCCCTTCCGTTCGCCACACCATACCATATCCGACGTAGCCCTCATCGGCGGTGGAACATCCTACAAGCCTGGAGAAATTTGCCTAGCCCACAATGGCGTGCTGTTCCTCGACGAACTTCCCGAGTTTTCCCGAACAGCCCTCGAAACACTCCGACAACCCCTCGAAGATAGGCAAATCACCATCTCTCGAGCCAAGTATTCAGCCACACTTCCCTGCTCGTTCATGCTCGTAGCATCAATGAACCCATGTCCTTGTGGCTACTACAACGACCCCAACCACGCCTGCTCTTGTTCGCCTACACAAATTCAACGCTACATGAGCAAGATTTCGGGACCTTTGCTCGATCGTATTGACATACAAATCGAAGTAGCTCCCGTATCCATTACCGAGCTCTCAGAGGCTCCACAGGGAGAGAGCAGTGCACAAATTCGAGAGCGAGTAGTAGCTGCACGAGCTATCCAGACAGAACGCTATAAGGCCGAATCCGGTATTCATTGCAATGCACAGATGAGCCGTTCTCTCCTCGAGCGCTATGCTCATCTCGATGAAGAATCCTCGTCCACCCTGCAACGTGCCATGAAACGTTTCGATCTATCCGCCCGTGCATACGACCGTATTCTTAAAGTAGCTCGCACTATTGCGGACCTCGATGCGTCTCCAGCGATACAGACCCACCATATCAAGGAAGCCATTAGCTATCGCAACCTCGACCGTGGCACATGGGGAGAATAAATGCCTCATCCTTAAAACTCTCATATAGTTGCAGATTTATGGATTACGACCAATACCGCTGATAAATTTGTACGAAGTGCTAAAAAATTGTGTGTTAGTATAACATGAATCTAACGTGGAGTGCAAAAAAACTTCGCCCTAAATATTTGAACCTTAAGCATCCATTGCATCTAGCTCACAAGGAATGAGCAACAAGTGGAGAAAAATAAAACAGAAATAGCACTTTTATTATAAAGCCA
This sequence comes from uncultured Prevotella sp., assembly GCA_900541575.1. GTDB lineage: Bacteria > Bacteroidota > Bacteroidia > Bacteroidales > Bacteroidaceae > Alloprevotella. The sequence continues at coordinate 27,384 of UQKO01000034.1, forward strand.
AGACACTTCTTTAAGAATCTATCAATTCACAAAGAAGTGTCTTGCAATTTTTGGAGTATAATTAATTCAAGTTCGGATTTAGCCCAACTTTCACACCCCTAAAAAACTTTCAATTTTTTATCGCGCAAATTTGTTACTCCATATATTGCAAAAGAAGCAATAAGGGCCTATTTAATATTGCCTTAAGCCACTTACAATCCCCCGATGCAAAATGTAGGACACAAACGTTAATATAAAAAGGCGTAACTTTGCGCCATGCACGTGAATGTAC
>UQKO01000035.1 GCA_900541575.1 uncultured Prevotella sp.
CCGGACGGCAGTGGTAGAGCTACCGGACGGCAGTGGTAAAGCTACCACTGGGCAGTGTACGACGGAAAGATGAAGATCTGTGGACAGAAAGATGTACATCTAAGAACTGCATACACGAAGTCAACAAAACGTTGCCAAGGAAGAGCTTGGGCTACGTGGCATTCCGCTGAGCCGACAAACTGGCAAGGACTTCGTCCTAGCTCACTGATGAGGTGGAGATGGTGCGCATACAAAGTTCTCCTGCGAAAAAATTCTGACAGAGTGATGAGCCGTCGTACTTTCCAATCCTTAACGAGCTAATACAACGAAAGTTCCCATCCCCAATAAAGAGGATGGGAACTTTTAGTTATTTAAACCGCTCAGCGTTTGCTCGTTTCGAAGCAATAGTCAGTAGGCATAAGTAGCTCCATTCGCGTACCGTGATGAGGAAGGGGCACATTGCTAATAGAGAAACGTGCCTGACACCGATTGTACTGATTAAGTATCTCGAGCGTGCGGGTGAGCAGCAATAACCCCGTCCCCGTATCACGCCCTGTGCGCTTCACCCGCCCAGGATTATAGCCTTGTCCGTTGTCGGTCACTTGTATGTGCAGGAATCCTTCTGCTGTGAGTGCCACTTCGATATGGATGGCACAGTCCTCCGCAAGCACAGGGAATGCATGTTTCAAAGCATTTTCTACAGGAATCTGCAGCGACATAGAAGGCACACGAAGCTGACTATTCTCGAGTTCGGGCGCCACTTTCCACGTTACCCGCGAAAGGGGGCCTTTGCTATAATGATGCAAATCTACGAAACGACGCACCAATGTCAGCTCATCGCATAGCGACACGGCCACTTTGCCCGAAGTCAAGAGGTTGCCTCGAAGCACATCGATGAGCATTTCCACGGGTGCCACGAGTTCGGGATAGCGCTGAAGTTTGGGTAGCACAGTGCCAAGCACATTGAACACGTAATGAGGTGATACACGATTGCGCACCACATCCATACGAAGTTCCGTAATGCGTTCCATTTGACGTTTCATGCGCTCTTGCGTGCGACGACGATAGAGCACGATAATGAGTGTAGCAGCCAAGGCTAGGAGAGCCACAAGTGATACGGTTAAAATAATGTAGCTCTGCTGACGCACATTGCGCGCTACATAGTCGGCAATGGCTAGATGCTGACGCAGTAGTGTGGTGTCACGCTGATAACGACCAGCCATTTCAGCCATGGTATTACGCGCTTGGCAACTATTTAAGGAGTCGGCATAAAGCGCGGAGAGTGACTGATAACGATAGGCATCGTGCCACCGATGGTCACGAGCTGCATAATGTTGCAGGCGACGATAGTGGAGCATCAGATAGCGAGGCGTGCTTACAAGCAGAGAATCTGCTCCAAGACTGAAATCGTTGTTGGATTGCGATGGATGCCCCTCAGCTATGGAAAGATCGGCTAAGAGACTCCTTATATAAAAGGCATTGTCGGTATTAACTAACGAGCGATTGTTCAGAGCCTTCTCACACAAATTAAGACAAGCCCGAGCACGAGGCAGATCGTCCATCATAAGATACACTTCGCCCATATTGGCATCGCAGTTAATGCGGAAAGCTTCATTATTGAGTTTTTGAGCAAAAGAGCGAGCTGTACGAAAGCTTCGTAGGGCTTCTTCGTATCGTTTCTCATAATAATAACAGTTGCCTAGTGAGAGGTGGTAAAGGAATTGCGTCTGAAGCGTCTCTCCCTTGAGCCTGAGGGAAGCTTGATGGAAATAACGATGAGACTCGGTAAAATTTTCAAGCTCCATATATACTTGTCCTAAACCTACGCAAATGGGCACTCGACTTCGCTGATCACGCAGCGAATCACACAGGAAAAGGGCGTAACGATACAATTCCGAAGCCCGAGGCAGCCGACCAGAGAGCATATTCATATCGGCCAGATTGATGGCACTACTAATGAGTTCGGTGGTCTTAGGCGGTTGGTTGAGCAGGGTAAAGGCGCGTTCGTAGCAGGCATACGACTGCTGCATGTCTCCTCGAAGCATGGCATTCACGCCGCGATGATTCCACACTTGACCAGCCACAGCATGCGCCCCAGGCGTGTGTGAGCACCAGCGGAGCACTCGTTCGTAGCGTCTATGGGATGCGAGCGTATCTCCAGCCAGATTGTAAGCCGTGGCGCGAAACACTTCCACTTTATACCATGCCATACTATCCGTAAGACTACGTTGATACTGAGCAAGCACACGTTCTCCTTTCTTCGGATTGGAGAAGAGCAGGTCGGTGTGGGCGCGCAGCACGCTATCAGTCTGTACGATTTCTCCATCCGACGGCTGTCCATGTCGACACGATAGCATCGTCAATGATAGCAAAAGAAGGAGTAAAAGGATTCGATTCATCTGAACATAAGTTTTATCAATTATTACAGCCGGAAGAAGGTCCATAGGATGTACACATTCATGTGTAGTAGTCATGCCGAACTTAGACTGAGAGGAAAGAGATCATGAGATTTCGCACGAACATGCGTATCAATTAATATCGCTTAAGGGTAGAACCACCCCTAGAAAAGTGGTTCTTCCTTGAAGCTTCATCCCTTCATATACCGAGGGTGTGCTGCTTACAAGAAAGAGCCTCTAAGCTATTTTTCCTCATTTGAGGATATTACGCCGCTTTGATTTTCCTCTTCGGGCGTATCTTGAGGTTTATCGAGCACTTCGTATCGCGAATGCCTACTGATATACTCTGGCACAATTTCTTTCATCTTTTTTACCGTGGCCATATCATCGTAGGCTTTCGATACTTGGAAGAGTTCTTCGAGCTGAGCCTCAGCATCATCGTACTCGTAACTACGCACTTGGGCTATGCGAATCTTTTCATGAAACGACGGAAGGGTGTTCTCGTTTTCACTAAGCACCTCTTCATAGAGTTTCTCTCCCTCACGCAGTCCTGTATACTTGATAGTGACATTCTCGGCACCACTGAGCTTTATCATGCGTTCGGCAAGGTCGGCAATGCGCACAGGCTCGCCCATATCAAACACGAAAATTTCACCAGCATTACCACGCGTACCAGCTTCGAGCACGAGCTTACAGGCTTCAGGAATAAGCATGAAGTAGCGGATTATCTTGGGATGAGTCACCGTGAGCGGCCCTCCCTTTGCTATTTGCTTGCGGAAGAGGGGAATCACACTGCCGTTGCTTCCTAATACATTGCCAAAACGGGTGGTCACGAATTGGGTTACCCCCTTTACTTTGCCACTCTTAATGGCCTTATCAAGGCTCTGCACGTAGATTTCACAGATGCGCTTGGAGCAACCCATCACATTGGTTGGATTCACTGCCTTGTCTGTGCTGACCATGACAAATTTCTTCACGCCATACTTCACACTGAGGTCGGCTATTACCTTCGTGCCATACACATTGTTTTGCACGCTCTCGCTAGGATTGTCTTCCATCATAGGCACGTGCTTATAAGCTGCTGCATGGAACACGTAGTCGGGCTTGTACGTACGGAAGATATTCTCCATGTGGCTTTGGCGGCAGATGCTAGTCACGATGGTCTCGGCCTTAATGTTAGGAAATTTCTCACGCATCATGAGGCGGATGTCGTGTTGCGGGGTCTCAGCTTGATCGACGAGTATGAGTTTCGCTGGGTTGTAAGTAGCAATTTGCGAAACTAGTTCGGAACCAATAGAACCCGCTGACCCCGTGATAAGCACGCACTTGTTGTGCAAGAGGCTTTCGACGGCTTTCAAGTCTACCTGTATTTGGTCGCGCGGAAGAAGGTCTTCAATGTTTACCTCACGAAGGTTTACACGTTTCTTTTCACTTGTTCCGCGCTTCCATTCTTCAGAGTTTTGCGTGATATAAATTTTTACCCCAGCATTAATAAGCATGTCTTGGAAGGCACGGTTCTTAACGAATGCATCGTGCTTGAGAGGACTTACAAGTACAGCTTTAATGTTCTTGGCATGAATGACGGATAGCAGATTCTCATGCATGGAATAAATATGACGCCCCATAAGGCGACTAGCGTAATGCGCCTCCTCATCTCCGATATAGCCCTCTATAAGGAAACGAACGGGCTTAATGTTACGGGCATTCAGAGTAAGCGCAATGGCTCCTTCCCGAGTGCCGTATACCAAGGCGTTGATTGCAGTACGACCCACAAGCGCACTATCATAGAGCAGACGTATCAATACGCGAGTACCCCAAAGCAAGGCGGTAGTGCCAAGAAAGATGGAGATGGTCATGCGGATGGTAAGCGGATAGAATGTCTGCGTCAATCCAAAATAATTGTCGAGCACAATAAAGCAGAGCGACATGAGCAGCGAAAGCATACTAGCATAGCCCACGCGCAAGAGGTCATCGAATTGAGAATAGCGGAGTATATCCGAATAAACGTGGAATACACGAAACCCAATAAGATTGAACAAGGCAAATGCCAGCAACGTGTGGAACAAGGGAGTCCACTGACTCATCATCCACGAAGCCGGATGGCGAAGCCAGATAATGAATAGAGCCCCAAAGAAACATACGAACAAATCGAAGATAACTATACACCAATATGGAAGGACTCTCTTGCTAAAGTACCAATTGAATATTTTTCTAAATAATCTCATCTTGATAGAATAAGTAGACGTCGTGTAATTGAGGATACTCAATTTTACCCCCCCCGATTAGGGATAAATCTCTACTACCAAACGGCAGTAGCGAAGGAACGTTTTTATATTTATTATTACATAATTTTTCTCTCTGTGGACACCATAGCAAAGATTTTAAGCTTACTACAATGTTGATTTCCACCTCAATTATAGCATGATTTCTTTCTTTAAAAGGAAAAACATGCATACACAAAGATGGCTATCGTGAGCAAATTTACAAAAAAACAACACGTTACCAAAGATTATGTATTCTTATTTTAGAAAATAACAAATTAACGATTCGAATTTATTCAGCACATAGGTTTCATTCTCTGCTGACGCTTTCTTTTTGAGGGAGGTATTCTTTTCTGCGAAGAGGAATTCACGCAAGAACCGCGACAGAGCATATAGTGTTCTATCGCGGTTCAGCATATAATTAATGAGGGAATTTATAAGGACATAAGAAGACTTACTTTCCCATTGAGTTGAACTTTAACGCATCCTTGTCGTCATACTGCTTCTGAAGCTTAACAAGCTCTTTCATAAGGCGCTTGGTGAGTTTTTCCGTACCAGGCTGACCATAGATATTGTGCATCTCGTGCGGATCCTTATTAAGGTCGTAAAGTTCCCACTTATTAATATCATTGTAGAAGTGTAAAAGCTTATACCCATCCGAGCTACGTACGCCATAGTGACGCTTAACTGCATGCTCTGCAGGATATTCGTAATAGTGGTAATAAATGCTCTTGCGCCAATTCTTAGGGTGTTTTCCCTGGAGCAAGGGTAAGAGGGACACACCTTGAATATCAGCAGGCACAGGAGCTCCAGCGAGTTGCAAGAAGGTGGGAGCATAGTCGATGTTTTGCACCATTTCCTTAATATCGCCGCGGGCATTGAATCCCTTAGGCAGACGCATCACAAGTGGGGTATTGAGCGATTCTTCATACATGAAGCGCTTGTCGAACCATCCATGCTCACCCATATAGAAACCCTGATCAGAAGTGTAGACTACAAGTGTGGAGTCGAGCAAACCAGCTTGTTTAAGATAGTCGAGCGTACGACCTACGTTATCGTCGAGCGACTTCACCACTTTGGCATAGTCGCGCATATAACGCTGATACTTAAATTCTGTCAAAGCCTTGCCCGTCAGCTTACGCTTGCGAAAGTCGATAGCTAGAGAATCATAGAAGTAATCATACTCTGCACGATCACGACTATCTAGGCGGCCTACCATGCCGAGGTAAGCATCAGTGAGATGGGTTTTGGCGCCAGGAGTAAACATCTTGGTGTCGTATACAATGTCCATGTGTTTACCAATTTGCATCTCTGCCGTTTTAGCAGCTTCGCGTCCTTCATAATCGTCGTAGAAGTTGGCAGGAAGTTCAAACGTCTTATCCTCATACGCATGCAAGTACTTGAGTTCAGGCAACCACGCACGATGGCATGCTTTGTGATGGATAAAGAGAATAAATGGTTTGGACTTATCGCGCTTGTGCTCCATCCAATCAATGGCTTTGTCGGTAATAATATTGGTCACATAGCCTTGTTCGCGAGTAGTACTACCATCCATATTGATAAAGTTGGGATTGTAGTAGTCGCCTTGAGCGGGAAGAATGTTATAATAATCGAAGCCAGTAGGAGTGCTCACCAAGTGCCACTTACCGATGATGGCCGTCTGATAGCCTGCCTTCTGCATGAGCTTGGGCATTGTCTGCTGCGAACCATCGAAGATGCCGTGTTCGTTATTGGTAAAGCCGTTCTTATGCGAGTGCTTACCTGTAATCATACATGCACGACTGGGACCTGAAAGACTATTTGCAACGTAAGAATTGACAAACTTCACGCCGTCTTGGGCAATGCGATCTAGATTGGGTGTCTCAACGAAGCGATGATCATAGCAGCTCATCATCTGCGCTGTATGATCGTCGGTCATGATATACACTACATTGTAGTGCTGCGCCTGTGCAGCCATGCTTGCAAGCATCGTAGGCGCAAAAATGAGAAGAGATTTCTTCATTAGGAATAGGTTTATGAATAATCTGAGTAAGAGTATAGACTAATAAAGTATGCGTTATAGATGGTCTGATTATAAGCAACGGGGCGCTTGAATATATATAGCTAACAATCTGGATATAAATAGTGAACGCCCTAGATATACAACTTGGAAAGTTTACTCTTGATTAACAAAAAAGAGTGCGGTCTCTGCTCTCTGCCTCCTCCCCGACTACGGGGAAACATGTACCTATGGTTTCATAAAATCCATAAGACAATACTTTGGGGACAGCGAGCAGAGACCGCAAAAAGTTGTAGAGGAAAGTTGTCTTACACTAGACCATATTTATATGATCTAGGAGTGATTACTTATCATTCTTCTGCGTCATATTGTACACGATATCCATGATTTGCTTGCCGAGAGCATCGGCTTCTTCCATGGTGTGTGCTTCTGAATATACGCGGATAATAGGTTCGGTGTTGCTCTTGCGAAGATGTACCCACTTATCAGCAAAGTCAATCTTCACACCATCGATATCGGTCACTTGCTCGTTCTTATAGAGCTCCTTAACCTTCTTCAGAATAGCAAAGATATCGGTTGTAGGATCGAGATCGATGCGGTTCTTTGCAATGTAGTATTGAGGCAGAGAGTCACGCAATTCGGTAGCACGCATGCCAGTCTTAGCCAAATAAGTCAATATCAAAGCAATACCTACCAATGCATCACGACCAGAGTGTGCAGCGGGATAAATCACGCCTCCATTGCCTTCACCACCAATCACGGCACCAGTCTCTTTCATCTTGGTCACAACGTTCACCTCGCCCACGGCAGCAGCTGTATAGTTGCAGCCATACTTTTCGGTTACGTCGCGCAAGCCGCGGCTTGAAGAGAGATTGCTCACCGTAGGACCAGGAGTATGCTTCAGCACATAATCAGCGCAGGCTACAAGTGTATTTTCCTCACCAAACATGCTACCATCTTCACAGACAAGAGCCAAACGGTCAACATCGGGATCGACTACGATACCCAAATCATGACGACCCTTACGAAGCAAGTTGCGGATTTCGCTGAGATTTTGCTTCAAAGGCTCTGGATTGTGTGCGAAATTACCTGTAGGCTCTGTATTCAAGCCTGTTACTTCTGTCACGCCGAGTTGTCCCAAAAGTTTCGGAATGATGATACCACCGACAGAGTTTACAGTATCGATAGCAACAGTGAAATGAGCGCGGCGGATAGCTTCGATATCTACGAGTTCGAGATCCTTTACAAGTTCGATATGACGCTGATCATAGCTAAAGTTCTTGGTATAGCAGCCCAGACTATCAACGTCGGCAAATTCGAAGTTGCAGTTGTTGGCCAAACGCACTACTTCTGAAGCTTCTGCGGGCGGAAGAAATTCCCCTTTTTCATTGAGAAACTTCAGTGCGTTCCACTGACGAGGATTGTGGCTCGCAGTGATGATAATACCACCACAAGCGTGCTCCATAGTAACAGCCAATTCGGTGGTCGGAGTAGAAGCTAATCCGATGTTAACTACATCGAAGCCCATACCCATGAGTGTGCCGCATACAACGTGGCTCACCATTTCGCCAGAGATACGTGCATCACGTCCTACAACGATTTTACGACGGAAAGAGCGGCTTACAACGTTTTCACGCAAAGCTGCAAATGCTGATACAGACTTGGCAATGTCTACGGGATTGAGCGTATCACCCGTACGGCCGCCGATTGTACCACGAAAACCTGAGATGGATTTAATCAGTGTCATAGTATCTTATAACCTTTTGATTTTTAGTATTGTTCTTTTGAAATAGCAAAGGTAGTGCAAATCGTACGCATACGAAAGTAATTTGCCATTTTTTTCACACATATTTTGTCTCATATGCACATTTAGAGCGGGATTCTTCCCTCAGTGCTTACGAAATAAGTGCTAACTATGGATTTATTCAATCAATAAATCGCTTAGTAAGTGGGGAGAATTCCTCAATGCGACGATCGCGAAGGAAGGGCCACCAGCGGCGCACGTTCTCGCTTCGTTTGAGGTCTATTTCCACAACGGCATTTTCCTCGTCATTGACAGGACTGCGATGGAGCAATTCGCCCTGAGGCCCAGCTACGAAACTGCTTCCCCAGAAGTTAATACCACGTGTCTGTCCTGAAGGATCCTCTTCATGTCCCGTACGATTTACTGCGATTACGTGAAGTCCATTAGCTACGGCATGACCACGTTGTACGGTAGTCCAGGCTTCACGTTGGCGCTGCTGCTCTTCGGGCGTATCAGAACTCTCATAACCAATAGCAGTGGGATAGATTAGCAATTCTGCTCCTTGAAGTGCCATGAGGCGAGCCCCCTCGGGATACCACTGATCCCAACAAACTTGCACACCTAGACGTCCCACCGAAGTATCGATGGGATGAAATCCGAGATCTCCTGGGGTGAAGTAGAATTTTTCATAATAGGCAGGATCATCAGGTATATGCATCTTACGATATTTTCCTGCAATAGTTCCGTCGCATTCAAACACTACGGCTGTATTATGATAAAGACCTGCAGCACGACGTTCAAACAGGGAAGTGACGAGCACAATGCCATACCTTCGAGCTATCGCACCATAGAAATCTGTAGAAGGACCAGGAATAGGTTCGGCAAGGTCGAAGTTGTCGGTATTCTCCACCTGGCAAAAATAGAGCGAATTATGAAGTTCTTGAAGTACCACCAGTTGTGCGCCTTTTTGTGCTACATCGGCAATATTTGCTTCGAGTTTACGCTTATTTTCTTCCACTGAGGCCGAGCATGATTGCTGCACGATCCCCACTTTGAGTATGTTGCTATTCATTATTATGCTGTGTTAGGATGTTTCTTCTCTGAATTTAGGTATTTCTTCCCTAGCCACCCAAGAGGTTACTCCTCTTCTTTCCTATTAATCACCCCCTTAGGATACTGCATAGTAACGCAATGGAGCGAGCCATGCTGACGTATCAAAGCTCTACAATCAACGCCCACGATGTCGCGACCGGGGAACGCCTTACGCAACGTAGCGGCTGCTTCTTCGTCGTTTTCAGGCTGGGCATATGTAGGGTAAAGCACAATCTCGTTCATCACCAGATAGTTGGCATAAGTAGCGGGAAGGCGCTCACCGCATTCCGTATCTACGATAGCATCGGGCATGGGTAAGGGGAGCAGACGATAGGGCTTTCCATCAATCGTGCGAAAAGTCCGCAGTTGAGCTTCCATATCCTCGAGGGCTGCAAAATGCTCGTCTTCTAGATCGTGACACTTCACGTAGACTATGGTATCACCCGGACAGAGACGAGCCAAGGTGTCAATGTGAGAATCGGTATCGTCGCCCGCAAGATATCCATGGTCGAGCCAGAGAATGCGCTCCACACCGAGCCGCTGCTTGAGCAACTCTTCTTTGTGCTCGCGATCAAGTTGTGAGTTGCGATTGGGATTGAGTAAACATTGTGAGGTGGTGAGCAAAGTTCCTTGTCCATCCACCTCGATGCTTCCCCCTTCAAGTTCAAAGTCAAGACAATCAACGTACTTACCATTTAGCACAGGATGTTCGCCCGCTACGAGCGAATGGTTAATTGCATTGTCGAGCGATGCCTCGAATTTTCCACCCCATCCATTGAAGCGAAAGTCGAGCAATTCAGGGCCATCAGTAGTCATTACCGTGAGAAAGCCATGATCGCGTGCCCACGTATCATTAGTGGGACATTCGTGATAGATGATATGATTGGCTGCGCGGCTCGGTAAGCGCTGATCTATGAGTTGCTTTACGGCTATCACATCGGGAGCCACAATGAGCAATGTCTCACGGGTAGCGATTTCGTAGGCTAGACGCAGATAACATTCCGTCACTTCAGCAAGCATTGGAGCCCAATCTGTCTGAGCGTGAGGCCAAGTAAGCTGCACACCGCTTTGGAGCGCCCATTCGGGAGCTAAGGTGCGCGTCATTTGGAAGTGCGATTCTTCTGCTTCGCCGTTTCCCAGAAACATCTGCAAATTAAGGTCGCTTTGTGGCGACGCGGGGGGTAACGAGAATAGAGCCATGAGTGGGCCGTTATTATGAAGTTTTAGATATTATAGAAACAGACCATCGAGCCGCGATTATTTATCGCAACACAGGTATTGTCTTCAAATAGTTTATAAAAGCATCGGTGGTGGCAGGCATACATTCGGCTTTTATTTCTTGCGCCTTGGGAAAGAACGATGGGCTATAACCATCGCCGCCATTGGTGATAAATTCATCAGCCACGACAATGCACGAAGTCTTTTCCTTTATCGATATACATTTTCCACGGGGCGAAACATACGTAAGAGCTACAACGTTTCCCTCACCATCCTTTTTCACCTTGAGGTTTCCTGTTTGGAGCCATCCATAGGCTTTATTATGATTGCCAAACTGCACGAGATTCATCAATTGTTGTCCCGTAAAGTGATAGACCTTGAGCGCATTAGAAAAAGGAAGAGCCTCACCCACATCGAGCACTGTAATTTTCCCTTTGGAAAATCCTGCACGTATACTACCAAAGTGACTACAGCCCACTATGAGCGCCTTATCCTTGAGATGAGCGACTTCACGATAAGCCTCGGCATAGGCTTTACAGACCAATGTACCCACTTCGCTTTGGCGATATTTTTGATCGCGGTTGTGAGGCATATTATGCTCGGCCACGGTTAAAGGGGTACCGATGGGTGTTCCTCCTGCCGTATGAGTATGATTAAGCAAGGAATCAATTTGCGCTTGAAGGCGAGCGGGACCAGGTTCGAGATGAGCTTTCGGACTGACAGGAATGGAATGCGGTTCTACACGAGTAACTTGCATCGTGGTTGTATCGATAGTACAGAGCAACATGCTGATATAGTCGCCATGCCACTTGCCTTGAACCACAGGCATTTTGTTTTCGTTGATAAACCCACACACACGCTTATGGCTATGCGATGAGATAAATCCTTGCCAAAGACGCGATGTGATGCGAGCCAAGTTGCCCGCATCTTTGTCGTCCCATTGCGGTTGTCCTTCTGCATTGGTAATGGTTCCGTTGTGACTGAGAATGAGACGTAAATTAGCGTGCATTACTTCCTCTCCCACTGGCAATGCAAGCACGGAATCGAGCACAGCGGGGTAGTCGCCATCAAACGAGAGACCTTTGAGTTTACGAATGCTCGCTTGCTGGGGAGTGGACGAAGCGATAAGTCCCACGAAAGCGATTTTAAAAGGTTTGCCGCCAGGGAGCATCAGTGTGGTGGTGGCTACAGGCTGAGCAAAAGGAGGAACAGCTCCCGTCTCCGTACTGCGCACGTTGGAACTTACATACGTAATATCCCAACCTTTGGGACGAAACGGTGAATGCCTCCACTTATCAGCAAGAGAGGTTTGTCCGTCGTCAAACTCATGATTACCTACGGAAGATATGCGTATGCCGAGATCGTTGAAAAGAACGGGAAGTAACACGCCATGGGTTGCATTGTAGAAATAGCTACCACCGAAGTTGTCGCCCGCCGAAACTGTGACGTTGTAGGGATATACGCGTTTCAGCGAATCGAGAGTTTGCCATAGGGAAGGTGCACCCACGATGCCTTTATCGTCATTACGTACGAAGGCACCATGAAAGTCGTTAATAGAGAACACGGCCACCTGCTGTTGAGCCCAAGTAGCAAGAGATATAGCGGTTAGGGCGAGAATAAGGGAGATGTGTTTGAAATGCATGTAATATGCGAATATACTTAGAGGTTAATTAATATGCAATGAAGAGGATAAAGAAGGACGGTGCAGAAGATGCTGAAGCAGAAATGCGTTACACTTATATCTTCGGGACAAGCCATGCTCTCGGCAAGAGAGACTTGAGGTCTGCCCACTGGTTATTTCCTCTCCAGCGCGTATGAGTTAGCTTCGACTCACATGCAATCCTTTTTCCGAAACTTCCATTTCCACAAAACGTGAATTTTGAGTGAGGGGCTTTTCAGTGAGCATGCGGCGAATGCGATGCGCGGCCTCGGGGTCTTTGGCTACCATGTACATAAATCCGCCACCACCTGCGCCGGGAAGCTTATAGCCATAGCAGAGATCGTCAACTCGGCGACAGAGGCTCTCTATTACGTCTGGATTGGTTCCTGCATCTAGCGCCTTATTCTGCTCCCAAGTGGTGCGAACCATCTGTCCGAATCGTTGCAAGTCGTTGCGTTGAAGCGTGTCAAACACCGTAAGAGCATGCTGCTTCATCGCATCAAGCAAGGAGAGGTGGCGCGTATTGTTAAGGAACATTCCTCTAACGATTTCGGCTAGGATGTTCTTAGCAGTTCGAGTCACTCCCGTATAGTAGAGCAAATGGCAGGCACGAGCTTCAGCATCGGTAAAGAGTGTATCAGGTAGCCAGCGCGCTACCGCATTTTGGTCGAAGCCCGCAGAGGTTTGTAAGAGTTTTACGCCTGGTAAAACTCCGCCATACTGATCTTGCCAGCCGCCTCCTGTGGTGAGAAGTTGTTCGAGCACAAGCGTACGATTGCACACCTCATTGCGATCCCAACCTAGCCCGCAGAAGTCGCTCAGTGCTGCTAGCACCGTAGCGGCCAGAATGCTACTTGTGCCAAGCCCAGATCCTGCGGGAATGGCCGCCAAGAGCGTGATTTCCATACCGCAGCCAAATGCTTCAAGTTGTTGACGGAGTGAACTGAACGTTTCCTCACCGAAACCTGGCAAGAAACCTGCTAGAGTAAGAGCTGCCTTAGGTATGGAAAAGGGAGACCCTACCTTATTATACTGACGCAATTCTTCGTAAGTTTCAATGCGTTCCATAGCACCGAGATCGATAGACCGGCAGATAATGAAGGGTTCTTTGCAAGGCTTCACATATACTTGCAAGGGAGGTTGCCCATTAAGATTGATAGCGAGATTCACCACATTTCCGCCCGAAATGAGACTATAGGGCGGAGTGTCTGTCCAGCCTCCAGCCACATCGATGCGAACACTACTTCTCCCCCACACTATCTGGTCGGCATAGGTGGTGCGATGAGGAGCACTGCGATGACGAAGTACATTTTCGGTTAGTCCATCACGCAGTAGGGAGAATGCCTCGGCATCGTAGCGAGCAGCCGCCTCAGCATCAGTTGTGCGTAAGGCTTCAGAACGGAACATGGCATCGTGAATACGCGTCATAAGTGGTGCAGAGACGGGCAGAGACTTGGGCAGGTCAAGGTCGAGCGTATGGTATTTCTCGGCCATATCTTTGAGGTTCACTTGATAAAAAACACTGCGCTGCCAATTGCGAGCTACAAGAGGGAGTGTCTGTCGCTGAAGTTCCTTACGCTGCGCAAAAAGTCGTGGCAGACTTGCCTGAACTGACAATTCATCGGCCGAGAGACGCGGTAACGAGCGCCACAGCTCGGTCACCTCAGCACGGGGATTGTCGTCGACAAACCAATGAAGCAGCGTCTCGAGCTGCTGCAAATCATGACTTACGGGGAAGATTTGAGCAGCCTGCAAGTCGTCTGTATGGACTAGTTCTTCAGGACGAATGCCGCGAAGCGAAAGCCATTCTTCCATAGGGCGACCTAAATACTTTGTTTCAGAAGAACAGACATCACCACGAAAAGCATCAAAGAATCCGTAAGGGCGCAGTGCATAGTCTGCTGCCTGTCCCACAGGCACCACGTCCACACAAACTCCACTGCGCAACGTGATTCGCCAATCATTACGCGGAACACCCGTAATAATGGCATGGTCGGCATAGTGCCAGCCTCGCCCCACATAGGAATTTTCTATCCACACATTGTTTGTCTCGAGCGTGGGACGACTCTCTAGAAGGGTGTTCTGCGTAAACACCGAGCTCTGCGGCTTCACCCCTTTTTGCAAGATATAACGTTGGTCCTTCACGAGATTCTGTATCTGCACGGAGGAGGTTATCATATCTTCGCCCGTGCCATAGTGGTAAAACTCTCCACCAGGGAGGGGAAGAATGGCCACGGAAAGATCCGACAATAGCGAATCAGGCGACGAAGGATTCTCGCCCAATGCACATCCGAACTCGCTATAAAGGTCATAAGCCTGCGGAAGAGATAACGAATGCCCTGCAGGAGTGCAACGAGATGGAGCACAGGGAGCAGCCGCTGTCTTCTGCATGAGCCGTTTTACTGCCTTATCGCTAAGCAACCATACGCCAATGTCCATCAGCATGAGGTGAGTGGGCAATAATCGACCCTGCTCTTCGGTGGTAGGCTTTTGTAGCATAAAGTCGAGCTTCGTCGGAGTATTACGATTCATCACAAACACACCATGATGAGAAGATTGCGCAGGGTCAGCCCAAAGACCATAGCATACTACGTCGGCCTCGGGGATAGGCTGCAAGGCTTCTGTAGCACGTAACAACACATCGCCGCTTGCTATAAGCGTGCGCAGACTTTTTGGTGCCTTGCGCATAATGTTCTGATAGAGAGGCATCTGCAGGCTGAGAAGAGTCTGATCAATACATTGACCGCGCGTCCAGCGAAACACGGGAATGGGAGTGAGTACTTTGCCACTAGGAGCATAGGCGGGAAGTCGTCGACTCTGCCCGCCAGCGTGAAGCAAGATACGCTTTTCTTGAGCAAGCCATTCGTCGAAGTTGGCTTCGGGGGCCTCGTCGGCTTTTGCCGAAGCTAGGAGCCATGCAGTACCTCCTCCACTTCCGAGCTTCACGCCTGCAGGATCGGAGGTACAATAATATTCGTCTTGGCTCAACGCCGTGACTTTATGGAACACACCCACCACATTGGGGGGCAATGAGAGTAATTTCTTCATAGGAGCGGGGACCATTATTCCTTACTCTGCAAAGGTAAGGAGAAAAGGTGAGAGGGACAAAGCGGCCTTGTTATTTTTTTAACCATGGGTTGCATAGAGTTTTTTCGTACAGACACTAATGGAAAGAGGCGTTCCTTCTCAAATAGTGGCTATTTTCTTTTCAAAGCATGCCTTACGTAAAACATGTTTCGACCTTATAGAAAGACTTATCCCCTCTTACATCAATTTCTGCAAGAGGGGATAAGCATGCTAGCAAAAGTGCAAACAAAGTGTAGGCACTTGTGCTCATAATTCTTTGATTATCAGAGATAGTCTAAAAAAATGCAAGCGAAGAAAGATTATCTCGCAAAATACGATGAAAAAGCGCAAGCGCATACGCATGAGAGATACAGAAAAAGAACGACTTGTACACACTTTTTGCTCTGTACTTTGCGGGAGTTTACTTTTGAGGAGATTATGACAACGACCTTTTTTTGCCAACACTTCGAAGCGAGGCTTTTTGAGCAGATCACTGGACAATACTCAAGATAGCAATCCATCATCACGTAATCACAATTCCCCGTTCGTTATTTCCACTTTACTTTCTGTTCTACCTTTCCTTCGTGGGCAAGGTGGAGTGAACGAATGCGCTACGATTTCTGCTTGGCAGCTTGCAAAGTGTTGAGCATGAGCATGCAAATAGTCATAGGACCTACACCGCCAGGAACGGGGGTAATGGCCGAGCAGAGGGGAGCTACATGTTCAAAATCGACATCACCCGAAAGACGGAATCCCTTCGGACGTATGGCATCGGGCACACGCGTAGTGCCAACATCTATCACCACGGCTCCTGGTTTCACCATGTCAGCGGTGACAAATCCGGGTTGACCAATGGCAGCTATGATAATGTCAGCTCGCTGACACTCTTCTTTGAGCGTAAGGCTATGACTATGACACACCGTGACAGTGGCATCACCATAAGCTTTTTGCATCATAAGCATGGCCATAGGCTTACCCACGATGTTGGAACGTCCGAGCACTACACATCGTTTGCCGCGAGTATCAATGTGATAACGACGAAGAAGTTCCACTATTCCCTTGGGCGTAGCAGGTATATAGCAAGGAAGTCCGATGGACATACGTCCCACATTGATGGGGGTAAATCCATCTACATCCTTTGCGGGGTCAATGCGTTCAATAATCTTCTGTTCATCAATATGAGCGGGAAGGGGAAGCTGCACAATGAAACCATCCACTGTAGCATCGGCATTGAGGCGGTCTACGCAGGCAAGGAGTTCGGCTTCTGTCACATCGGCTTCATAGCGGATGAGCGACGACTGAAAGCCACAGGCTTCGCAAGCCAGTACTTTATTGCGCACGTAGGTTTCACTTCCTCCATCGTGCCCAACAAGTACTGCGGCTAGATGAGGGCGTTTCCCGCCTTGCTCCACAATGCGCTTCACTTCGAGAGCTATTTCTTGTTTAATGGTAGCAGCGGTAGCTTTTCCGTCAATAATTTGAGTTTCCATTAGATCATTGAGTTTTAAGGTCAAAGGTATGAAGCTAAATTGTCACTCCTCTTTTTATCCCATTTTGGGCATACCAGGCATCTTGGGCATGTGAGCCATCATCTTGCCCATCTTAGAGCCAGTAACAAGCTTCATCATCTTGCGAGTTTGGTCGAACTGCTTCACAAGGCGATTCACCTCTTGAATAGTGGTTCCCGATCCCTTGGCAATACGAGTCTTACGGCTCATATTGAGCACCTCGGGATGCTGACGTTCCTTGGGAGTCATCGAAAGGATAATTGCCTCGATACCCTTGAACGCATTATCATCGATTTCCACGTCCTTGAGTGCCTTACCCACACCAGGAATCATCGAGGCAAGATCCTTGAGGTTACCCATCTTCTTGATTTGCTGAATCTGAGCAAGGAAGTCGTTGAAGTCGAACTGGTTTTTCTGAATCTTACGCTGGAGTTTGAGGGCTTCTTTCTCATCGAACTGCTCCTGGGCACGCTCCACGAGGCTCACGATATCACCCATACCGAGGATACGATCAGCCATACGCTCGGGGTGGAACACGTCGAGTGCTTCCATCTTCTCACCCGTACCAACAAACATAATGGGTTTATCCACCACAGTACGGATGGAAAGTGCTGCACCACCACGAGTGTCGCCATCAAGCTTGGTAAGCACCACACCCTCGTAGTCCAAGCGGTCATTGAATTCCTTGGCGGTGTTGACAGCATCTTGACCCGTCATAGAGTCAACCACGAAGAGAGTATCATCGGGCGAAATAGCCTGCTTGATATTCGCGATCTCGGTCATCAATTCCTCGTCTACTGCAAGACGGCCTGCAGTATCGACAATCACTGTATCGAAGCCCTTAGCCTTAGCCTCCTGCACACCCTCACGAGCAATCTTCACGGGGTCTTTCTCCTCCAAGTTCATATAGATGGGCACATCAATTTGCTCAGCCAATACGCGGAGTTGCTCTACTGCAGCCGGACGGTATACATCGCAAGCTACAAGTAGGGGCTTGCGGCTTTTCTTCGTCTTGAGATAGAGGGCGAGTTTACCCGAGAGGGTAGTCTTACCAGCACCATTCAGACCTGCCATGAGAATCACCGAGGGACGGCTTTGCAGCTTCAAGTCGGTAGCCTTACCACCCATCAGTTCGGCTAGCTCATCATGGACGATTTTCACCATCAACTGGCCTGGTTTTACGCTTGTGAGCACGTTTTGACCCATTGCCTTCTGTTTCACGCGGTCGGTGAACGACTTTGCCACCTTGAAATTGACATCGGCATCGAGCAAGGCACGGCGCACATCCTTCAAGGTTTCGGCCACATTGATTTCGGTGATTTTACCCTCACCTTTGAGTATTTTGAAAGAACGTTCTAGTCTTTCGCTAAGATTTTCAAACATTTGGGGCTACTTTTTTATATTTTGGGTGCAAAGATAGCGCTTTTCTCTCGCGTTGCAGTATCTTTGCATACAAATTTATAAAATTAACGCGATAGCGGGTTAAATGGTTAATTGATTAACGGGTTGACGAGATTAACAGGTTAATGAGTGAACAAATAAGTATTTCTTTGCATTGCTTCATCTAGAAGAAAATGAGAATGAAAGCCACTTATCTATCCCCCGTCAACGAACTTTCCATCGACCGTCTCTACCAACCAACCCTTCAATAAAAAACGCAAAACAACGAACATCGTGAACAATTCTCGTAATCAGAAAAAGAGGGGAAACGCCACACAGTCTATCCTCTCATCTGCCCCATCGAAGAAATTTCGTGGCTTTTTGCCACGCAAGGCTAGATGGGTCACTTACCTGCTAGGATTCGTAGCCCTATGGTTGCTACTCTGGTGGGGGTATGGCGATGTGCTAGCACGCGCCGAGCAAGATAGCTACATTTCTACATCATCCTCAACGTTGCACTACCTTCTGAGTCAGCCTGCAGGCTGGCTATTTTGGAGCATGCGCTGGTTGCTACTTGCTTTTAAATGGAGCATCGTGGGCGGTGCCTGCTTGGCCGCCGTGTGGACGCTTACAGCGCGCCTTTCGGATTATGCTTTGCGTATGCCTCGTCGGTTAGAGGGATTAGGCTTTATCATTCCCTTGTTAGAATTTGGCTGGATGGCTTGGCGCGGCACGAACCTTTATTATAAGAATGAGCCTTCGCTGTTCATTCTAGTGGCACTCGCCGTATTAATAGTAATGGCGTTATTGGCTGCCGCTACGTGGGCTATCACTCGCAATCGCAAGGCGGAAGTACCCGATAAGGTGCGTCCTTATGGTCTAGCACTTGCCTTAGTACTCACGACTGCGACAACTATAACCACGCGGATTTTCAATGAGAACGTGATTCTCACCGCCCGTCTCCAAAACATGCAAGCAGAGCAAGATTGGGAGGGCATGATTAAAGTAGCTCGTTCGGCTCGACGTCCATCGAAAGCCATAGCAGCCTACCATGCCGTAGCACTTGAAGAGACCGACCAACTACTCGACGGAATGTATGAAATAGGCTATGATTTTCCGAAAATCAACTTCGACAAGCGTGAAGGGAGTGAGGAAGATGGCATCTACACGGCCGACTGCAACTTCCACGCCGGGCTGCTCAATGCGGCTTATCGCTGTGCACTCGAGCACACCGTAATGAATGGTCCTCGCCTTTATGCCTATAAGCGAGCTGCTGTGTGTGCCTTGCTCAATGGCGAAAAGGCTCTCTGTCGCAAATATCTTGCACTGATTGACAAGGTTCCCTTCGAGGGAGCGTTTGTAGAGAAATACGCTGCTATGCTCCGAGACCCGAAGCTTATCTCAGAGGATGAAGAACTTACTCACGTGCTCTCGCTCGCTCCGAAAGAAGACCACTACGAACAAAATTATCAGCAACCACTCTTCTTAGGATACAATGTAGGAGTAAACAATGGCACTGAGGCTACACTCATCACCTCGACTGCGGCCTGCCTTTACAGTAAGGACCTTCAGAGATTCATGCTCCGTGCTCAGATATTTGCACAAAAAGGGAAAACGCTCCCACTATGTATGCAACAAGCCATTGCCATTCTCTCGATTAAGCAACCGAGTATATTACAGGCTTTTCCACAGGTGAGCAAATTCGTACAAGACGATGTAATCAATTTCCTCATGGATGCCCGCCCCTACATAAAGGATAGACTGAAGCTTCGCAGCGAACTGCGTGAACGATGGCTAGGCACTTATATGTACTATTATTACACAGAGAATAATGACCCAGACCAAGTGGTAAAACCCACACAAAATAAGGCATCTGTAAACTAAGAATCCCATACCTACACAATCTATTGTAATGAATCATCCTATATTCCTTCCTATACTTAGAGGCGTGCTAGCCGCTACACTAGTGGGCCTTCTTCTGACTGCCTGTCAGCCCTCTGCCGTCATACCCACAGACGCGACAGCGGTAAGTGAGCAGGCACAGATTTACCCTCAATATCGCGACATTACAGTGCCACCCAATATTGCTCCGCTCAACCTACTTGTAAAGTCGGAAGGCTCGGAATATGTGGGAAGCATCGAAGGAGCTGGCCATCAAGTGGTGGCCGCAGCTGGCTCTGATGGTGTAATACAATTCGACTCACTAGAGTGGAAATCGATGCTTCAAGCAGCAGCGGGCAAGGACTTACAGGTGACGCTCTATGCCCGACGCGATGGTAACTGGGTGAAATTCCCAAGCTATGCACTCCATGTGGCTAACGAACCTATTGATCGTTATCTCTCCTACCGTCTCATTGAGCCTTCCTACGAGCTTTACAGACAGATGGGGCTTTATCAACGCGACCTTGAAGGATTCGGAGTACAGACTATTTATGAAAATAATCGCACCTACAAAGATGATGACAACCACTGCGTAAATTGCCACAACTATCAGAATTATAGCACACAACACATGCTTTTCCACGTGCGTGGAAAGCACGGAGGCACTGTGTTTATCCACGATGGAAAAGTGGAAAAACGAACTATCAAAAGCGACTCCATACTAGCTGGTGCCACCTACCCTACTTGGCATCCCACTCGTAACTGGGTGGTATTCTCATCGAATCAAACGGGACAAGCCTTCCACATACGCAACCATCAAAAAGTGGAAGTGGTTGATTATGGATCAGACCTCATCTTCTACGATGTAGACAAAGGCACAATACGCAACATCCTCAAGACAGATGCCGACCTCGAAACCTTCCCCTGCTGGGCACCCGATGGGAAGAAACTCTATTATTGTGTGGCTCACGTTCCTGAATTTGCAGGAGCTAATGATTCGGTACGTATGGATCGCATCATCCCACTCAACCAGAAAGTGCGCTACAACGTGATGAGCATGACTTTCGACGAGACTACGGGACAGTTTGGGAAACCTCAACTTGAAGTAGATTGCGTGGCAATGCACAAGAGCGCTGCCGTGCCTCGCATCAGCCCTGATGGACGATTTTTACTATTCACCCTGGCCGATTACGGACAGTTTCACATCTGGCACAAATCGGCCGACCTTTACGCGAAAGATTTGCAGACTGGCAATGTCTTTCCTCTAAAAGAAGCCAATAGTCGCGATGTGGATAGTTATCACTCATGGAGTTCCAATGGTCGCTGGATTGTGTTTAGCTCACGCCGCGATGATGGATCGTTTACGCGTCCTTACATAGCCTACTTCGACAAGGAAGGACATGCCCACAAGGCTTTCCTCTTACCACAAAAAAATCCACTCGAGAACATTCTACTTAACAAAAGCTACAACGTGCCAGAACTTACCAAGGATGCCGTTAAAGTACAGGGCATCAAAGAAGCTATATACAAATAAAAACAGATATTACAATCAATGAACTGGCACCCACTTCCGTTATCCTATTTCTTCCGTTGGGCAACTCTAGCTATCACTCTATGGTGCATCCCGTTCCATGCCGGTGCGGTATTGAAAGAAAAGGACCTTGCCGCCACACTCACCGTATTGAGAGCCGAACTGGAATCCAGCTATAACGAGCAGCGACAAAACATTGCGCAATACAACATCATTGCACAAATGCAGCATAAGCAGATGATTTCGCTCATGCAGCGTAGCGACCAGATAGGCTTGATGCTCTACTCGCAGAAACAAGATTTCACTTTCGACATGACATACGCTTGTCACGAGGCAACCTCGCTCTTCCGAGAGTTCAACAAGCAGAGCATGCCCTATCAGAAAATTCTAGACCGTATCAACACAGAGCTTAATCGCTACAACGCACTGATTGCTTCGCTGCAGACAATTCCTCCCTCTACAGGAATGTCCAATGCGGCTCACGCACAAGTGCCAGTCAAAGGACGCCCTGCTTTGCCCATCCTAGTAGGTCCCGACAAAAAAATGCAGGGACAGATGCCTATGGGCGCTCAGCCTTTCATCCTCGACAAGCAGGGACAAGCCGACCGCAACGCCTGCCTGAAATACGCCACTGCCTTACGCAACAATCTAGAACGACTCAAGGCTAGCGTTATCGCCGACAACGAGCACTATAAGATGACTTCTCGCAAGCTTCAGAAGCTCAACAATTATGCTTTGGAGCGCTATCAAGCCATCCAACACAACATTTTTGTCAACGGCGACGTCAATTATTTTGAAGTGCTCGGCCAACTCAAGCGTTATATCAGCCAAGCAAAGTCAGACGCAAGCGAAAAATACAACACAGAACACATACAAGTGGGCAAGAAGGAGAACCGTCCCGTCCACTCGCAATGGCGCGGCCCCATCGTGATGGGACTGACATTTTTCGTATTCTTCTACATCATCATTGCCGCTTTGCTGAGCAATGTACTTGTACGTTGGCTTGTGCCGAAACGTTTCCGCACGGAGGAATTTATGAAGAAGAAGGTTTGTCTCATCCTGGCTGCAGCAATGATGATCTTCGCCATATCCATCATGATAGCCCGCACTTTCATGTACCACAACTTTTTCCTCATGGCTTCACGCCTATTGATAGAATATTCGTGGTTGCTCTGTGCCATCTTCATATCCCTACTCATACGTCTCACGGGCGATCAAATCAAAAGCGGCTTTCGCATCTATACGCCCATCATGTTAATGTCGTTCATCGTCATCACGTTTCGCATCATCTTTATTCCCAACAACCTGGTGCAACTCATATTTCCGCCCATACTGCTCATCTTCACCCTTTGGCAGTGGAACGTGATTACCCGACACACTGACAACATTCCTCGAAGCGACATCTTCTACACTTGGGTATCGCTCATTCTCATGGTGGCCTCAACCCTTACCGCTTGGTACGGCTACACGCTACTATCCGTACAGATTCTTATTTGGTGGATGTTCCAGTTGAGTTGCATCCAAACGGTTACCTGCGTATACGACTTGCTAGCCGTATACGAGGAGCGCTACTTGCTAAAGCGTATTGGCGAAAACTATGCAAACAAGAGTATGAGCGGACACTCTAGTACTTCTCACATTAACATTCTCGAAGCCATACGTAAGCGTCACGAGAAACATATCAATCAAACATGGTTCTACGACCTCGTGGCCATGGCCATAGTACCCGTGGTAGGTGTGTTCTCCATACTACTTTCCATTTGGTGGGCGGCCGATGTTTTCGACCTTACCGAAACAGTCTACAACATCTTCCTCAATAATTTTCTTAACGTACCCGATGTGGTACAGCTCTCGCTGGCCAAAATTGTGTTGGTAGCATCACAATATTTCATTTTCCGCTATCTCAACTATCTCATCAAGGCACTCTATCACAAGTATCATAAGTCGAAGGTAGTAGTCAATGGAAAGCCAAACTTCACCTTGGCCAACAATATCATTGCCATCTGCGTATGGGGGCTTTATGCGATTATCTCCATCCGCTTACTCAAGATTCCTTCAACAGCCATTTCTGTAATTTCTGCTGGTCTCGCCACAGGTGTCGGCTTTGCAATGAAGGACCTGCTCGAAAACTTCTTCTATGGCATCTCGCTTATGACGGGACGTGTCAGAGTGGGCGACTTTATTGAATGCGACGGCATTCGCGGAAAAGTGGAGAGCATTACCTACCAAAGCACACAGGTTGTCACCGCCGATGGTTGCGTCATCGCCTTCCTCAATAGTTCACTCTTTAACAAGAACTTTAAAAACATCACGAAGAACCACTCTTACGAGATGGTGGCAGTACCAGTAGGCGTAGCCTATGGAGCCAACGTGGATGAAGTAAGAAAAATGCTCATCGAAGCGGTGAAAAATCTTGCTTGCAAAACTCCCGAAGGACGCGACATCATTGATTTAAAAAAGCCCGTAGGCGTGGTATTCGACGACTTCGGCGACAATAGCGTCAACCTTTTCGTGACTTACTGGGTACTCGTAGAACAAAAATTCCTCATGACTGGCCGTGTGAAAGAAGCCATCTACAACACGCTCAACGCTCATAACATAGAGATTCCCTTCCCACAACGCGACCTACACATTCGTTCCGTAGAAACCGTACTACCGGTAGAGAAGAAATAAAAGTCTCTTTCCCTGTGCTATGCAACAAAAGCATTTCGGTAAGTAGTTATAAGGTGGTTCTATAAATTTCGGAATTTATAGAACCACCTTATAGTCTTTCCTCTCGTCACCTAACTCTAACGCATCTTTGCAGCACTGGCATATTCCTCTGTATATGATGAGAAGAAGAGGCTACGAGAGAACTGATTTCCCGAACCTGCAGATTTCTCCAGACTAGAATTGCACTATTTCTCCTGGTTTCCTTCCTTTCCCTTTTTATTATTTCCACGTAAGCGCTGGATGCGAGCTAAGGCTTCGAGGGCGAAAGTATCTTCTGCATTTTGTTCGAGATACGCTTTGCATGAAGCCTCAGCCCTATCGTAATTCTTGAGGCGGATGCAGATGTTGGTGTAGCAGCAGAATAGGTAATGATAGTATTCCGTAACGCCATCGAGCAAATCCTGATTGTTCTGATTACACTGATCGATATACGAATTCACCATTTCTTGCTCATCAAGGATGAATCGTAAAGCCTGGATATAACTACCCATGGTAATCAAGCAGTTGAGGTAAGCGCGATGAAATTCTATATTCGTATTATTGGAAGAGGCACAACCTAAGTAGAACACAGCCTTTTCGTACTGCGAGAGTTTAAAGTAGCAATTCCCTAAGAGGTAACAGATGCGTGCATTTTCCACGATGCTTACCTGCGGCTGCACACCATCAGAGCTATGTTCGTTGTACCACTTCCAAGCATATTCCAAATGCACCGTAGCTTCATAGTATCTCTCCCGAAGCACTAATTTTTGTCCCCAATACAGATTATATGCCACATCGGGGTTGGTAATATGGTGAATGAGTTCTTGTTCTTTAGTCCACTCGCTCTGTTTGCCTTCTTTTTCCTTGTCCTTAGCATCTACCCACATGAAGTCAAACTCAGCTTTCTTCTTCTTACCATCCCTGAGGTCGAAGCCCATGGTGAGCGTTCCCGCTTGGGGCTTAGCCGACACGGATATTGGAGCACGCAGAGCAGAAGAAGCCTTGCGGTCGGAGAGCAGATAGTTGATACGCACGTAGACCACGCTGTCGCTTACGGCAGCTCGTTCCAGCGTAATCACTAGCAAATGGTTGCGCCTATTCAAAGCATCCTTATCATCTTTGTCGGTATCATCGTCGTAAGCATACGTCACGCGTACCTCTGCCGTCTCTGCTGTGGGCACTTGGTCCGTACCAATCTGGTGAATGATAGGTTCTATGATGCGGTAGGCAGCTATCGTTTCAGCGTCCGTACTCTTGAAGCTATATCCATCGTCGCTCTTGCAGACAATCTCTCGCAGTACGGCTTGTTTTGGCAAGACGTCGCAACGCTCTATCCATGAGGCAAGCGCATAGCTATCCACGTCTGCCAACGTCACTTCACTATCGTCCATGCATACCTTGCTTGCCCTTGCATCCATGCTGGCAAGGATAGCATTTCCGCGCTCATTACAAGCATGATCATATTCATAGTCGCTGGGTTGCTGATTGCCAATTTGTGCCTTGGCTCTAGCAATCTCATCTCGGAAAAAGCTACGAAGATTGATACAACTATTCAATACTAATCTTATTGTATTCAGTAGATCCTCATTAGACGTAAGTGAAGGGAGACCCGCTACGACGTGTATATTGATTTTCCCCTCTACTTCATCAATCTCATATTCCAGAGCGGCCATCGGCAATTCTCCGTTAAAATGATTGCAAATGCCACGCACTACATCTATGTATTGCACCCCCAAAGAGTATATGAATGGAAGAAAGACTTGTGAATGCGGTGCTTCCTTCATGGTGCGTATGACGAATAGCAAAGATTGGTATTCAAATGTCAGCCTTTTCATTTGAGTTTCCTCATCTTCTATTTTGGGGGTCACGTTAAAGTGCTTGAGTGCCCATACCAACTTTTCGTACTCATTGTCGAAAAGGCCTGTCCTTACTTGATTCTTTCTATCTATGTAGAGATAGACTTTTCGGATAATGTAAATGCCTCCCATGAGCAAAATAACGACGAATAAACCGTTCATAAATGTGATGTGGCTTTTGAAAAAAAGTTTTTATATTACAGTTAACTAAAGTTTCCCACCCTCAACAAAGAGGATGGGAAGTAATGGTAATTTCTATTTTCTTTGTATAGTAAAGGTATTTAATCAATTGATTTACAACAGAGAACAAAAATACTATTATAGATGCAAAATTAGAAAAATTAGACAAACTTACCAAGGTTATATCTGTTAAAGAACAGGCTCAAGAGCTTTTAGCAGCAATGCAGACACTAAGCATCGGCAAAATTGTTCGGAATCTCAAGATGTGAAAAGGTTAATGGCTATATTAACTGAAGTTTCGGATTTAGCAAGGACGAGCTGAATTACTCAAGTTTTTCTCTAAAGAAAGTCGTTTCCTTATCTCGCGGGCATGTAGTTGGGAATACTCATCTTAATTTCCTTAGCATTTCATACGTAACACTTCATCTTACCATCAGCGAACGAAGCTATTACCGTCGCTGGATGA
>UQKO01000036.1 GCA_900541575.1 uncultured Prevotella sp.
AGACATAAAGTTCTTCATGTTTAGAATAGCTACTCAATATGCATGATATGAGCAAACCTCTTTTTACCATCATACCAACCGGAAATATCCGCTGATCCCAGATTACTGATAGTCATGTGGTGTTCCAAAACGATGACAACTATCTTGGCATAATGTTTGAAAACATATTGAAATAGCTGTCTTTTTACTCATATCACTTCGCCCATAGTTTTGCAGAAACTAATTTGCAAAACTATGGGCGATTTCAATCCTTACTCTTTTTCTGCTTATCGACATAAAAAAAAGGGCTCTCGCCCTTTCTCATCTTTGTGGGCACGACGATTGTTATCGCGTCCACCGGCTCTTTCGAGCCATCCATCTAACAGTTACCTTTCTACAAATCTTTTTACCTAATCTTTTAGGTTGTTACCTATAAAAACTAATCTTTTACCTTATCGCTCTCTTCACGAGAGTAAATTGGGACTAATACCATAATCAGCGTGGCTCTTCACAGAGCGATTATGAGTAATCCGTAGATTGACGTTCTCCGTCTCTCCGTGGAATTTCTTATCTGATTACGAGTGCAAAGTTAGTGTCTCTGCATGAAACGTGCAAATATTCCAACCAAAGACACACTTACATTAGTAAAGTTTGAGATTATAGGCTTTATTTTGTCACCTAATGTTTTTAATTTTATAGTTTACGAGAAAATGAAGAAACAATACATCTCCCACCCCAATGTTCCCTATGACCTTTATCAGCTCCAATATATAAGGATTACTTGTATGCAACTTGTCTTTTACTTGTGGGGTTCGACCTGAACTTGCGGGGAATTTGTGGTTTTGTCCAATTGTGGCTGTACTTTCCATTCATCCGTTGCATGAATATGTAGGTAACAATTGCGCAAGTCCCATTTTTCGCCCAACAACAGATGTCGGAAGAAATGTTCCAAATACACAGAGGTGTAATCAATTCCTTTTATGGCGTTCTTGTAATTTGCACGAACCAAGGCATTGCGGAAATACCATGAGTGTCGAGCAAAAAGACTATTGTCTATCTTGAAACCTATAGAGCGTAGGTAGAGAATTGTGAATACTGCCGTTGTATGAGTATTACCTTCGCAGAAAGCGTGAATTTGCCACAGACTGGAAACAAACCGCGTGATGTGCTCCACCATGGTGTCAGTTGATATTTCCTTATAGTTAAACTCCTTCTCTTGAGTGATATCATAGCCTATTGCTCTTCTCAAATCCTCCCAGTTTAGATAGTTTATAACTATCAAGGATGTGAAGATAGTGCGTCGGCAAGTAATCTTTCTGCATCGAAAAGTGCTCTGAACAGACAAAGCGAAGTTCTTCATCATGTTTCATACAACATGATAGAGAACCTCGCTTTTCATTGAAGAGAATATGAGCCTTGTGAGATCCAAAGGATTTGGCTTATACAAGGTATATCGCGTGCAACGATTTGCTTGATGAGCCTTAGGATTAAGAACAAATGCATACTGCCCAAATAGCAAACGTTTTTGAATAAAAACTCCGCATGGCGAGCACCTTTGCTTGCTATGCGGATTAAACTTGTAGAGAATTACTTCAAGGAAACAGTAATTTCCTTCTCTCCCTCGGTAATGTTGAGCTTACCTTCACGAAGCAACCAACCTAGACCCAAGAACAAATCTTTGTCAGAACGAGTCTTGATGGCCTTTTTGATTTCTTTACCTGTAAGTTCACCAGCCTCATTGAGGGCTTCCCAAATCTTACCAGCGAGTTCACCAGCTTTTTCTTCGAACATACTTTAATATCTTTTAGTTAGACATTTGTATCACAGGACGGTTGTTAACATCCCTAAACGTTGACAAAGGTACATAATATTTTGTATTATACGAATTTTTGCTTTGAAAATCAATATATTTTGAACTTTAACAAGAATTTCTGCTATTTACGTTTCGCAAACTACGATATAAATGGAGATAATTTTATTGGTCAGCTCAGAAATTATTGCGAAATTAGCCACGATTTGAGTTTTGGGGGTAATGATTCATTTGATTATTATCACCATTAGGCCACACTTTTTCTTTCATCTAAGAGATTTCACACAATGAGTCTTATTGTATATAATGCGTCTGCAGGTTCGGGCAAGACTTTTACACTTGCAAAAAAATACATCAGCATGGCCGTGCAAAGCGGCAAGCCGAGTGGTTACTCCAACATTTTGGCCGTGACTTTTACCAATAAAGCCACAGCTGAGATGAAAGGAAGAATTTTGAGCTTTCTCTATAGCGTATCGGAGAAAGAGTTTGACACACAGTTTTTTAAGCAACTAAGAGAAGATATTAACAAAGGACTGAAACTTGCAGGCCATGCCCCTATCAGCGATGAAACCATTGCAGAGCGCGCCAAATCCTTGCTCTATGCAATGATGAAGGATTACGACCGTTTCCGAGTGGAAACAATTGACTCTTTCTTTCAATCATTGCTGACCAATCTTGCTCATGAGTTGAGACTTCCTCGTGGTTTTCGCGTAGATTTGGACGATGCTACCACAATTGCAGAAGCAATTGATAGCCTGTTTGCCAATATCAATGAAAGCGGAAATCAGCCTTTGCTCAATCGCATCACATCTTATATCGAGCACAATATTGACGATGACCAAAAATGGAATATCATCAAAGGCCTCACTCAATTTGCTCAAAGCAATCTCTTCAGTGACGGAAATGCCAACTTTGAGAAATGGGTTGAAAGCTGCATTAAGAGCCATAATGGGGAAGACTGGAATAAGAATATGGAAGCCTTTTATAAGGAAATAGGTGCTTATTATAAAGAGCTTCGAGAGATTAAAAATGGTATAGAAGAGAAAGTTCTTGAAACGGTAAAAGAATTAGACGAATTGCTTATACTCGCTCAGAACACCACACTCAATGAAAGGAAAATAGGCTATGTCAAAACGCTATCCCAAAATATCAAGAATAGCATTTTCTTGACAGCTGCACCCTCACAAGCAGTCATGAAGATTGCCAATGATCATGAGGAATTGTTTGGAAAAGAAAAGCATCAAAGCGAGGAAGCGCAACAGCTTGCTCGCAAAATCTCAGACATCATACATCAGCTAATATACGAGCTGAGTAATGAGGATAAAAGATATTTTACAGTCTCCCTTATTCTAGAAAATCTTGACGATGTATGTCTGCTCGGAGCGATTAGTCATGAGGTCAATCGTATCACACATGAGAAAGGAACTTCCTTGCTCAGCACTACTCCTAAGTTTTTTTGCGACATTGTGCAGAAAGACGACTCTTCTTTTGTGTTCGAAAGAAGTGGAACAACATTCCATCATGTTATGATTGATGAATTTCAAGACACATCGAGAATGCAATGGAACAATTTCCAAAAGTTGCTGATTGAAACACAAGCCGAAGGCAATGAAAGCATGCTCGTGGGCGATGTGAAGCAAAGTATCTATGGTTGGCGTGGAGGAGACTGGAAAATTCTAGGAAAGGACATTTGGGCAAAGAAGTATCATGCCCAACGCGAGCCATTGAGCACGAACTATCGTAGTCTTTCTAACATCGTAAGATTCAACAACGCATTCTTTGTACGTGCGGCACGATTGCTTGACAACGAGGAAGTAGAAGATATTACGCCCTTCGGCACGCAGGAACAGGACGAAATGCTCAAGCAACTCATCAAAGAATCGAGCGAAACCGAGAACAATCTCTTTGCTAATATCTATAAGGATGTGGTGCAGACGCCCAATTCTGACGGAAAACAAGAGAATGGCTATATACGCATTCAGACTTTCGACAAAGAAGAACCCGATGATACTGCAATCGAAGCCCTTTATGAGCAAATTGTAGCACTTCATGATGCGCCCTACAAAATCCCATACGACAAAATGATGATTCTCGTGCGCAAGAAAGAAGAGTGTAAGAAAATTCTCGACTATTTCAACTTGCATCATGCTGGATGTGACTGCATGCCCACTTCCGATGAGGCTCTGCTCTACACCTCATCAAGCCAAACCATGACACTTGTCTATGCTCTCAAATGCTTAAACGACTCTTCTGATAAGATTTCTCAATGCATGCTTGAGCGCTATGTGAATGAATCCTGCCTGTCAAATGAGGAGCGAGTAAAAGTGCTTGCTGACTTCCGAGCAATCATTGAAAATTCGGAAACAAAGCAGATGTGGAAACAAATGCCCTTATATAAGCTTTGCAGAGATCTTATAGAACTCTTCCGCTTCGAAGAAATTGATGCTGCATCGGATCAAAAGCAATCGTCGTATCTATTCAATTTCATGGATGCCGTCACGCAATACCTAGAGTTGAACCCATCAGACCTAAATGCATTCATTGATTTTTGGGACACTTCGCTTATCAATAAATCTATCTCTGCAGGGTTAAAAGGGAAGCCCTATATTACAACCATCCATAAATCGAAAGGACTAGAAGGTCATACCATCTTCATTCCTTTTGCAGCGTTTCGCCTAGAAAGAGATTCTTCCAACAGCTACATGTGGTGTGACATACGCAACATTGAGACAACTGATTCTGCTATCGCTAACGAAGTTTCAAAAGTGCCCGTAGTTCCTATCAAGACATTCGCGAGCAAGAAAGTGGAGAAGTCTATATTCTATGACGATTACGAAGAAAATCATCTACAGCAACGCATTGAAAACGTGAATGCACTCTATGTAGCGTTTACGCGTGCAAGATGCAATCTATTTATATGGGCCAAAAGTCCTACCACGAAGAAAAATTCTGGTACATTCTTGAGCAATTCATTCCATTTAATAGACTCCTTTGTGGATGGTAATGGCGGAGAAATACGGCCCACAGAAAAGGAATGGGGAGAGATTGTTCCCTATCATGACAAGGTAGGCTCAGATGAAGGAAAGTGCCAAGACGAGACAGTTACTCAAGCCATGCAGAACCCCTTTGAAGAACGGACTTATCCTTCGCAGGCCATCCAAATGAAATCGGGACATTTGCAGACTGTAAGTTTCCGCCAATCAAACAAAGCACAAGAATTTATCGATACTTCATCCGATTCACTTACCGAGACAGAAAAAAAGAAACTTGAATATCTCACGCGCGGTTTGCTCTACCACAAACTATTCTCATACATTCAGAGACGAGAGGACGTGGATGCGGCCATCGACCGACTTATCAACGAAGACCACGTCATCCTACCTAACAGGCGAGAAGAACTCCACGATTATGTGGAGAATCACATGAAGGAGAACAAACATACCGAAGAATGGTTTGGCGGCAATTACAAAATCTATAATGAATACAATATCCTTACGGAAGAAGAAGGAAAGATTGTAGAATACCGCCCTGATCGCGTAATGGAATACGACGACAAGGTGGTCGTGGTAGATTACAAGTTTGGAAAAGAGGACAAGAAGCACAAGACTCAAGTAACAAACTATATGAATCACCTAAACTCTATATTCCCTAGCAAACGCATAGAAGGCTATCTGTGGTATGTCGACAATAACAAGGTTGAGCCTGTTTCCATGACGCTATACTAAATAGGAGTTCAACACTCAGTAAGCATACTTCATTTCCAATCACATCACTAGCCCTCACCAAGGCAGAGCTAGATAAGGTATCTTCATTATGACGAAATTTCTAGAAGCTGTAGCTGAATCACTAACTCAAAAGATTGGCACAGACTTACCCCATACTATCGTAATATTCCCCAATAAGAGAGCGAGCCAACAACTCAATCGTTTCTTCGTAGAGCAGAAGAAGTCCGTATGGGCGCCTCGATATATGACAATAAGTGAGCTTTTCCTATCGCTCACCAATTTGAAACAAGACGACCCTATCAACACCGTCTGTCGAATATATCGTATCTATAAAGAACTCAACCCTCACGCCGAGAGTCTAGACTTGTTCTATGGATGGGGAGAACGCATTTTGGCTGACTTTGACGACCTAGACAAGAATTTAGGCGACGCCCATGCCATCCTACGCGACTTAAAGGAATACCAAGAAATAGGGAATGATGAATCTCCCCTCACGGACGAACAGGTAGAGCAGATAAAGAAATTTCTCGTTGATTTCTCAAAAGAGAACGATACAGAGATTAGGAAGCGTTTTCTAGAACTTTGGAGAACGCTCTACCCTATTTACGTGCGTCTACACGAAGAGTTGCAAGCCGAAGATTTGGGCTACGAAGGCATGATATATCGCCAAGTGGTAGAGTCGCTCGAATCGGGAGACATTTCCTTTAGCGATGATATCCATAAAATTGTGTTCGTAGGATTCAATGTGCTCGACAAAGTGGAAGAACGCCTTTTTTCTCTTCTCCAAGAACGAGGAAAAGCTCTTTTCTATTGGGACTACGACGAGCATTATACGTTTTCCGACGATAGCACTATTTCCGAGGCAGGTACTTTCCTTCGCAAGAATCTACAGGAATTTCCCAATGAATTGAAAGACAAGAGTTTATTCCGCAACCTTGGATATGAAGGGCACGGCAACTCTCCGTTCCACATTACATACATAAGTACCGAAACGGATGCAATTCAGGCACAGTACGTGAGGAATTGGCTTCAAGACGGACATATTGACAAGCAGAAGGCATACAACACTTCCATTGTACTCTGTAACGAGACCATGTTACAGCCAGTGCTTTACGCCTTACCTGAAAAACTCGATGAGAAGTCGGATCATAGAGATTATGAAGTCAACGTGACCAAAGGCTTCCCTATGGGCCACACGCCCGCCTATAGCTTCATTGTCAAACTCATAGGACAACTGTCTGCATCCGCTCGCACAGCAGTGGGCAATCAGGAAAATCCTCTGCCCAAACTTTCCGCATCACCCACACAACAAGAGATGGTAAGTACACTGCTTTTCTTGCAGGAGCAAACGGAACAGAAAGCCATTGAAGCAAAACTACAAGATAGCCTGAGCGAATGGGATCGCATACTCTACACAGAAGCTTATTTTCAAGTGTACACTACGCTCAATCGCTTTATCAAGCTCATTGGCGACGGATTACTAGCCGATGCGTCTGGTGTATCCCCAATGGGCTATCATACACTGTTTAGACTTCTTATTCAGGAGCTACACAAAGTATCTATTCCATTCAAAGGCGACCCCTTCATTGGTTTGCAAATCATGGGCGTGCTCGAAACACGTTGCTTAGACTTCGACCACATCCTTATGCTCAATGTAGGTGAAGGCATTCTACCACAAAAAGCCACCGACGCATCTTTCATCCCATTCTTGATTCGCAAACGCTACGGGCTGACCACATTCGAACGCAAGAATGCTGTCTACGCCTATTACTTCTTCCGCCTTATACAGCGTGCTCAGTCAGTCACGATGCTCTATAACGAGTCAACACAAGGCTCTCAGAAAGGAGAGATGTCGAGATTCATGCGAGCTATGCTCATTGACAATCAACTGAGGAGGCACATTTCACGTCGCACGCTAACAAGCTATGCTATGCCTTCTGATCCATTGCCCAACCTAGAGATTGAAACAGGAAAAGACTGGGCGGACGAAATCAAGAAGATGTCGCCATCAAAGCTCAAAAAATACATTAAGTGTAAGCGTGCATTCTATTATGAATATATTAAAGGCATCCGCATCGAACCCACCAACGAGGGATTTATTGCTCCACGCTTCTTCGGAAACATTCTTCACAGAACGGCTCAACAGATTTATGACAAGATTGCAAGCGAAAATCATGGATTAATCACGCAAAGCCTCATCAAGAAACACCTCAGCAGGGAGAATGAGGTAGAACTTCTTCAAATACTCAAGGAGCAATATGCCGAAGAGGAAGGAGCTGACTACAACAAAGTGGCCGAAGCAGCTCTCTATCAGACCTTGCGCTTGCTACTTAGCTACGAAGCTGGACTTAAAGGCAACGAGGAAATTCCAGTTGAGAGTTTCAATCTCATTGCAGGTGAATATAAGATTGACGATCAATATGGTGGAGGGCTTCGCTACAACATCGCGAGAGAAGGACTTCCCCCTGTCGAGGTGGTCATGAACGGAAGTATCGACCGCTTAGACGTGGCTCATCTAGAAGATGGAAGCCAATGCTTGCGTGTTATCGACTATAAGACAGGCGGAAACGCTGTAGGACTAAAGTCGAGGACTAAGGGAAGAGGCAAAGACCAAGTCACAACAGAAGCCTTAGACACGCTATTTCAGGAAATGAGCGACAATCAGCCAGCCAACGAGTTGCAAACGCTTATTTATTGTCTGATAGCCTACAAAGACCCTCAACTCCGCAAATACCACAATCTTCCCATCCGTCCTGCGCTCTATTATATCCAGCACATGACGAGAAAAGACTTCAATCCTTACTTGGCAACCGATGATGGTTTTCTCACAGACTTCCGCACCATTGCTATTGAGTTTGAAGAAAGACTGAAGACCATCTTGAAAGAGATGCTCGACCCTAACAATCCTTTTGAAAAATGCGAAAAAAGCAAGAAGAAGGATGGTTGCAAATTTTGCGACTATAAGGAACTTTGCATAAACGACGATGAGTAAGTTCTCCTTCATACAAAAAGATACTCTTTCCCACCATGAAATCACTCTTCAACTCTACCAATCGGCTATTCCTTCGCGACACACCTTTCGCCTCGTTGATGAATAAGCGTGTGTTCAATGTGCTACTTATCGCTACGCCCTATGATGCCTTTATGCTGGAAGACGATGGACGTGTTGATGAACAGATATTCAATGAATATACCTCGCTCAATCTGCGTTATCCGCCTCGATTCACGCAAGCCTTTGACGAAGAAGAAGCACTCAGACTACTCTCCGACCGTCACTTCGAACTCATCATCGTCATGCCCAACCTGACGAATGCCAACACATTCAGTGCGGCAAATCGTCTGCAGTCGCTCTATCCAGACATTCCTATCGTGGTGCTCACACCTTTCTCGAAAGAAGTAAGTAAACGATTGAAGCAAACAGACCTCTCACACATTGACTACGTTTTTTCCTGGCTTGGCAATACAGAGTTGCTCGTAGCTATCATCAAGTTGATAGAAGATCGTCTGAACGCTCCTCACGATGTGTCAGAAGTAGGTGTGCAGACAATTCTGTTAGTAGAGGATAGCGTGCGCTTTTACTCATCAGCCCTTCCCCTACTCTATCGCCTTGTACTCGAGCAAAGCCGAGAATTTGCCAAAGAAGCACTCAATGACCACTTACAGACATTAAGAATGCGAGGCCGACCCAAAATCATGTTAGCGCGTAGCTATGAAGAGGCCATACAAATCTGCCAAAACTTTGCCGACAATATGCTAGGGGTTATCTCAGACATGGCCTTTACACGCAATGGTAGGAAAGACTCTCAAGCGGGTTTCCGCCTTGCTCAGCAATTAAGAAAGAGCCATCCGCATTTACCCATTATATTGGAATCGAGCGATGCGGAATCCTTGCACTATGCCGATATATTACATTTACCTTTTATTCAAAAAAGCGCAAAAAGCTATCCTCAAGATCTCGAACGCGAAGTGATGCACCATTTCGGTTTTGGTGATTTCGTAGTGGCCGATCCTCACACCCACGAGGAAATACTCCGCATCCGCAATCTCAAAGAGCTACAAGACAATCTTCCGCGCATCCCCGACGAAATGCTCTTTCATCATTTGTGCAACAACCATATATCGCGTTTTCTCTATTCACGTGCCATATTCCCGCCTGCCGAGATTCTGAGGAAACACGATGCTCATCAATACAAAAACATGAACGAGGCTCGCGCTTTCATTCTCCAACTTATCGCAGCCTATCGTCAGATGAAGAATGCAGGCGTTGTAGCCGTATATCAAAAAGACCGCTTCGACCAGTTTGGCCAATTTGCTCGCATCGGCAATGGTTCCATGGGCGGTAAGGGACGCGGATTGGCTTTCATCAACCATTGTCTGTGGCAGGAGGAATTTTCGTTGGACAAGCCCCTACTTCACGTGCAATTACCCAAGACGGTGATTATCTGCACAGATGTATTCAGTCGGTTTATGCTCGACAATCAGCTTTACCCCATAGCACTCAGTCAAGCATCCGATGAGGAAATACTAGAAGCATTCTTGCAAAGTTCGCTCAGTGCCGATGTTATTGATGATTTGCTCCATTTGCTTCGCAATGGGAGTTCGCCCATTGCCGTCCGCTCGTCTAGTCTGCTTGAGGACTCACACTATCAGCCCTTTGCTGGCGTTTACTCCACTTATATGGTACCACGCTCATCCAGTCTGCAGGAGACGTTGCTTCACGTACAAGCAGCAATAAAGGCTGTCTATGCCTTCGTGTTCTATCGAAATAGTAAAAACTATCTTTCTGCCACTCTGAATCTCATTGACCAAGAGAAGATGGCCATTGTATTACAAGAAGTGGTGGGCACAGAACATGCCGATGGGCTTTACTACCCATCGTTTTCGGGCGTGGCACAATCGGTCAATTACTATCCTGTGGGGAAACAACGTGCGGAAGATGGCGTTGTCAGTTTGGCCGTAGGACTGGGCAAACAAATCGTGGATGGAGAAAAATCCTTACGATTCTCGCCCACCTATCCCAAGCATCAGATGCAACTGTCCGACCCACAGACGGCTCTACGCGAAACGCAATCTGCCTTTTGGGCCGTCGACCTACGCCAAGCATCCTCCCTCCCTACCTGTCACGACGATACTTACCTGCGGAACGTTCCTCTTCAGAAGTTTTCCACTTCAGACGAAGCAAGTCCTTACCTCTTCTCTACATTCGACCATGCTAACGACCGAATAATATCAGGTTGCTATCCAGAGCAAGGACGATTGATTGCCAGTTTTTCGGCCTTACTGCATTCGCCTGTTATTCCACTTGCCGCCACCATCCAAGAGCTACTCCGTATGGGACAACGCAATATGGGGCGTCCCGTCGAGATTGAAATGGCCATACAAATGAATGGGCTGCAATCGATCACCCTTTATCTGTTGCAGATACGTCCCATGGTTGATTTTGCAGAAGATACGGGTAGCCTTACGCCTATACGCACTGAAGGACATACGCTCTTGCTCTCAGCAAGCCAAACTTTAGGCAACGGGCTGATATCTGATATCTCTCACATTGTCTACCTGCCCTCCACCTCCTACTCTGCCAGTCAATCCCTTCGCTGGGCACAACAATTAGCAGAAATCAATGAGCACTTCGTCCGCAACCAGGAGACTTACTTACTCATTGGCGCAGGCCGGTGGGGAACTTCTGACGCTTCAATGGGTATCCCCGTGAGTTGGTCACAAATATCTGCTGCAGCCATCGTAGAGTTGCCCATCACGACGCGCCACATCGATGCAAGCCAAGGCTCGCACTTTTTCCACAACCTCACCTCGCTTGGCATCCCCTATCTCACGCTCAATGAGCACGACTTGTCTCTATTTAATAAAGAGTGGTTTGCTCAACATGCAAATTCAAGCGAAGAGATTCAACTGATCACATTAAAAAAGCCCTTGCTCATCTCCATTGATGGTAGACGAAGC
The DNA here is from genome assembly GCA_900541575.1 of uncultured Prevotella sp. Lineage (GTDB taxonomy): Bacteria > Bacteroidota > Bacteroidia > Bacteroidales > Bacteroidaceae > Alloprevotella. The sequence goes on from UQKO01000036.1 coordinate 11,473, forward strand.
AAAGGCAGGATATTTGAAAACTGATACAATCAACTACACATATATCTTAAAACCATTTTCACTAGATCCAAGAAACATTACACGACCATTCCACCAAGCGATTCCATATACTTGCACAAAATTGCAATCTGATAAAAAACGAGATGGAGGCAACATTCCTATTCCATATATCCTCACGCTTTTACAGGCAATCCGTTAAATGGCCTTGGCTGATTCGAGAATAAAACCTGGGATGCTCTGCTGCATATCACATTCATAGGGCATTCTCCATGACTGCTATGATAATTCATGAATCCTAAGCAATAGTAAGCATTGGTAAGTCCAAACTCATCTTGCTTTCTGTCACGCACAAAGAGCAAGTATTTCCATCCATTGGTGAGTTGTTCCGTAATGCGCCGTCCTTCATTACTGTTGCAACGCACTTTATTCATTGACTGCCAATGAAACTGACGAGGAGATATAGCATAGTCTTCATAGAGCGTGCTAGGCGAATATTCCTTATCCGATTTATTGAGCGTGACAAATACCATAGCAAACTTTCGATCGGCATTATACTGTGTACCAAACACTTGCCAACGACCCAGTTTATTCTCTAAAAGCAAATGAATCTCGTCGGCACTATAGCAACCATAAAGTTCGATTTCAGCTTCTTCGTCAATACGTATCCATTGTGTAGTTTGATTCAGCTGATTGAGTCGCAGCGACACAAGGAAACGGAGTTCGTCCATAAACCACACCTTATCCTTTATCGACTCCACAGCATCAGTAATGCTAGCAAACGACAGTTGAAATGCCTTATTCACCTTCTCGATAGGATCCATCCAAAGAGTGTAGTAGAAAAGTTGAAGAAACTTATTCTCCCGCTGAGAAGCCCTTACAGGATGCTTCATTCCTTGACTTATAAGCCTATTAATGTAAGAAAGATATTCATAGCTATTGGTATGAAATAACCTAGCAAGCCCTCCTTCAAGGAGTTTGGTATATTTACTTTCTGCCTCAAATCCATCGACTTCTATTCCCGACTGCACTTTCAAACGTGCCCACGATCCAGGCGTCTTATAGACAATACGCCAGTCGAGGTCAAAATTATTAATAAAGTTCTCGTAGGTTAGCGATTGTCCTGTGTTTTGCGTAAAATTACGGCACTCTCTTCGCAAGCGCGAAAGACTAAACACGGCTTCATGGATGTTCTTGAGAATGTACTCCTGTGCTTGCTTCTCCATGGTAATAGAACATCCACGAGGCAAGAACATAAATCCATTTTTGATTTCTCGCTCTATACTGCTTGAGCTTCGACCCACAAGGGCACGAAACCTACTTTCATAATTGTACGACTGACTAGCTTGCGCCACAAAGTCAAGCACAGTAAGGCAAGTTTTGCCATCACACAAGCGAAGTCCACGTCCAAGTTGCTGAAGGAAGATGGTAAGTGATTCCGTGGGACGAAGGAATAATACCGTGTCTATTTCTGGAATGTCAATACCCTCATTGAGTATATCGGTCACACAGAGATAGTTGATTTCCCCCTTGGTCAACCTATCTGAAGCAATACCCACCTCAGCCGAATTACGCGAAGTGAGCGACATCGCTTTATAGCCATGATCTTGAAGCATACGGCTCATGTATTCTGCATGGTCGATGCTGCAACAAAAGCATACGGCTCTACACTCGTGCGGATCATTGATATAGCTATCTAGTGCTTTTTGAATAATGGCAAAGCGTTGTATATTGTTGTTGTACACGCGTGTGAGTTCTGTGGCATCATATCGTTCGCCCTTGCATGCCAAACGGCTTAAATCGACACTATCATCGGTAACACAGAAATAGTCGAACGGAGTCAAAAGCTGCTGATTTAATGCCTCTTGCAGACGGATTTCGGCAGCAAATCGATTATTGAAATCGGGACGAATTTCACGTCCGTCCATACGCTCAGGAGTAGCGGTGAGACCAAGAAATATCGTCGGGGTGAAACGTGTAAAGAGTTCTCGATAGCTACCTGCTGCGCTATGATGCACTTCGTCTATCACCACATAATCATAGTATTCTTTTCCCATCTGCTCAAACGTGTCCCAATTATTGTTGAGCGTCTGTATAGTGATAAAGAGGTGGTCAAGGTTACTCCGGAAACTAGGCGAAATGCGCCCCGTCCAGATTTCGCCAAAATTGCTATCCACCATTACGGAACGAAACGTATCTCGTGCTTGCTTCAATATTGTTTCTCGATGTACTACAAAGAGTAGACGCGCCATGCGACCTTTCTCCTTAAGCATCTTCTTATTAAAATCCTTAAAGTCGAATGCACTGATAGCCGTCTTACCCGTGCCAGTAGCAGCAATGATGAGGTTCTTATAGCTGTGCACTACTTCGCGTTCATACTGCAATTTCTCAAGCACCTTTATCTGATGTGTCTTACGTACGAAGCGAGTGAGATAGATGGTGTCGCTGTTGGTCTGTGATGAACCTCTGTAGCGTTCTTTCCATGATGAGTCTCTGTGGCGTTCTTTCCATATAGCTTCTTCAAACCTATCGAGTGCTTCTTGCGAGTCGATGGGTTCAAATTCGTCGCTGTTCCAATAGCTATCGAATGTGGCCTTGGTCTTATTTATAATGTGAGGGTTCTCCACGCTCGTCACGCGCATGTTCCACTCTAGTCCCTTGGTCAAGGCCGAACGACTGATGTTGCTCGAACCTATATAGGCTGTATCGAAACTACTCTTGCGCGTAAAGATATAGGCTTTGGCATGCAGACGCTCTTGACGAGTATTAAAGGAGGCGCGTATCTCCACGTTGCCTAACTCTGAAAGTTCGTACAGCTTTCTCACCGCTTTGGGATCGGTGGCTCCAATGTAAGTGGTTGTCATGATGCGCAGACGCGTATCTGGGCGCTTTACGAAATCACGCAAATCGTCGATGAGCAAACGAAGTCCTTCAAACTTGATAAAAGACACTACGAGGTCTATCTCGTCGGCCGTTTGAATGTCACGACGCACCTCATCATCCATTGACAAGTCATTGCCTCCTGTAAAGAGGCTACTCACTCTGTAACCGCTCACAGGGTGACAACGTGTCTTCGCTTCTACTTGTTCCTTCGTAAGCCCCACTTTGCTATAAATGCCACGCAAGAAGTGTTGTTTTCCCTCTTCACTCAATTCGTCGGAAGCCGTTTCTATGCCTTCCACACTCCACTCCTTTTCTATAAAGCGCAAGATGCGATTTACCACATCTACTTGGGCTGATATGGAGGCCTTCGCATCTTTCCGGCGAAAGCTATTCTTTAGTATGTCCGATACTATTTCAGTGAGATATTCGGCGAGCATCTTGTAGGATTCTGCACTGTCAATGCTTTCCTCTTGTATTAAATATTGGCTCTCAGGAAAATGCTGAAGCTTTTCTTGTATAGCTTTGGAAATGAGCGTTTCGTACACGCCTGTGTCGATAATGAGGCCTGACATAGTGATTCATTTAAGGTTTACCTGTTGGCAAAAATCATTGGCTAACGGGTATACAAGTAACATTTATAGAAATTCAAGTTTCGGATTTAGCGAGTGAAGGTAGTCTGGCTAAACCCGAAACTTGTGCTAGAGATTAATCTTCCCAATCATAGTTCGCAAGCGCTTGCGCGACACACGCTGGTACCATTTCACTCACATCCTTCCCTTGGCGCAGATACTCACGCACTTCCGTAGAGCTATAAGGAAACTGAGGAGCACTTATCAAATGAACATTGGGAGGGAGTTCGGAACTTTGGATGAGGGTGCCCGGACGGGGATATACTAAGAGTTCGCAGCGCTGGAGTATTTCTTCATAATGCGCCCAACGATGGAATAGCGCCCAATTATCGCCACCTATCAGCAGGCAGAACTTGTGCTGAGGATACTGTTCGGCAAGGGCGCGAAGCGTTGCCCAGGTGTAAGAAGGACGAGGCAAATGAAACTCCACATCGCTTACCTTGATCCTCTCAATATCCTTCACTGCCTCTCGCGCTAGATGCAAGCGAAGTTGCTCGGGAAGAAGACCTCGCTGAGGTTTTAAAGGGTTCTGCGGCGAAACGTTGAGCCACACTTCGTCCACCCATTGCTGCTCTAGCACATGGGTAGCCAAAGCGATGTGGCCTTTATGTATGGGATTGAATGATCCACCAAAGATTGCGATTTTCACAAGGAGAATGGACTTGATGCGAATGCGTTATTCTGCAAGAAAATCTTGAATAATGCGCAGAGCCTCTTGCTGAGCCGTAGCAAGTTCATCGTTGACGATGACATGGTCGAAATTCTTTGCAAAGGAGAGTTCAAACTCTGCACGTGCTATGCGATCGTTGATTACTTCGGGCGAATCTGTGCCACGCCCCTCAAGGCGTTGACGAAGCACTTCGATAGAAGGTGGCTGGATAAAAAGGCTCAAAGCACGATCGGCATAATGCTTCTTAATATTCTGTCCGCCAAGCACATCGACATCGCATACCACATTTTCACCTTTGCTGAGTTGTGCGTCAACCTGCGACTTGAGTGTACCATAGAAACGATCTTTGTACACCTCTTCGTACTCCAAGAAATCGCCTTGCGAAATATGATTGCGAAACTCTTCGGGGGTTAGGAAGAAATATTCCACGCCATTTTGCTCAGTGCCGCGAGGAGGACGACTTGTGGCCGAAATAGAAAAATGCAGATTCAGTCCTTGCTGCATCAAGTAATTGATAATGGTACTTTTACCCGATCCTGAGGGGGCAGAGAATATGATAATCTTAGACATTATATACAGAGTTTAGAGGTTTCCTATCTGAGGCTATGGAGACGCTCGTTTTACATGACGTTGAGCACCTGCTCCTTGATTTGCTCAAGTTCGTCTTTCATCTTCACCACGATATTTTGCATCTCTGCTTGATTGCTCTTCGACCCCGTAGTGTTGATTTCTCGTCCTATTTCTTGAGAGATAAAGCCGAGTTTCTTTCCCTGTCCGTGACCATTGAGCATAGTTTCACGGAAATAGCGCAGATGGTTAGCAAGGCGTTGCTTCTCCTCACTGATATCAAGTTTTTCTATATAATAGATGAGTTCTTGCTCAAGGCGATTTTTGTCATAGTCCACGCCCTTCAACTCTGAAAGTCGATCCATGAGACGCTGTCGGATTTTCTCCACACGACTATGTTCGAAAGGCTCTATCTCATGAAGCAAATGCTCAATATTGTCCACCTTCTCTGTAAACTTGCGATAGAGGGCTTCACCTTCCTGTTTGCGAAAATCAGTGAGACGTTCTAGAGCCGTACCAATGGTGGAAAGCACAATAGTCCATTCCTCCTCAGAGAGCGACTCTTGTACATTCGTCTGCGTGGTCTCTGGCAAACGAAGTACGAGGTCCCAAATATTTTGGGGCATGGGCAACGATTGTGCTTCTGAAATCTGCTTAATCTGAGAGACATAGGCAGCCACCACTTCAGGAGAGATCACGCCAGCAGCCGTAGTATCATCCTTCTCCACCCACAAGGTGAAGTCTACTTTACCACGTTCGAGAGCGCGCGCTATCTTCTGACGAATTTCTATTTCCTTTTCTCTGTAAAGGGGCGATATGCGTGTGCTCAAATCAAGGCTTTTGCTATTAAGCGATTTTATTTCTACATGAATCTTTTTTCCTTCAAAAGTGGCATCAGCTTTGCCATAGCCCGTCATGGATTGTATCATTGTTGCTGTATTTTTTGTTTGTTACTTGCAAAAGTAGTACTTTTTGCGCAATTTTGCAGCAATGAAAGCTTATAAAGTATGTATGTCGGTAGCAGGATCTGACCCTTCAGGAGGGGCAGGATTGCAAGCCGACCTTAAAACATTCACCATTCTCGGCTGTTACGGACAAGCCGTTCCCACGGCTCTTACCGTGCAAAACACGCTAGGCGTACAGCAGAGCATTGCCCTCGAAGCCTCTTTAGTAAAGAGACAGATAGAAGCCATCCTGGCCGACTGTCCTCCTCGTTGCTTGAAAATAGGCATTGTGCCTCATGCCGAAACTGCACTTGCATTGGTTCACATTCTAGAACGCCGTGAGATTGCTTTCACCGTAATCGATCCTGTGCTTGTCTCCTCTTCTGGCCATCTGCTTGCCGACGAAGGAGCCCGATGCATCATGAAAGAGAAACTTATGCCACTATGTAGCCTCATCACGCCCAATCTGCCTGAAGCACGTATCCTTACAGGAGCGACAGAGACAAGCATTGAAGACTGTGCTTTCCAACTCTTCGAAATGCTTCATGGCCCTGCTATATTGCTCAAAGGAGGACACCGAGAAGGAAAACCTACAGACATACTCTGTGATGCCGACGGATTACATTATTTCACAGCGCAGCGCATACAAACATACAACGATCACGGCACAGGCTGCGTGCTATCCTCGGCCATTACAGCCTATATGTGCCACGGACTTTCTCTGCTTGAAGCCATAGAGAGAGCTAAGCTTTTCGTCACTCGTGCGCTTGAGAGGGGAGCTGATTACGAACTGGGAAAAGGACACGGGCCGATGTATCTTCTGCCATCAGAAGAGGAAGATATATAATTCTATTATTGGGGGAGTGTAAGCATCTATACACCAAGAGTTTCTATCTCCTCCCGTTTACAACTTTCCGCCAAAACATTTCATATCTTCAAGCGTACACCATCCAGCATCTTTTATTTCACGAAGAAAGAGACGGGCACACATCTCGGCATCATCGCCAGCCCGATGGTGAGTACCTTCGGGTATGCAAAATTGAGCGCAAAGGTCGCCCAACCGATTACTCGGAAAGTTGTACAGACTACGGGCAGCACGTAAGGAGCAATAATAGTCTACGTCGGGCGTGGCTAGACCATAATAACTCAGTGAGCGGCGAAGACAAGAGATGTCGAAAGACGCATTATGAGCTACTAGCACGGGCACCTCATCAAGATAATCAAGAATCTCATCCCATACTTCGGGAAAAGCGGGTGAGTGAGCAGTATCCTCGGGATGAATGCCATGCACTTGAATATTCCAACAAGCATATTTATTACCCTCGGGCTGTACGAGCCAAGAGCGTGTTTCTCTTATCTGTCCGCTCCTGACTAAACAGACTCCTGCCTCACAGATAGAGGATCTGCTATTTGTGGCTGTTTCGAAGTCGATGGCTATGAAATCAAGGTCTTCTATTATGGGATACATATTTTATACAATAGACGTTTTAATGCGCCCACGGAATTACTTATGACCAAATTCCGTGGGCGTGTTGTTTTTTTCTTGTGCTTTACGGCTTGCAAATGTAATGATTTAAGACGAGCGAAGCAAGCTATGAGTAGGGAGAGCAGTTTCCTGACTTTGTCACTTTTCGACCTATCAAAGGACCATTTCTAATTTGGGTGGCACATTGACGAAGTCAAGAGGGCTTGTTGCTCAGTTGCGTCTGCCCTACTAAATCTGTATTATATTATATAGTGCTGCATTTAATATGGCTCTGCTTTCCTCAAACGGGAACTTCTTATTTAGTGTTCACTGAAAAAAAGTCCAAGTTCAAATTGAGCAAAAAGCATACATCGGTCTTATCCGCCAAATACCAACGACGCACATCCTTGTAAGATGTCTTTATGCGACATCTGATGTGTCTTACGTACGAAGCGAGTGAGATAGATAGTGTCCTATTGCCAACGCCTTGCAAATGTGTGCTACCTATCTGTCTACTACTTTGCAACCATCGTAGATAATATCTACATCTACAGGATATTGCACTTCTGCATCCGCACATGCGTGCCACGAATATGACCTTTTCATTGCTCGATGAGCATTTTGGGCTTTACCGGACGGCAGTGGTAGAGCTGCCGCTGCCGTCCGGTAGAGCTACCACTGCCGTCCGGTAGAGCTACCGCTGCCGTCCGGTAAAGCTACCGCTGCCGTCCGGTAAAGCAATGAATGATGGTTTGCAGATGGCAAAGAGTAAATCTGCGGATGGCAAAATCAGGGTGAGTAAATAGAAACAAACGATTCTTGCAAAGAGCAGATGAGGGAGATAAGCAAATAAAATGAGACATTAGGATAATACCAACACACAATATCCGCTGAGCCAAAAACGTACACGAGCAAACGAACGGAAGTACTTTCGCAAACGGAAGAAATTGCGCCTATGCTTGACATTCCGCCCTTTTTGTCTTACCTTTGCCAACACTACAACGAAAGGGGTGGTTCTATTACTTCTGATATAGAACCACCCTAAACGGATATTATACTTCCCAATATCTACAACTGAAAGTACCATGATAGAAATTACCTATATATTTCATAGCGGATTTGCTTTGGTCACAGACGAATGCGTACTTATCTTCGATTGTTGGATGGACCCCAACGATGTAGTGAAGCGCCTGTTTCGCGAAAATAAAGAAAAGCCATTCTACGTGTTTGCAAGCCACTTCCATGAGGATCACTTCAACCATGATATCTTCCAATGGCGCAAACTTTGGCCTAAAACTCCAATCAACTATATTCTCTCGAAGGACATCTTGAAGCATCGACGAGCGCAGAAAGAAGAAGCTGACGCTTGGATGGGGAAAGGGGCTTCATGGACAGACGGAGACGTAAAAGTGACGGCCACAGGGAGCAATGATAGTGGAGTGAGTTGGATAGTGGAAACAGGCGGACAACGCATTTTCCATGCGGGCGATCTCTGCAACTGGTACGCTCGCTTCCTTGCTGATGCAACGGCCGATGGGCCATGCTTCAGCACGGAATTTGGCATACAAGTGAACCCTGTGGCTGAAGAGAAACGATTCCTTGGCGAACTAAAGGATATCAAGAAACTGACGGATGAATTTGATATTGTAATGTTTCCCGTAGACGGACGCATAGGAAATGGCTATACTCTAGGAGCAAGGCAATTTATCAGCAGATTTCGCGTAGGACTTTTCATACCAATGCATTTTGTGATGAGTGGCTTTGAATCAGCATGGCGCATGGAGCCATTTTGCCAAGAAAAGGGCATTCCATTTTGGCGCATTAGCCGTGAGGGAGAAAGCATTGCAATGGCAGGCAACAACATCGTCCGACCGACCACACTGGCCGACTTGCCCCGTTTACTCAAAATTTTTGCCCATGCTCGGCACTTTATGACGCAAGCGGGAAATCCCAACCAATGGGACGAGAATTATCCCAGCGAGGAGTTGATCACTGAAGACATCAATAGCGGCGACAGTTATGTGGTGGTACACAACGGACAAATAGAGGCAACCTTTGTGCTTCGCGGCGGAACAGACTCCACCTACTCTACCATCTATGAAGGGACTTGGTTGAGCAATCGACCATACGCCACAATTCATCGCATTGCCAGCACGGGAGCTGTCAAAGGAGTTTTTCGAATCGCCATGCAACTCGCTCTCAGACACCATGAAAGCATACGTATCGACACACATCAGGACAACAAGCCCATGCAAGGAGCAATCCTCAAAGAAGGATTCCACCGCTGCGGCCTAATTCATTGCTGGAACGGAGATGAGCGCGTAGCCTTTCAGTATGACGCATCGTCATTATAAATTATAGCGTGGGGGCGGAATGAGAGAATACGAAAATACTTGCATTGAAAGATTATTGGTACTTAGGTTGAGAACTTGAACCCCCCAATAGCTCCATCCACCCACACGAATCTAGTGCACTTTCTCTACTCCTCTAAAACTTTTCTTCGTAACTTTGCACATTCTAACGAAGATTATCCTATGAAGATTCTCATCATCAATGCGAGCCCACGCCGAGGCGGAAACATTCATCAGATGCTCACTGCCATGGCAGAAGAAGCACAAGCATTGCACCATGAAGTACGAATGCTTCGCACCGACGAAATGAAGGTGGCTCCATGCAAAGGATGCATGGCTTGCCGCAAGAAGTTAGAATGCGTTTTGCCCGAAGATGATGCGCAGCACACACTGCAACAGATTTGCTGGTGCGACGTACTCATTGTGGGAGCACCTTGTTATTGGGGAAACATTCCAGGCCAACTCAAACTGCTCTTCGACCGCATAGTCTATGGCATGATGGGCGAAAATCGTTGGGGGATTCCTCTCCCACTCCACAAAGGGAAGCGTGCCATTGTGGTCACCACATCCACCACACGTTGGCCCTTCAACATCTGGTTTCATCAGACACGTGGCGTTGTGCGAGCACTGCGAGAGATATTCCATTACAGCGGGTTTCGCCTCATCAAGAGTATACAACTCGGTGGTACGAAAGGCCGCCAAGCCTTAAATGAACGCACGCTCGCTGCTTGTCGACGGGCTATACGCCGCTTATAAATCTCAAAGTTTGGAGGTTTAAGATTATAAAGTTTCCTCTGCTTCCAAGTATTTCTGGAAAGAATTAAGGTTATATTATAACTTAATGACCTCAAAACACACGATAAACTCAAAACTAAAATATCAACCACATGAAAAGTCTACTAATCAAAGATACCACCACAGAAGAGCGTATTGAAATAGTCAAGACATCCCTTTCCTTCGGCGGTTCCGACTGTGAAGGCATCGACATGGACGACCTCTACGACGACTACATCTTCGGTCTCAAAGAGCTCGCCGACATCAACCGCGAATTTAGCGAGAAGCATGCAGGAAGCGTTCGAGCTGATAATCAGAATAGACCGTAAGAGAGTGTGTCTCCAACCACGCTCCGCCACAACTTCCCCTCAATCCTTATGCAAAATCGGCTGTACACAAGCGCCAATGCTTTGTACAGCCGATTTTGATTTTTCCCAAAAGCTAAAGTCTTATTTTACAATGACCTTAACAATCTCGTTTCCAATCTTTACAAGATAAACTCCTGCCTCTACATGTACTCTGCTAACCTTACCACTATAAACATTCGTACCATCTGCAGAGAATATTTGAAGCTTATCATCTTTGGACATTCCCTCAACACAAATGTAATGGTTTTCAGCCTTGACAACTATTACATCACGACTTGTTTCTGTAATAGCAGATGGCGCAGATTTCACAACCACCACGCATTGAGCAGAGAAGCCACCATCCTCAGTTGTAGCTGTAATAATGGAAGAGCCATCGCCTATAGCCACAACCGTACCATCATTCATTACCAAACAAACCGTACGATCTGAACTTTCCCATTGTATATTGGGATTGTCAGCATCTGCAGGCAACACGGTTGCTTTCAGTTTTACGGTTTCCCCTATTTTTGAAAGTGTCACGCTATTCTGTTCAAGTTTGATTCCCGTAACAGGACGTTTATCGTCTTTAGGTAACTCCACGTTTACTACGCAAAAATCCGTAAAGCCGCCATCAACGGTTGTAGCGGTTACCACAGAAGAGCCCTCGCCTACGGCAACAACCATACCATTATCCATTACAAGACAAACTGAAGTATTAGCACTACTCCATTTTACATTCCTATTGTCTGCATTTTCAGGCAATACATCGGCTGTTAATTGTTTGGTAGCACCGATTGATTTCAAAGTCAAAGTACGCGGTTCAACGTTTACACCTATCACGGGTTGAAAAACCGTTATCTCACAATCATCAGAAAGTTCGGATCCATCTGCCGTTGTTACGCTTACGCGGGCTTTACCACTTGCATGGGCTGTAACAACTCCGTTTTCTACGATTGCAACACTCTCATTACTTGATGTCCACACCAAGTTTTTGTTGTCCGCTTCATTTGGCGAGATTGAAGTACGTAAAGTTGTTGTTTCACCTACCTTCATCGAACATTCATGCTTTTCAAGCGAAACACTTGTTACAGGTTGCCATACTGTTATTTCGCACACATCTGACAGATAAGAACCATCGGAAGTTGTAGCTGTAATCTTGGCCGTACCTTTACCTACAGCAGTTACAATGCCATCGTCGCTTACTCGTGCCACGCCATTATCCGAAGATTTCCACGTTACCTTATCGTTATTCACATCTTGCGGAGATACTTTTACATTCAAGGCAATGGTATTGCCAATAGCTAAGCGTGCTTCATGCTTATCGAGTTCTATAGCCGTAGCATGTTGCGTAATGGTAAGTTCACATACATCTGATATGCTATTATCGTCCTTTGAAGTTGCTACGATCTTTACTTGGCCGCGCTTCAAAGCCTTTACCTTACCACTTTGGTCTACCGATGCGATCTCATCATTAGAGCTACTCCAAATCACGTCTTTATTATCAGCATTAGCAGGTGTAACAGCGCATTGCAACTGAAATTCTTCACCTGTATTCATGTTGTGCGAGTGTGTGTTCAAGCGCACGTTGGTGACATGCTGAAGAACCCCCATAGTTTGACTAGATACATAGTTTCCATCTGTAGATGTAGCTTTAATTATACAAGTTCCTTGCTGCAATGCAGTCAAACGTCCCGTAATTGCATCAATCGTAGCAATTTGTGGATCAGAACTACTCCAAGAAATAGCATTATCAGATGTTCCTAATGGCAATGTTTCTGCTTTTAACTGCACATTATCACCTACATAGATTGTCTGTGGATTACCGTCAGCAAAACGCACCCCCGTGGTATGCTCATATACATGAACATCACAAGTATCACGTTTTCCATTGTAGGTTTCTACAATGACTTTTGCCGAGCCAAACTTTTTTCCTGCAATTTTTCCACTATCAACAATAGCAACTTCTTCATCCGTACTATACCATGTTAATGGTTTATTCATAGCATCTGAAGGAGATAAAGATGTGCTTAGTGTAATGTTCTCGTCTCCCACATGAACACTAGTGCGATGAGTATTCAACGTTACCTTCTCTACGTCTATCATTTGGATAACAACACTAGCTTGTATTGCCGTCGGCTTTGTACAACCTTTTGGAATATAAAGAGTGTCACAAATAACTTTCGCATAAACGCTTCCGTATAATTTTATTTGTTGTGGATTTGTTACATAACATATAATACGAGGAATGCGCACATCACCATTATGATATATATATCGAATCTTTGGAGGCAGTACTAACGTCTTCTTCTTATAGTAATTTTCACCTACATAATAACTATTATGATAATATTTTGGCCAAAATACTTGTGCTGTCTCAGGGAGTTTCAAATACAATATACCATCTCTATCACTGCTAACCTCTTGCATTTTCCCATTAATTATCAATGTGTCTATAATCGAAGTTCCATAGCCAGTGCCTCCCATATAATAAAAGCAACTAATTGACATTGAATCTGCACTCTCTGGAGTTATCAATTTCCGTAATCTTTTTCTATAACCGAATATATAATCTCCCAACATGTTATCTCTTTCTATACTACAAGTTGTTACATTTCCCCCTTTGATTATATTTACTTCAGACAAATCTATAACACCTTGTAACTTACGATTGTTATTTAAATCCATCAAGAAATCGAAATCTGTTGCATTCATATAACCTGTTACTTTCAAGTTTTCAACGGTCTCTTGATCTCCGAAATTGATTTTTCTTGACAACCAACCTGGTGTTTGATTATCCACAGTCAAAGATGTATGTTGCGCAAAAGTAAATGCGCAAACAAACATAGCTAAAAGTGATGTAATTGTTCGCTTCATAATTTTGAGTTTTAAGTAACTACAGAACAAGAAGTCCTGTAGCCACATTCATTTTACTTTGATTCGACGCTCTCAAGTATCTTGATTATACGTTTTATGCGTTCAACACTAACCCGGCTATGGTTGACGATCCAGGAACAATCAGCCAATCTTTCACGCTGAGTATTTAAGCCATACTTCTCTACATAATCTTCTACCTGTTCATGCCAATCATTTAATTTATCAATGTTGACTTGGTCCATCACGTCTGCTTGTGGCATATCTACTCCATGCACATATGCTTTCTTCACACAAGCAAGGAGGTCATTGCCTTCCTTAATAAGTTGCTCTTTGCTTTTCATAATTCTGGGATAATTTGTTTTACATGTTCCAATGCCGAATCAAAATCAGCATTGGAGAATTTGTTTCTTCCATCAATCAGTTTTGCCAACTTCAGCAGCTCTGATGAAAATGATGAATAATTTTCATTGCGTGCTAACGCTATCAAAGCACACACCATATAGGCCTTAATCTCTGGGTGCTTTTCAATACCTGCATCATAGCAGTCTGCATTAACAAAAGAGAAATCTGCTCTTTCGCAATGAAATGCGTCACGCATTAAATGCTCGAAAACTAATCTGCGTTCAACCATTATAACACAAAATTTTTCACTCCAGCCACTCCCCGACTTTCGCATTGGTAATAAATGAATGTTCACGTCTATATACAAAAAGCGTGGGAGTCTGTATCCGTTACTCGTCCCACGTAACCAGGTCTTCGCATTACCTTTCCCCGAGGACAAGCAACGCTGAGAAACCCACGCCGATATGCGGCTTATAGAACACAATACGCCCAAAGTATGGATCAGCGGATATTTCCGGTTGGTATGATGGTAAAAAGAGGCTTGCTCATATCATGCATATTGAGTAGCTATTCTAAACATGAAGAACTTTATGTCT
>UQKO01000037.1 GCA_900541575.1 uncultured Prevotella sp.
ACACGCGCGCGCGAGGCAAAATCACCTCGTTATGCGTTCAAAATCAGTCTATCCTATCGGTCTTTATCCATAGAGTCTAACGGTCTTCATCGTTAGCACCTATCGGTCTTCATCGTTAGCACCTATCGGTCTTCATCGTTAGCACCTAATGATCTTCATCGTTAGAGTACTAAGATTTAGGTCGTAGAAACAGCTTCATCTTCATCGTTAAAACAACCTTCTGGAAGGCCTAAATAATCCACGATGAGGCGAGTTTCACGAATCGTAAGATTTCACCTCACGATGAACACCCTTGCTCTTGGCTATGTAATTCCCGCTATTAGGGCTTACTAGGGACTTGCACCCGTTAGAATAAGCTCATGCCGAGCATACCAAAAAAAGACTTGCAACATTCTGTCGGAGTGTTGCAAGTCTTTTTTATGAATGACCAAATCTAAACTTTTGGTCTATCTCTCTGTGAGGGGAATCCTCTTATGAAAGCAATATTTATGCCTTAACGCGGTTGAGATAAGAACCATCGCGAGTATCAACCTCAATCATTTCACCCTCGTTGATGAAGAGGGGAACGCGTACTTCTACGCCTGTTTCGAGTGTAGCAGGCTTCGTTGCGTTGGTGGCAGTATCTCCCTTAAGACCAGGCTCAGTGTAAGTCACCTTGAGGTGAGTCTTCACGGGCATTTCGGCAAAGAGGATAGTCTCTGTTGAAGCGTCGCTTACTACTTCGCAAATGTCGCCTTCCTTCATGAAGTCTACGCCTGTGATGAGATCCTTCTCAATAATCACATCGTCCCAAGTCTCTTGGTTGAGGAAATGATACTGATCACCCTCAGCATATGAATACTGGTAGGGGCGACGCTCTACGCGTACGTCTTCAAGAGCTTCTCCGATATTGAAGCGACGCTCAAGCACGCGACCAGTCACCACGTCCTTCAGAGTGGTACGCATGATGGTGTTACCCTTACCGGGCTTTACGTGAAGGAAGTCAATGCAGAAATAGAGTTTGCCGTCCAAGCGGATGCAAGTACCCTTCTTGATGTCTTGTGATTTAATCATTGGAGTATTGTTGTTTGTTTCTTATAATTTCGACGCAAAATTACTACTTTTTTTGCTAATAGCGTGACATTTCGCCTAACTTTTAGCACGTTCGCTTCGAAATGGGTATACAAAAAAGCAGTTGCTTTGTAAGCAACTGCTTTTTTGTAGCGCGAGACAGGATTGAACTGTCGACCTCATGATTATGAATCATGCGCTCTAACCATCTGAGCTATCGCGCCATCTTTGTGCGCTTGCGAGCATCGTTATTTCTCGTTTGCGAGTGCAAAGGTACGACTTTTTCCCAATCTACCAAAACTTCCGTCACTTTTTTTTAAAAAAAATATTGCAAGCATACATTTTTCCGTTTATAAGGAAACATTCTTCTGTGTAGTCAAATGACGACAACACATAAAAACTTCCCATTGAGCGGCATACTCACATTATCACTATACTTGTCTTTCCTTAGAGGAAGGCACTACGAACTTTACTTCCTTAAACGCATACGTACGTTGAGAACCATCTTCACGTTGCAACGTGAGCATGCCAAGAGGAGAGATATTCTCAATAGAGGCACTGAATGAGCCCTCAGAATCTTCAAAAGGATGCACTCCTTCTCGACGATAGAGCCGATGCATATAGGCCGTATGAAGCGACTGATAGTCTCCGCTTTGCAACTGTCTGTAATAACTCTGGAATCTATTCAGAATGTTCTCGAGCAATACGGCTCTATCCACATTGTTCCCCGTGATTTGCTTGAGTGAGACAGGATTGGGAGCATTGCTGCGAAATGTTTGCTGATTGACATTCACCCCCACCCCCGTCAGAGTAGTGGCAATATGCAAACCTTGCAAATCATGTTCGAGCAACATGCCACATATTTTTCGTTCGTGCCAATAAACATCGTTGGGCCACTTTACACTGAAGCCCTCATCATAAGCAGAAAGACATTCGCATACAGCCAATGCCAAGGCTTCTGACAAAGAAAACTGGTGCATGGCATTCACCTCCACGGGGTGGAAAAGAAAGCCAAATAGTAAATTCTGCTCCGCATCGGCCTCCCAAGAGGTACCACGCTGTCCACGTCCAGCCGATTGATAGTCGGCAGTAAGGAGTACAAATTCTTCAGCAACACGAGCATACACCTCATCGCGCAATCGGAGCATTGTAGAGTCTGTGCTACTCAGATGAATGTGTTGCCAGTTAGAAGGTAGGTTAAGAGAGAGTTTTGACATATCTTATAGAATACTCAATTTCCGAAATTATGGATAGGTCTTTCCATTCTGATGATGCTACTTTGCGTGGCATGGAAAGTAGACTTTTAATAACAACTGAAGGCGCATAGTGAGCGATACAACCAGGCCAACTAACAAAAAAATCACCTAAAGAGCTTTTTACTTTTTTCTCTCACTTTCTCCTCATTATAAGCGTGGCGAATGTGCGTGATTTGGAAAGGCGCCGAAGTGCCCACCACTGTGATAATATCGTAACTATAAGGTTGACCAATCAAGTGGTGATAAGCCAAATAAGCACGGGCAGCGGCTATAAGATTGCGTTTTTTATACAACGTCACAGCTTCGGCAGCTGGGGCAAAATCTTCGTTTCTTCGCGTTTTCACTTCTACGAACACAATCTCGCCATGCCATTCGGCCACAATATCTATCTCCAAATGCCCAGAACGCCAATTATGCTCTAGCAGAGTATAGCCCTTATGCATCAGATGGAGCATGGCTTGCCGCTCTCCTTCTTGTCCTAATAGATTGTGATCGGCCATCCTAGCGTTTACGTTTGAAGAAATCTTTCATTAATTGTGCACATTCTTCTTCTAGTACACCTGTAGTCACCTGTGTGCGAGGATGAAGTGCATTAGGTGCATAGGCACTATAACCTCGTTTAGGATCGGCTGCACCATAAACGAGCCTTCCGAGTTGCGACCAACCAATGGCTCCAGCACACATCACGCAAGGTTCCACCGTGACATAGAGAGTGCACACATCAAGATATTTTCCTCCAAGAGCATTGGCAGCAGCCGTAATGGCTTGCATCTCGGCATGAGCTGTCACGTCGTTGAGAGTTTCGGTAAGATTGTGACCACGCGCTATAATGCGATCGTTGCACACCACTATGGCTCCCACGGGCACTTCATCACGATCGAAAGCCATGCGGGCTTGTTCTAGTGCCTTGCGCATATAATCGTTATCTGTCATCTTCTTTAGTTGCTAGTGAATTAAGGAAAAGTTACTGTATAAGTTTCAGCGCCACACGTCCACGCTCCTCGTCTATGTCGATTACTTTGACCATCACCTGTTGCTGTATGTGCACCACCTCTGCAGGATCCTTAACATAATGGTCGGCCATCTGTGAGATATGTACGAGGCCTTTTACCTTAATGCCCATATCAACGAAACAACCAAATTTAGTAATATTGGTCACGACGCCTGGCACTTCCATTCCGATGCGAAGGTCGTCGAGGGTATGAAGATTTTCGGCAAAACTGAACACTTTCGCTACGCCACGTGGGTCGCGCCCAGGCTTGGCAAGTTCTTGCATTATATCAGTAAGCGTGGGCAGACCCACTTCAGCACTTACATAGTGACCAAGATCAATGGCAGCTCGAAGTCGTGGCGAGGCAATGAGCGTGGCTACATCACAACCCGCATCGTGAGCCATCTTTTCCACCAAGGCATAGCGTTCGGGATGAACGGCCGTATTATCGAGCGGATTTTTGGCACCAGGAATGCGAAGAAAGCCAGCACACTGTTCAAAAGCTTTGCTTCCTAGACGGGACACTTTAAGAAGGTCGCGGCGCGAACGAAAGGCACCATGTTCTGCACGATAGTCTACAATGTTTTGGGCTAAAGCTGGTCCAAGCCCCGATACATAAGTGAGAAGATGCTTCGATGCGGTGTTGAGATTTACGCCCACAGTGTTGACGCAACTTTCCACGGTGAGGTCGAGCGACTTTTTCAGTTCTGCCTGGTCTACATCATGCTGATACTGCCCCACACCGATTGATTTCGGATCAATCTTGACCAACTCTGCTAATGGATCAGCTAGTCGACGAGCTATACTCACGGCACCACGCACAGTGACATCGTAGTCGGGAAATTCCTCACGGGCAAGTTTGGAAGCAGAATAGACGGAAGCTCCGTCTTCGCTCACAAGGAACACGTCAACACTCTTGATATGGAGGCTTTTGACAAGTTCTTCCGTTTCGCGACCAGCCGTACCATTGCCTATGGCAATAGCTTCTATCTTATATTGTTCTACGAGACTGTGAAGTTTGAAACCCGAACGGGCATACTGATTTTGAGGCTGATGAGGAAAAATTGTCTCATTGTGGAGCAAGTTTCCCTGTGCATCAAGACATACGACCTTACAACCTGTGCGGAAACCAGGATCGATACCCATAATGCGTTTTTGACCCAATGGCGGAGCAAGAAGAAGTTGTTTCAAGTTACTGGCAAAGACATGAATAGCTTCTTCATCAGCTTGATGCTTGCTCTGTCCGGCAAATTCAGTCTCGATGCTAGGACGAAGCAGACGCTTGTAAGCATCGGCAATAGCTGTCTGCACTTGCATAGCAGCAGGCGATCCTGCTTTGACGAGCGGACGTTCTATGCGCGAGAGACAATCGGCATCGTCGGACGGGCCAATGCTCACACGCAGATAGCCCTCACTTTCGCCTCGACGCATAGCCAACAGACGATGGGATGTGCAACGTCGAAGAGGCTCACTCCAATCGAAATAGTCACGAAATTTGCCAGCCTCAGCCTCACGTGCTTTAACAACCTTGGAACGAATCATGGCGGTACATTCAAAGGATCGACGCACAGTTTGGCGCGTACGCTCATCTTCATTCACACGTTCGGCTATGATATCGCGCGCTCCTTGCAGAGCCTCGTCAACATCTGCCACTTCGCCTTTCACAAAAAAGCGAGCGGCTTCCTCGGGCTTATTATAGGGTTTCGTCAGCAAGAGTTCGGCTAACGGTTCGAGCCCTTTTTTACGAGCAGCCTCGGCCTTGGTCTTACGTTTAGGTTTAAAAGGTAAGTAGAGATCTTCAAGCAGCGTGGCATCCCAACATTCGCTAATACGTTTACGCAAAGGCTCAGTGAGTTTTCCTTGCTCATCAATGGTTTGAAGTATGTATTCGCGGCGATGCACGAGCTCTTCTAGGCGTGCATTCTGTTCCTGTATCTGAGCTACCTGCACCTCATTAAGGCCACCCGTAGCTTCTTTTCGATAACGACTAATAAAAGGGATAGTAGCTCCAGCTGCCAATAAATTAATGGTACTCTCTACCTGATGGGTGCGCAGACCGAGTTGCTTAGATATAATTTCTGCTATATTCATAGGTATTCTGCATTGAAGTTTCGTTAGTAGAGAAGTATGAACGCAGTATGGTCTCACCTCGCTCTTTCCAAAACTTTTTCAGTATGTAGATTATAGAGCGTAAAGGTACAACAAGATAGGCATATTTGCACGCTTTGAGCGAAGGTTTTTCTCTTTTTCAGTGCAGGAGGAGCCTCGAAGCGCTATTATATTGCTAACTTTGCACTCCGAAATAACAGTTATATCACATAATTCTCGGAATAGGATGATAGATACATTCGAGAGGAGAAATGTTTACAAGATATGTTTTCAGTAATAATGGTGGCTCTTTGCGGCGTGGTAGCGGGTTTCGGATTGCGCCGTTGGAAAGGGCTACGCCACGTAAACTTTACGATAACCCTGACCATCTGCTTCATGCTCTTTGTTTTGGGGCTTTCGGTGGGCGAGAATAGCCTAATCGTAAACAACCTTTGGGTATACGGCGGGCAAGCACTAATTATCAGCCTTGCAGCTATCACAGGAAGTGCACTGGGCGGCTGGCTTATTTGGCACTACGTAATTGGCAGAAAGGAGGAGAAGAAGGCATGATTCAAAGCATCGGCGTGCTCCTAATGTTTGTGGCAGGTTGCGTGATTGGCCACGTATGTGGTCTCAACTGGCAACTCCACAATCTTTCATTATATATATTGTATGCGTTGATGTTCCAGGTGGGACTAAGTGTGGGCTGTAGCGATAATTTTAAAGCAATTCTAAGAAATTTCCGTCCGAAAATGCTTTTACTTCCTCTCACTACTATCACGGGTACAATAGTTTTTTCGGCTCTAGTGAGTATATTTCTGAGTCACTGGAATGTGTTCGACTGTGTAGCAGTGGGGGCTGGCATGGGCTACTATTCACTTTCATCCATATTAGTCACCCAGCTAAAAATTCCATCATTGGGTGAGCAAGTGGCTGCAGAACTAGGCACTATTGCATTGCTTTCCAACGTATGTCGCGAGTTAATTGCCTTGATTTTTGCCCCACTGATTTGCAAATTATTTGGTCCATTGGCTCCTATCACGGCAGCGGGTGTCACTTCCGTAGATGTCTGTTTGCCCGCCATCGGCCGCGTATCGGGCAAAGACATGATTCCCGTGGCTCTTTTTCATGGCATGCTACTCGATATGAGCGTTCCTCTACTTATTCCTTTGGTGTGCGAGTTATAAGAGATATTTCCTTTTCCCGTTGTTTCATCATCATTACACACAAAGAGGCGGTCTGAAGTAACAGATCGCCTCTTTGTGTGTGTAAATATAAGAGATTTATTTAAGTTTGCTTACGGCTTCCTTGATTCGACGAAGAGCCTCAACAATGTTTTCGTCGCTTGTTGCATAGCTCATACGGAAGCATTCGGGAGAGCCAAAAGCAGCACCGCCAACTGTAGCCACGTGGCCTACCTCGAGCAAATAGATGGCGAAATCCATAGAATCCTTAATGACACGCTGGCCATCGGTCTTACCAAAATAATAGCTACACTTGGGGAAGAGATAGAAGGCTCCATGAGGATCGTTCACCTCGAAACCAGGAACTTCCTTAGCCAAACGTACGATGAGTTCCTTACGGCGCTGGAAAGCTTGACGCATTGTCTCCACACATTCCTGCGGACCAGCAAATGCTTCGGTGGCCGCCATTTGGCTTACAGAACAAGGACCGCTAGTGTACTGACCCTGGAGTTTGCTACAAGCTTTTGCTATTTCGAGAGGAGCGGCTACAAAGCCTATACGCCAGCCTGTCATGGCATAAGCCTTAGATACACCATTGATTACAACAGTGCGATCCTTCATCCCTTCACAACGAGCGATGGAGGCATGATGGCCCACATAGTTGATATGTTCGTAGATCTCATCGCTAATCACGTATACACCATCGTGCTTGCGAAGCACTTCTGCAAGAGCCTCTAGTTCTTCTTGACTATACACAGAACCTGTAGGATTGCTCGGCGAGCAAAGGATGATGGCACGCGTCTTTGGAGTAATAGCAGCCTCAAGTTGAGCGGGAGTAATCTTAAAATCTTGCTCGATTGTGGCTTCTACAAATACGGGCTTACCATCGGCCATGAGCACCATCTGAGGATAGCTCACCCAATAGGGAGCGGGGATGATAACCTCTTCACCTGGAGAGACAAGAGCCATTACAGCATTGCACACGCACTGCTTAGCACCATTGGAACATACAATTTGGTCGGGAGTAAAATCCAATCCGTTCTCGTTTTTCAACTTGGCTACGATGGCCTTGCGAAGTGCAGGATAACCTGCAACGGGAGAGTAACGAGAATAATTCTCGTCGATGGCCTTCTTGGCAGCTTCCTTAATATGGTCAGGAGTGTCGAAATCGGGTTCTCCTACCGACAGATTGATAATGTCAATGCCTTGTGCTTTGAGCTCTGCGCTCTTTTGCGACATGGCGAGAGTGGCCGAGGGGGCCAAGCGGTTTACGAGTGATGAAAGCATGTTGTTTATTTGTTTAGTGTATTGCTATTTCGAAGAGGACCACCAAGAACCTTCAACGGAAGAGCTTACAAGTGTTTTCTGTTCTGCTATCAGATTTTACCGACATAGCTACTAGCATTATTACCCACGTAACTACGACATATTACCAATAGACTATTAAGTTATTTATTTGCAAGATGCCTCTTACGCTGCATTGGCGTAGAGGCATCAAAGGGTATATGTGCCTCAATTTCTTCTACCGCCAAAGATACGCAGCAAATAGAGGAACAAATTAATAAAGTCGAGATAGAGAGAAAGACTGCAAAGCAAGGCTATTTTGAGCAGATTGGTCTCGCCCAGGCCTTCGCTTTGGCGCAATATTTCTTTCATCTTTTGTGTGTCATACGCTGTTAATCCACAGAAAATGAACACACCTACGTAGGTCAACGCCCATGAGAAGATGTCGCTTGCCACAAAGATATTTACAATGGTAGCAATAATTAGTCCAATGAGCGCCATATAGAGGAAGCGTCCCACTCCAGAGAGGTCGCGTTTAGTCACTGCCCCAAAGAGACTCATGGCTCCAAAAGTTCCCGCTGTCACGAAGAAAGTGGTAGCAACGCTCTCCATCGTGTAAGCAAACAATATCACCGAGAGCGTGGCACCATTCAATATTGAGTATAGTGCGAACATCAGTCCTGCCACGGGAAACGACAACTTATTGATGCATGCAGAGAGTATCCATACCAAAGCTAATTCACCAATGAGCAAGCTCCAAAATACAGCTTGATTACCTATGACGCTATAAAACAACTGCTCATTGCCTACCACATAGTAGGCAGTAAGACCTGTAATGGCTAATGCCAAAGTCATCCAAAGATAGACTTTCGACATTAGTGCAGGAAAGGCTGAACTTCTCTCGCGAACCGTAGTTTTAGGCTCATTGGGCGAATAATTATAAAAATTATAGTCCATAATGATAAAAGTTTGATAGGTTAGAATTTTTCTGATAGACCCCAAACACAATGTTAGGCTCAAACTTTATGGGATATATCGGAGTTTATTTTATCGGATTATCAAAAGTGCAGCGTATGCCCCATGCGATCTTTCTTGGTCTCGAGATAACGCTTATTATACTTATTAGGCGTGATTTCAATGGGGACATTTTCTGTAATTGCAAGACCATAAGCTTCAAGCCCCACGCGCTTCACGGGGTTATTGGTCAATAATCGCATTTTTCTCACACCAAGCATACCCAATATCTGGGCGCCTACACCATAGTCACGCTCATCAGGATCATAGCCGAGGTGGATATTCGCATCTACTGTATCGTAGCCCTCTTCTTGCAACTTGTAAGCGGCAATCTTTGCCATCAAGCCGATGCCACGTCCTTCTTGATTGAGATATAGCACTACTCCCTTTCCCTCCTTTTCAATCATGCGCATTGCTTTGTGAAGTTGCTCTCCACAATCACAGCGTTCCGAACCGAATATATCGCCCGTCATACAAGAGGAGTGTACACGAACCAATACGGGTTCATCTTCTTTCCATTCTCCCTTAATCAAAGCGATGTGCTCTAATCCATTGCTTTTCTGACGAAAAGGAATCAAGTGGAAGTGACCATACTCAGTAGGCATATCTACCTCCTCACCTTGCTCCACTAAGCATTCCGTATTTAAGCGATAGGCTATCAAATCTTTAATGGTAATAATATGCAGTCCCTCTCGTTGAGCGAACTCTTGCAGTTGAGGCATACGAGCCATGGTGCCATCAGGGTTGAGAATTTCAATCAGACAAGCCGCAGGCTGCATGCCTGCCAAGCGTGCCATGTCGATAGCTGCTTCTGTGTGACCTGCACGAGCTAATACGCCGCGATCTTGTGCATAGAGCGGATTGATATGACCTGGGCGTCCAAAACTTTCAGGACGTGCATCAGGATCTGCCAAAGCCCGGATGGTAGCAGCACGATCGTGGCAACTCACCCCCGTAGTGCAACCTTCGAGCAAATCTACCGTGACGGTAAAGGGAGTTCCAAGCATACTTGTGTTGGTTTGTACCTGGTGCTCCAATTGCAACTGGTTGCAGCGTTCAATGGTTATCGGTGCACAGAGCACACCACGTCCGTTGCGGAGCATATAATTTACATGCTCTGGAGTGACGAGTTCTGCAGCCATGATTAAGTCGCCTTCATTCTCGCGATCTTCGTCATCAACCACGATAACAAATTTACCTTGTCTAAAGTCTTGTATAGCCTCTTCTATGGAGGCGAGTTTGAATGAGCTCATTTATCGTATTTCTTGTTTGATATATTTTCTTGTTTGATAAGGATATTGTAAATGCCTAAACAGAGTGTGTATTTTAGGATATATCGCAAATTCTATCCTGTAGGTATCATTGTTTTTGCATAGGTTCTTTAGGAGCCTGTTGCGTATTTATAGGACCTTGGAAGGGTATCGACACGGAAGTGGATGTCCCCTCCGGAGTATTGGGCGTCATCACCCCGTGTTCTTGCACGTAACGTTTGTATTGGTAGCGACGCCATGCATGGTGAGCATATACACCGATAGCGAGAAGCGCAACTGCCGCGAGAGCTGCGATGAATAAGTTGCGCCTTGTTAGGAAACGACGAACGTTCTCGCTCAAACTTGTATTGTTTGTATTTGCTACAGCGCTTTCTTCATTAAAAGAGCTTACATTGCTTTGACTAGCACTAGCTTTATCAAAGAGGTTTTCCCCCACGACTTGACCTTGTAACATGCTCCGCAAACGATCGGAAGTGCGAACAATCACTCGTAAGTCACGCTGCAACCTTAACCGAAAGCGCCAAATACGGAACCAAAGCACAAGACCAATTGGGAAAAGTACCCCCGCGGCAATATTGACGCTTTTATTGTGGAAAGGCGTGGTATGGGCATGCACATAAATGATAGGGAAACGATTGAGTTCGACGAGCACTTTGCGATCTTTACTATTAGATAGTTCCTCTACTATATTCTCCATCAAATCATTAATTTCCTCCACTGCGGTGTCAGGAGTGTAGCGAAAGAATGTGCGAATATAGCTTGGAGCGATGAGCAGATGCGTCTTTTTATTGTAATCTGTGCATAAATCTTTCAAACGGCACAGGTTACTGAGCACAACATCCATACGAGGCTCTTCGATGATTACCTCCTTACGGAAAATGTGGCGATGCGTACGGAACCCAAGCAAATGGCTAAAGAATTGACGGTAAGCGTCCATATTAAACACAACAGAATCCTTATTGGCTTTGTAAGTAAAGAACACGCCAAAAGGAGCAACTACGATGGAACTGATCCACATACCAAGTACCATGTCAACCTTTCCATCACGAGCCATCTTCATTCCCGAAATGTAAATTACATACCACACGATAAAAATGGCTACGGAAATAACTGTTGGAAGTCCTAAACCACCTTTGCGAATGATTGCTCCTAGCGGAGCACCCACGAAGAAGAATAGAATACAAGCCAAGGAATAAGTCACTTTATTATGCCATTCCACCCAATGGTTGCGAATATCGCGTTCTTCTTGGTCTGTATTCATAGCTTTCCATTCTAAATCCGCCGAGATAGACTTTGCATTGGACAGAGCTGTTTGTCGCGCCATTTGCATTCTATCGGCAGGAGCCTTGCTTAGGACAGAATCTATTTGTAAAGGGATACCAACTTCTTGCTGCGTAGATACACTTCTTTTCTTTGTCGAAGAACTAGTTTTATTCGCCGAAGAACCTGCGTTTCCTCTCTGCACAATATGATTCTGCAACATACGAAGCATCATCACGGAGTCACGTGTCGAAATCTGTGGACGGCGATAATAGACGGGAATAGCATCCTTGTAATATTGCTTACCAATAGAGTCGAGTTCATGATTCATAGAATCCACGCTGTGCTCAATTTGGAGCATATTCTTCGCAGTAGGCATACCAGCAAGAAGATTCTTGTCCATCATATTAAAGTTGCTATCGAAGTCGATGAGCAACGACTTATAGTTGAACGTTTCACGATCGAATGGTTCGTTGGCGCCATTTTGCATCATCTGTGTGCCGCCCGACGATTCAAGGCTTTCAAACTGCTCGCCATTCCACAAATCAAGATGCAGGTGTTGTTTATCACGTGTCACTTCAAGGCGTGCCGAGTCTGCCAGCACTATTTGTGCATGGTCGAATCCTTGATCTGTCTTATATATAATGGTCTGATAGAGCATTCCCGTAGCAGTATTTTTGCTCTGCACATAGATATTAATATTGGGTACTCCATTATAAAACACACCTTCTGGAATTTCTACGGCTGGCGACTGTTCCTTCATGCTAAAAAGAAGTGTTTTCAATTCTATTTGCGCTTTGGGCGAAGCCACATTCTGAAAATAGAAGGAGGTGCACGTCATACCGAAGGCAAAGATGGCTAATGGCCGCATGATACGAAACAAGGGAATGCCCGCAGCTTTCATTGCAAGAAGTTCAAATGACTCGCCAAGATTGCCAAAGGTAATGAGCGAAGAGAGCAACACTGCCAACGGCAAAGAATCGCGCACGAGCGTAATGGCCATATACCAATAGAACTTCGCAAGGATGTCGAAAGACAACCCCTTACCAATCAGATCATCAACATAACGCCACGTGAACTGCATCATGAAGACAAACAGTACCACAAAGAAAGCTCCTGCGAATATCAGGAGAAACTTTCTGAGTATGTAGAGGTCTAATTTCTTTATTAGTATCATGTGTATAATGAGCGGCATTTTCCGTTGGTTTTCCCTTTGCGAGAGTCTCTTGTGCCTATGTTCTGCAAAAATACAACTTTTTCACGTAGTGACCCCTTTATTGGGGCAAGAAAAACAGACAGGCCATGCGATATGCTTCGCAAAGCCTGTCTGTATTTTTGTATGAATAGAATAAGAAGAGCGTCTCTAAAGCGATAGGTAATTGATCCTATGCTCTTCTCGGTTTTTTTCTATCACATCTTAATGCGTAATATTCTTACGCTGATAATATTGCTTTATTTTTGCTCATACTGAGCCACATCCTCTGGAGTAAGATTCATCACGAAAGTATGATGCTTAGCTATCTCTGCCTCCACAAAATTGGCATATACGCGCACACTCTTACCGAAGAGTTGTGCATTCTCGGTTGCATTATGAAGGAGGAGGTGAAGCATAATCACATCGGCTGCCATCTCCATGAGATGACGAGCGCAGAGGTCGTGGAAAGATGCGTCAGCAGCTTCCTTTACATGATTGACCGCTTCCTCAAACTTATCAGCCATAGCCTTTGCACGAGTCTGAATGCCTTTCAAATCTTCGCTTACATTTGCTTGTTCAAATTCTCGCATCTGAGCTAAGTAAGAGCCATTGGTTACGTAGCGAATAGCAGCCACCACTTGGAGTTGCGTAGTTCCCTCGTAAATTGAGGTAATGCGCGCATCGCGGTAATAGCGTTGTATGGGGTATTCCATCATGAAGCCCGAACCACCATGAATTTGCAATCCATCATAAGTATTCTGATTGCAATATTCAGAGTTCATGCCCTTTGCGAGAGGTGTGAGAGAATCGGCCAGTTTCGCATATTTTTTCTGTTCCTTACGTTCATCTGGCTCCAACTTACGTTCGCGAGCGATATCATCAAGCGCTTTGTAAATATCCACGTAACGTGAGCACTGATAGAGCAATGCACGACCCGCATCAAGTTTTGCCTTCATAAGGGCAAGCATATCGTAAACAGCCGGGAAGTTAATAATAGCCTTACCAAATTGTTCGCGGTCGCGAGCATAAGCCAACGCTTCGTTGTAAGCTGCCTGTGAAATACCCACGCTTTGTGCTGCAATTCCCAAACGAGCACCATTCATTAGCGCCATGACATACTTTATCAAGCCCAATTTACGCTCGCCGCATAGCTCTGCTTTTGCATTCTTATAAACGAGTTCACACGTAGGACTTCCATGAATACCGAGCTTATTCTCAATGCGACGCACATTCACGCCACCTTGATTTTTATCATAAATAAACATCGAAAGGCCACGACCATCGGTAGTACCCTCCTCCGAACGAGCCAAGACAAGGTGGAGCTGTGCATCACCATTTGTAATAAAACGCTTCACGCCATTGAGCAACCAGCAACCTTCCTCCTCGCTATAAGTAGCCTTCAGCATCACATGTTGCAAGTCGGAACCTGCATCAGGTTCTGTCAAATCCATCGACATCGTCTCACCAGCGCATATACGAGGAATAAAACGACTATGCTGATCTTCATTACCAAATTCATAGAGCGTTTCAATACAATCCTGCAAGCTCCAAATATTTCCAAAACCAGCATCGCTTGCAGCCACCAACTCTGCACACATTGTATAGGGTGTGATAGGGAAATTCAAGCCACCGAAACGACGAGGCATGGTCATACCATTGAGACCTGCCTTCACCATTGCGTCAAGATTTTCAGCAGTTCCGCTTGCATAGTACACGCGGTCGCCTTCATGATGCGGACCTTCCAAATCCACGCCTTCAGCGTTGTCGGCTATGGTTGTACCAGCTAGTTCACCGGTGATATCAAGCACACGGTCATAGTTATCCATTGCGTCGTCGAAATCGAGCGGTGCATAGTCAAATTCTTCTTTATCGCGGAAGTTACGTTCTTTCAGTTCCACGATGTGCTTCATGAGCGGGTGGTTCAGTTCGAACTTCAGCTCTGGATGCTCTGTATAATTGTTTGCCATGATTATTTGCTGTTGCTCTTGTAATACTTAATGAATTTGGGAACCACTTCTTCCACACTACCGGTGATGATATAGTCGGCTATCTGATTGATTGGAGCTTCGGGATCGGTATTAATTGAGATAATGATACCGCTCTCCTTCATACCGGCCACATGCTGAATGGCTCCACTAATACCGCAAGCGATGTACACTTTAGGACGAACGGTTACACCCGTCTGACCAATCTGCAAGTCGTGTTCACAGAATCCTGCATCCACGGCAGCGCGGCTTGCGCCCACCTCGCCATGAAGTTCATCGGCCAACTTGCGTAGTAAGTCAAAACCTTCCTTAGAGCCCACGCCATAGCCACCAGCCACGATAATAGGAGCTCCTTTTAGGTTATTCTTAGCCTTCTCTACATGGCGCTCAATCACCTTGACCACATAGTCAGTCTCGGGTACGAATTTAGCCACATCTTCATAAATTACCTCACCCTGATAATCATCGGACACTTTCTCGGCTTTCATTACGCCAGAACGCACGGTAGCCATCTGCGGACGATGTTCTGGATTGACAATCGTTGCTACGATATTACCGCCAAAGGCGGGACGTATCTGATAGAGCAGGTTGTCATAGTGGGTTTTATTCTTCTTATCATCGAAATCACCAATTTCAAGTGCCGTACAATCTGCTGTCAGTCCACTAGTGAGCGATGAAGATACGCGCGGTCCCAGGTCACGACCTATCACAGTGGCTCCCATCAAGCAAATCTGCGGTTTTTCCTGTTTGAAGAGGTTCACCAAAATACTTGTATGAGGCTTTGATGTGTAGGGATAGAGACCTTCGGCATCAAACACATGGAGCTTATCCACACCATAAGAAAGAATTTCTTTCTCTACTTGGCCTTTGATGCCCGAGCCAGCCACGATAGCCTCGAGTTGCACGCCCAATTCATTGGCGAGTTTGCGACCCTTGGTAAGGAGTTCATACGATACTTCCTCTACCTGAGTCTTATCTATTTCGCAATATACGAATACGTTGTTCATGTGTACTATTTTTTGAGGGGAACGGGAGAAGAAGAGTAAGTTAGCCATTCTGCTAACTTACTTAGACTCAAGCAAAAAACATTTTTGGAATTTGCTTATTCACTTTTTATCAACCCAAGCCCCACCCTATTATCCTATTGTATGGCTTTCAAGCAATTCCTTGACCAATCCTTCAACATCAGCATCGGTCCCTGTAAGGCGCTTACTCTCTTTGGCTTTAAACACAATGTTCTGAACAGCCTTCACCTTCGTGGGGGAACCTGCCAACCCACACTGGCTGAGGTCACCATCCACATCGGCCACGCTCCATTGCGCTATGGTCAAGTAAGGTTTCTTCTCATACTCTTCGGCATAAGCCAAGCCCTCTGCTGGACGTTCCATGGGTGCCGAAGCACGCTTATACTTCATCACGAGTTTGGCATTGCGAGGTCGACAGGGAGCTGCATTTCCATTCACTGTGAGCAAAATGGGCATGGGAGCTTCTACACGTTCCATACCACCATCGATATGTCGAGTTACTATTACCTTGCCATTCTTCACCTCATCCACGCTAGTCACGTAGGTCACTTGATTGAGGTCGAGCTTCTGAGCTACCTGCGGTCCCACTTGAGCGGTATCACCGTCAATGGCTTGGCGTCCACCAATCACAATATCGGGTATACCAATTTTCTTGATAGCTTGGGCTAGAGCATAGCTTGTAGCCAAGGTGTCTGCACCTGCGAATGCACGGTCGGTAAGCAAATATCCACCATCGGCACCGCGGTAGAGACCTTCACGAATCACCTCAGTGGCACGTGGAGGACCCATAGTGAGAATATGTACAGTAGAACCAGGATTTTGTTCTTTCAGACGTAGCGCTTGTTCAAGCGCATTAAGGTCCTCGGGGTTGAAGATGGCGGGAAGTGCGGCACGATTCACCGTACCCTCCGGAGTCATCGCATCCTTACCCACATTGCGGGTATCGGGCACTTGCTTAGCAAGTACTACAATTTTCAGACTCATATACTTGTGTTTTAGGGCTTCTTCCTTATCACTACCCTACCTTATTTCTCTCATGAAGCTAAACATTTCACGGAATAAACATGGAAGGCGAGGAAAAGCTTGGTATATATTTAATTTGTTTTAGATTATTATCTGCAATATGCAACAGTCAAGCGGCTTGTAAGCGCAGCAAATTTAGTGTTTTCTACGAATGATGCCAAGCAAACTTGGCGTTTTCCGCACTTTTCACCCTTTTTCTGAGCCTAATAGTCCATAAATTAGTGACCTTTGCAATAGTTAAGAAATTCCTCTTTACTTCCATTGTACACATTGACATCCACTTCGCCATGGATGCCTCTCACTCGGCCATAAGGCGTGAGCTGCCAATGGAGCAAGCGCACATAAGGCTTAAATTCGCCGTAGCGAGCTATCCACACATCGTAGCCACGCAGAACGGCAGGCGCATGTTTCAAATGATTGTTTACAAAGAGTTGACCTACGTAGAGTATGGGTTTCTTACCACGTCGCTGCTCTACGATGCGCAACCATGCTATCACCTGACGAAATAGAGCCTCATCACCTCCCATGTCGCGTATCTGCTTATCCGTAGGTTCTAAATCGAGTACAGGCGGAAGGTCGGTCGGGGCTATCCAAGCCATTTTCAGAAAATAAGCAGCTTGTTGTGCACCAGAAGTGCGTGTGCTAAAGAAATGATAGGACCCTACCGCTATGCCATGCCGACGCGCCTGTCGTAGGTCGGAAGGGTAGTATTTATTAAACACCGTCTTTCCCTCGGTGGCTTTTATGTAAACAAACGATACGGGATAATCCACCTGTCCCTGCACACGACGGCCACCACCCAAACTTGTAATCCGCAGATTAGCCCAATTGATACCATATTTCTTTTTCCCTTTCTCATGCTGATGGCGCGAAATATCTATGCCATAGATACGATCGCGAGTATATATCATGCGTTCGCCTTGAAAACTATCGTTTTTCCACGAACCACAATGCAACATTTGGCGACCATTAAGACTAAATCCATGTCCATTTCTTCGACCGGCTTTCCATTCCCCATCATAGTAGGCACCATCTGCTCCATAGAATCGTCCCTCTCCATCGGGACGCATCAGCGAATCAAGTTGACCTACGTATAGTCCCTTAGCATAGTGTACTTGCCCCTCTCGAAGGGAGTCTGCGCACCACTGTCCACGATACGTAGTGCCATCTTTAAGAGTCAGCACGCCATACCCTTCGCGTCTTACACCTTGGGCGGTTTCTAATGTTTCCCCTTCATAACGTGCACTATCGGCCACAAAGAATCGTTGACACACATATACTTTTTGAGGAGCATTCTCCTTCGTAGCCACTTTTTCTGTCCCTTGCATTCCTTTCACCCATGCCTTCAGATTAAGACTCCACCATACAGGCCAACAATGTGCCTTACGCATTAAGCGAGCCACGGCATAAGATGAAACTCGCCGACCGCCGCGCTCAATGCCACATAAATGCCCCGAGCGATTCACCCAGGCCCCACCCTCGCAAGCAGGAAAGAGTTCCGATTTCCGACCAACTTTCTGAGGTTTGCTACCTAGCGACAGACATCCCATATCGTTAAAAGCGAGCAACGTACTATTAAGATGACGCACACCAAAGCGGTACACCGAAAAGCGCGTACTGCCCTGCGGTAGAAGTTCGTCGGCTGTTTGGAGAAGCAATAGTCCGTCACCATGTTCCCTCAGATAGGCTTTCACGGGATGTTTCGTATAGGGAGTTATAACCTCGGCATGCACCTGCGCAACAGCTTTCAGGCGTAATGCGTCTTTTAGAGCTTTTTTCACCTTATGCAAAGCCGAATCTGTCTGTTCTTTGTACATCGTGGCTAAGGCACGATAGGCCATCACTTCGTTGTAACCATCGTCCACCACGGTGTGAGTTCGAGCATAATAATTAAGTTCATCCACCTCGCTCGTTTCCTTTTCCAATCGTTCTGAGAGTATCGTATCTAACCGTTCTAATCGACCTTGAAGCGCTCTTCCCGTCACTTCCAATGGTGCACCATCTACCAACGCGTCGGAAGTAACAACACACCCTGTATTCGACACAAACACTCCTGTTTGGTCTTGCTCATCATGCAGACTATCTGCATGAATTGCAGCATTACGCAAACTATCATCGCGTAAAGATAGAAAAAGAGTATCCTTAGGCGCAAGCACAAGAGCGTAACAACTGCGTGCCCTCACTCGACAGAGGGCATCCATTTGTTTCTTGCTTGCTTGGGGGATGAATATGTAAAGTATCAGCGCAGTCAACACCACGACCAATACAACTACTACGTAAATAAGTTTTTTCTTTGTTCTTTTCATCATTCTGCCCCGTAAGCGGGGACTTTAGGACTTGTTTTCTTACAATACGCGAAGTTACAAAAAAATCTGAAATGAATCACCATTTTCACTTCACACGTACGCACCATTCTATTTTTACATCGAAAAGATCTTACACCCGAACTATCGATGAAAGTACAGTACAAAGAAGTGAGAATAAGCAACGTCTGCAAATTCCATTAAATTTGTACCTTTGCATCATGAACCAACAGATACTACGCATTGCTTTTCCGAGCATCATCTCCAACATCACCATTCCCCTACTTGCCCTGGCCGATACCACAATCGTGGGTCATCTAGGCAAGTCCTCTTATATCGGTGCGATTGCCCTAGGCGGCATGGTGTTCAACATGGCTTACTGGCTCTTTGGATTTCTGCGAATGGGCACAGGAGGTCTCACCGCACAGGCCTACGGCCGAGGCGACGAACAAGAATCCACATGCGTACTACTGCGCTCTCTGTTCGTGGCATTAGGAATTTCAATGCTTTTGTGGTTACTACAACATCCTATCATCGATCTCACACTCCACTTCGTCACTGCCTCGCCCGAGGTAGCTACTAATGCACGCAATTATTACCAAGTGCTCATCTGGGGCGCAC
This sequence comes from uncultured Prevotella sp., assembly GCA_900541575.1. Classification (GTDB taxonomy): domain Bacteria; phylum Bacteroidota; class Bacteroidia; order Bacteroidales; family Bacteroidaceae; genus Alloprevotella. Next base: position 19,551 of record UQKO01000037.1, read on the forward strand.
CCGCAGTGCTCGGACTTTACAGCCTAACGGGATGGTTTCTCGGCATGCAAGATGCACGTGTACCGATGCTCACGGCCATTTTGCAGAATGTAGTCAATATTTCGGCGAGTTGTCTACTCGTATTTGGATTTCACCTCAAAATAAGAGGCGTGGCAGCGGGCACGCTCATTGCGCAATATACAGGGTTCGCCATAGCCTTGGGCATCTGGTTTTGCCGTCACCGGCACGCATTACACGGCATTCGATGGACGCATATCGTCGAGACGGATGCATTAAAGAAGTTTTTCAGCGTGAATCGCGACATATTTCTGCGTACACTCTGCCTCATCGCTGTGACGAGCTATTTTACTTCGTTCGGATCGGCGCAAGGAGAACTCATACTAGCAGCCAACACGCTACTTATGCAATTTTTCATTCTCTTCTCTTACGTAATGGATGGCTTTGCCTATGCGGGCGAGGCTCTTGGTGGAAGATTCTGCGGAGCAGGAAGTAGGAAGGATTTTAACAAACTCACTCGCTATCTTTTTGGTTGGGGAATCGCATTAGTCGCAATCTATTCAGCAACTTATGCCATAACCGGACGAGGACTTCTTCGCATACTCACTAGCAATAGCTCGGTAGTGACTTGTGCAACAGACTACTTACCCTATGCATGCGCTGTACCAGTGGCAAGTTTTACTGCCTTTCTCTTCGATGGCCTTTTTATCGGAACCACATCTACACGTTTCATGCTCTTCAGCATGATGGCTGCGACCGCAACATTCTTTCTCATTTTGGAATGTTTTCCTGCGAGCAATAGCACTTTATGGATGGCATTCTTGGCATACCTAGCATGCCGTGGCATAGTGCAAGCCTCACTTTTTCCAAAAGTAAAAAATAAACTAGGTGGGCTGGCTTCGTAACAGAATAATTCGTAAATTTGCCCTTACATAAGCATCTAACTCATCCAGATTATCAAAAAGACGGACAACGTAGCTACGAGTCCATACTAACACATAGAAGAAAAATGGCTAAATTCAAACGTATTCTCCTCAAGCTCAGCGGCGAAAGTCTGATGGGAGAACAGGGTTATGGCATTGACGTGAAACGCCTTAACGAATATGCAGAGCAAATCAAAGAAGCCTTGGAGATGGGCGTACAAATCAGTATTGTCATCGGTGGCGGAAACATCTTTCGCGGATTGAGCGGTGCGGGTAAAGGATTCGACCGCGTAAAGGGCGATCAAATGGGCATGTGTGCCACTGTGATTAATTCGCTAGCTCTAAGTTCTGCACTAGGAGCCATTGGCGTAAAAAGCCGCGTACTCACTGCTATACGCATGGAACCGATTGGCGAATTTTATAGCAAATGGAAAGCCATTGAAGCAATGGAGCGTGGCGAAGTGGCCATCATCAGTTGTGGCACTGGTAGCCCCTACTTTACCACCGACACTGGGTCTTCGTTGCGCGGCATCGAGACAGAAGCCGATGTTATGCTGAAGGGCACACGCGTAGATGGTGTCTACACTGCCGACCCAGAGAAAGACCCTTCGGCAACAAAGTTCGACGAAATTTCATACGACGAGGTGCTAGCCCGCGGACTCAAGGTAATGGACGTTACGGCCACAGCCATGTGTCGCGAAAACAAACTTCCCATCTACGTATTCAACATGGATGTATACGGCAGCCTTAAAAAGGTGCTCAGCGGAGAAAAAATTGGTACATACGTGCACGCTTAACTCACTAACACTTAAACATTCTGTTCTCACGCCATCCCCATGAAGGATGTTAGCCAATGAGAATAGATAACAACGCGTGTTTGTTTCACATTCCTAGATTATTTCTAACAAAGGGACATAGACTCCAATCATGGGGCACATGTCCCTTTGTTTTTGCCCCATGGTAAGAATAACAAGCTACATCAAACACGCATGTATAACCGTAGTAGAGCAAATCATTGCTTTAATGCACTAAAACAACACGTATTACAAAACATTTTGCTAATTTTGCAGCATATATATTGACAAAAAGAGACGACGAATGGACTTATTTGCTAAAAAGAGAGTTGACGAACTCGTGCAAGAGGCAGGAAACGATAGTGGCAAGGGACTTAAACGCGTACTAGGCACGTGGGGGCTCATTGCCCTAGGCGTAGGTGTCATCATTGGTGCCGGACTTTTCTCCGTTACGGGCATCGTGGCCGGCGAGCATACGGGACCCGCCATTATTCTAAGCTTTGCTCTAGCTGCCGTGTGCTGCGCACTAGCTGCACTTTGCTATGCTGAATTTGCTTCGATGATTCCCGTAGCAGGATCGGCTTATACGTACTCTTATTTTACTATGGGCGAACTCGTGGCGTGGATTATCGGGTGGGACCTCGTGCTCGAATATGCCTTAGCGGCCATGACGGTAAGTATTTCTTGGAGTCGCTACTTTTGCGTAATTCTAGGCGATATTGGCATACACCTTCCTATAGAGTGGACGGCATGCCCAGCCGATGGAGGCGTATTCAACCTTCCCGCCACACTGCTCATCGTAGCCTTATCACTCATTCTAATGCGTGGCACAAAAGGAAGTTCTAAGTTCAACGATTTCCTTGTTGTACTCAAAATTGCCGTAGTAATCATTTTCATAGGCATTGGCGTGCGCTATATGCGTGCCGAAAACCTAACTCCATTCCTCCCTGCCAACACGGGGGTATTTGGTGAATATGGATGGTCGGGCGTGTTGCGTGGAGCGGCCATTGTGTTCTTTGCATTCCTTGGATTCGATGCCATCAGCACGGCTGCACAAGAGACAAAGAATCCTCGCCGGAATATGCCTATTGGCATTCTCGGTTCGCTACTTATCTGTACGGTGCTCTATATGGCCTTTGCTTTAGTAATGACGGGCGTAGTGGATTATCATGCTTACAAGGGTGCCGACAGTATTGCTCCCGCAGCCACAGCCATTGCCCACATGGGAAGCGTAGGCCCTGACGGCACGGTAGTTCCAGCCTACCCCTGGCTCAATCGTGGCATTATATTAGCCATTTTGATGGGATATGCCAGTGTTGTATTAGTCACACTCCTTGGACAAAGCCGCGTGTTCTACAGCATGAGCCGAGATGGTTTACTTCCCCCACTCTTCTCGCATCTACACAAACGTTTCCATACGCCTGCACGCAGCAATCTGCTATTTATGACAGTGATTGGACTACTTGCAGGAGTAGTGCCTGCTAGCGTAGCGGGCGAGATGACGAGCATTGGCACACTTTTGGCCTTTTCATTGGTTTGTTTGGGCGTCATTGTCGTACGACGCACACAACCCAATGCCCCACGTTGTTTCAAAACACCCTTCGTACCTTGGATTCCAGCAGCAGGTGTGCTTTGCTGTGTGAGCATGATGCTTTTCCTCCCCGCTGACACATGGATTCGCCTTGTCATGTGGATGCTCATTGGCCTCGACGTTTATTCTTCCTATGGCGTGCGTCATAGCCACATTGGTGGTGGAACGGATCGACGACATGGACAGACGGTGCTCAATGCTATTGCCATTTTTGTAGCCGTGCTATGCATCATCACCGCCCTTTGGCACCAACAGACATTGGGATGGGAAGCCGACAAGACTCTCTTCTGGATTGGTACATTATTTGGTCTCATACATATTTTCTATTATCTGGTAAGGAGTTTCCGCCCTGCCACGGTGAATAAAAAAGAGTAAGAGGCTAAAGCCACCAAAGAAACATAATATATCTAGGGATTGACTATCCTATAAAACAAAAAACTAAATGGACTTATTCGTTAAAAAAACAGCAGCCGAACTTCTTCACGAAGCAGAAAACGAAGGAGGCAGAGGCTTAAAGCGCGTCCTCGGTCCAGGAGGCTTGATAGCCCTCGGTGTGGGCGTCATCATCGGTGCAGGACTTTTCTCTGTCACGGGCATTGTGGCAGGCGAACATACAGGTCCAGCCATTGTCATTAGCTTTGCACTAGCAGCCATTGCTTGTGCGCTTTCTGGCCTTTGCTATGCAGAGTTCGCTTCCATGCTCCCCGTATCGGGATCAGCTTACACATATTCCTATTTTACCATGGGGGAACTCGTGGCGTGGATTATCGGATGGGATCTCGTGCTCGAATATGCCGTGGCGGCTGTAGCCATCAGTATCTCGTGGAGCCGATATTTCTGCATTATGATGTCAGACATTGGTCATCCACTTCCCATAGAACTCACGGCATGCCCTTCCGATGGGGGTGTGTTCAATCTGCCCGCGGCCTTACTCGTCATCCTACTATCGTTCATTTTAATGAGAGGAACTGCGGGGAGTTCTAAGTTCAACGATCTCATGGTTGTGCTCAAGATCTCCGTGGTACTTGCCTTCATCTTTATCGGGTTCAAATATATCAAAGCCGACAATCTTACACCTTTCATACCCGCCAACACTGGCAACTTTGGCGATTACGGATGGTCGGGAATCTTGCGTGGCGCTGCCATCGTATTTTTTGCTTATATCGGCTTCGACGCTGTGAGCACTGCGGCACAAGAAACAAAAAATCCGCGCCGGAACATGCCTATCGGCATTCTCGGTTCGCTCATCATCTGCAGCATACTTTACATGATATTCTCCTTCGTCATGACGGGAGTGGTAGACTATCACGAATATATTGGTGCAGACAGCATTGCTCCAGCAGCAACAGCCGTAGCTCATATGGGGCCGACTCTCTCGGATGGAACGGTTGTACCAGCCTATCCTTGGCTTAACCGCGGCATCATCGTAGCAATTCTATTGGGCTATGCTAGTGTAGTAATGGTGATGATGCTCGGACAAAGCCGCGTGTTCTATAGCATGAGCAAAGATGGCCTGCTCCCGCCCATTTTCTCTCACCTACACAAACGTTTTCACACTCCCGCACGCAGCAACATGCTATTCATGGTGATTATCTGCGTGCTCGCTGGCCTTGTTCCGCCCGATGTTGCTGGTGAGATGACAAGCATCGGTACACTTTTCGCTTTTTCTCTCGTATGTCTTGGCGTTATTGTAGTGCGTCGCACACAACCAGATGCTCCTCGTGGATTCAAAACTCCCTTCGTGCCTTGGATTCCATCTGCAGGAGTTGTTTGCTGTGTGGGAATGATGTTATTTCTCCCAGCCGAAACGTGGATTCGCCTCGTGATATGGATGATTATCGGACTAGACATTTATTCTTTTTATGGCGTAAAACATAGCGTCGTGGGCGGTGGGAGCGTTCGACGCCATGGCCAAAGCATTTTAAGTTGTATCGGTGTGTTCATATCCATCCTCTGCATCATCACTGGTTTCTGGCACCAACAAACCGTAGGCTGGCATGAGAATCGCATCCTAATGTGGACGGCTGTCATTTTCGGTGTAGTACACATTTTCTTCTATCTCGTCAGAGGTGTAAAACCTGCACACTAATTTTCCCAAACAAACAATAGGAAAGTTCCCTTTCACACCTGAAAATTTCTATCCTACCATCGCACAATATAAAGCGAGAGGCTGATATTATTTAAGGGTGGTTCTATAAATTTCAGAATTTATAGAACCACCCTATATATATGGTCTCATGCTTCGTTGGAGGGGAGAGTATCCTAGCCCAACTTTCACACCCCTAAAAAACTTTCAATTTTTTATCGCGCAAATTTGTTACTCCATATATTGCAAAAGAAGCAATAAGGGCCTATTTAATATTGCCTTAAGCCACTTACAATCCCCCGATGCAAAATGTAGGACACAAACGTTAATATAAAAAGGCGTAACTTTGCGCCATGCACGTGAATGTACAACTCAGAAATAATCCCCAAACTGGCGATAGGGCTCCTTATTACAGATTAAAGGAGTCCTATCGTGGATTATTTAGGCCTTCCAGAAGGTTGCTTTGACGATGAAGATTAAGCTGTTTCTACGACCTAAATCTTAGTACTCTAACGATGAAGACCGATAGGTGCTAACGATGAAGATCATTAGGTGCTAACGATGAAGATCGTTAGACTCTATGGATAAAGACCGATAGGATAGACTGATTTTGAACGCATAACAAGGTGATTTTGTCTCTCGCGCGCGTGTATTTATATAGGTGTGGTGTGTGGTGCTTAAAAGGGAGGGACTTTCTCTCTTTCGTCCTTCGCATTTATCCAACTGAATGATAAAGTCAAAATGGTCTATTATCATCTTCGTCTTTCTTCAACCAATA
>UQKO01000038.1 GCA_900541575.1 uncultured Prevotella sp.
AGACATAAAGTTCTTCATGTTTAGAATAGCTACTCAATATGCATGATATGAGCAAGCCTCTTTTTACCATCATACCAACCGGAAATATCCGCTGATCCTTTTTTTCGAAAGCCATTATCAACCCCATTCACACCCGTACAGAAAAACCCTCCATTTGCAGTCCATTGTACGTCACTTTTTTGTAATTTTGCGCATCATATCTACTAAACAAGACTCATAACAAAACCCCTCTCTATGCAAGTAGCATTATTCATTCCCTGCTACGTCAATGCAGTATTTCCCGAAGTAGGCATGGCTTCACTGCGACTGCTCCAACAGTTGGGTCTCGACGTGGTCTATCCCGAAGGACAAACCTGTTGCGGACAGCCCATGGGCAATGCCGGTTTTGAAGACGAAGCCAAGAACTTAGCTGAAAACTTCGAACAAGTGTTTGGCAAATACGACTACGTGGTAGGTCCTTCCGCTTCGTGCGTATCCTTCGTGCGCGACCACTACGGACGCCTTCTCCCCAAGGAAACATGCAGTACCGAACGCCACGTATACGAAATCTGCGAATTTATCCACGATATCGTGCGTCCCACTCATTTCGACGTAAGTTTCCCCCACAAAGTAAGTCTCCAAAATAGTTGTCACGGCGTACGCCTGCTAGGTCTTTCATCGCCCTCCGAGCGCAATGTACCCTACATGAACAAGCTTCGCGACCTGCTATCAATGGTCAAGGATATCGAAATTGTAGAGCCTGAAAGACGTGACGAATGCTGCGGTTTCGGCGGAATGTTTTCCGTGGAAGAGCATGCCGTGTCTGGACAGATGGGACGCGACAAGGTAATGCGCCACCTACAGACAGGAGCCGAATACATTGTGGGCGCAGATTGTTCGTGTCTCATGCACCAGAATGGCATCATTGCCCGCGAAAAATTGAACATCAAGACATTGCACATCGCTCAAATACTCTCTGGATATGTCGAAGCACGCTAAATCTTCAGCCGAGTTCTTGAAGAACCGCAAACAAGCCGTATGGCACGACGAGACCCTCTGGATGGTACGCGAAAAGCGTGATAAAATGGCTCATGGTGTGCCTGAATGGGAAGACCTCCGCGAGGCTGCTTCCCAACTCAAGCTCTATAGTAACTCCCACCTTGCAGAACTACTCACTAAGTTCGACGAAAACGCTCGTCGCAACGGCGCCATCGTACATTGGGCAAAGGATGCCGATGAATATTGCCACATAGTGGAGGAAATCCTTCGCAAGCACGGTGCTAAAAACCTCATCAAGAGTAAGAGCATGCTCTCCGAGGAATGCGGGCTTGACCCCTACCTCGAGAGCCATGGCATTGAGGTACTCGAGAGCGACTTGGGAGAGCGCATTCTGCAGTTGCTCCACCGCAAACCCGTACACATCGTGCTACCAGCCATCGCTGTGAAGAAGGAAGAAATCAACGAACTCTTCTGCCGCGAAATGGAAGGTTGCGAGCCTGGAAATTGTGATCAAACCTACCTTACCCACGTGGCGCGACGCAATCTTCGAAAGAGTTTCCTACATAGCGAAGCCTCAATGACGGGAGCTAACTTTGCTGTGGCTTCCACGGGCGAATGCGTGGTATGTACCAATGAAGGGAATGCAGACATGGGCACCTCACTCAACACCAAGCGCTTGCAAATCACAGCCTTTGGCATTGACAAAATTGTGCCCAACCGCGAAGCACTCGGCGTATTCACCCGACTACTCGCACGCTCGGGCACGGGACAACCATCCACCACGTATACCTCACACTACCGCTCACCACGCAAGGGAGGAGAACTTCACATCATCATCGTAGACAATGGGCGCTCAGAGTTGCTTTCCTCAGACCATCATCGCCGCTTGCTCAACTGCCTGCGTTGCGGAGCATGTATGAACACCTGTCCCGTCTACCGCCGTTCGGGCGGCTACAGCTATACCTATTTCATTCCCGGCCCCATCGGCATCAATCTCGGTATGGCCAAAGACCCTATACGCTACAAGGACAACGTGTCGGCCTGCTCGCTCTGCTATTCTTGTCAAAACGTGTGTCCCGTCAAGGTAGACCTCTCCGACCAAATCTACCTTTGGCGACAAAAAATGCTCCGTCTAGGCATTGAAAACAAAGGCAAGCACCTCATCTCAAAGGGATTACAAGTGCTTTTCGATCACAAAGGCCTCTACCATGCCGCCTTGCACTTGGCTCCGCTAGCCAACCATGTGCCCCACTTCCTCATTCAGAATACGCTCAACGCTTGGGGAGCCGAACGCGAAATGCCTCGCTTTGCCCATTCCACCTTTGATGCACTCTATAAGGACTATCTTAAGAAGAAGGAAACCCCGCAAACCAAGGAGGATAAAAACTATGACAAGTAAAGAAGATTTTCTAGCCAACATACGCCAACACACGGTGCGAACCTTTCCCTGCCCAGACCTATCGAAGCTTGAAGCCGAGGCACTGACCTTTGCCGATCCAGTGGCACAATTTGCCGAATCGCAGAAGCTGAGCGGAGGCCACTGTCTGATACTCCCCGAAGGGAAATCCTTAGCACAAGCCGTTGCCGAAGCTTACCCCGATGCCCATCGCATAGCTAACACGCTAGCCCAACTTGACCACGCAGAGCTTTTGCCAGGCGAAGTATTCAATCCTGACGAAGTTTCCGCTCCTGCCGAGCTCAATGGCACAGATTTAGCCATCATCGAGAGTCAACTGGGCGTGGCTGAAAACGCTTGTTGCTGGATAGAGCAGCATGTACGCCATCGGGCCATCTACTTCATAGCCGAAGCCCTAGTTATCGTGCTTCGCCGCCAGGACATCGTAAGCAATATGCACGAAGCCTACCGTCGCTTGCCCGACTCTCCCTCCGTTCCTTTCGCTTGCTTCATCTCAGGACCTTCCAAAACGGCCGATATAGAGCAAGCTCTCGTATTCGGTGCACATGGTGCCAAAGACGTTACAGTAATCATCATCTGAGAAATGAAGCATTAAGGAGTATTGCATTTTAGCAAGGAGGCTACTCACATTTCAAAGTATCCCCCAAGACAATATACATCCCCCTCACTCGCAAAGAGAAAATCTTTGAGTTTCACTTTGCAATACGGACGCTTTGCACTATCTTTGCATAAGATAGGCTACGGTTCGGCATAGATAGCAAGTAAACTTGCCTCTCTGCACTCACCATGCACTATCTTTGCATAAGATAGGCTACGCTCTGCAATTTGAAAGTAAACTTTTGTTGCGCTTGCTTGCACTATCCTTGCATAAGATATACACACATAAACCCTATACAAATGCTCGACGTAAAGAAATGCCTCAACGACTGCGAGGAAAAGATGGACATGAGTGTGCTCCACCTCGAAGAGACCCTCGCTCAAATCCGTGCCGGAAAGGCCAACGTACATATCCTTGACGATATTCGTGTAAACTCTTATGGTTCGATGGTACCCATCAATAATGTGGCCGCCATTACCACCCCCGACGCTCGTACCATTGCCATCAAGCCTTGGGACAAGCAAATGTTTCGCGTCATCGAAAAGGCCATTATCGACTCTACCGTGGGCATCATGCCCGAAAATAATGGAGAAGTGATTCGTCTCGGTATTCCGCCCCTCACCGAAGACCGACGCAAACAGCTCACTAAGCAGTGCTCTAAAGAAGCAGAAGAAGCAAAAGTGGCTATTCGCAACGCTCGACGCGACGGCATTGACAAACTAAAGAAGGCTATCAAGGATGGCCTCTCAGAAGATGTGGAGAAGGATGCAGAAAATGACTTGCAGAAGATTCACGACAAAAAAGTAAAACTCATTGAGGAGATTCTCACCGCGAAGAACAAGGAAATCATGACGGTATAGTCCCTTTGAGCTTACGGGGGAATTGGTAGGCAGAGATAAACGTATGTATTTCTTGCCCTACCCTAAGAACAAAAAACTCCCCGTCAGCCCCCAATAACACGCAATGAATGCATAAGGCTTATAGGCTCCAAAGTAAGCCTGTGAGCCTTATGCACTTTTATCTCTGTCTATGCACGGAACTGTAATCAAAAGCACTGGTAGCTGGTATCTCGTACGCACCGACGATGGACGAGCCGTAGAATGCAAAGTGAAGGGCAACTTCCGCCTTCGCGGCATACGGTCGACCAATCCCGTAGCCGTGGGAGATGGTGTTACCATCAAGGAGCAAAGCGGCGAAACTGGCGAAGCGGCCTTTATCACCGAAATCGACGAGCGACGCAACTACATCATCCGAAAAGCCTCCAACCTATCCAAACAAAGCCATATTCTCGCTGCCAACGTAGACATGGCTCTGCTCGTGATCACCATCGCACGCCCCGAAACAAGCACCACTTTTATAGACCGCTTCCTAGCCTCGGCCGAAGCCTACAGAGTGCCCGTATGCTTAGCTTTCAACAAGACGGACGACCTTTCTAACGAAGAACGCTCCACACTCGACTACTGGCATGCGCTCTACTCCGACATTGGATATTCTTGTTTCCGACTTTCCGCTCTCAAGGGCGAGGGAATAGAGCCTCTGCGCGAAATGCTAAAAGGAAAGACCACGTTACTTGCAGGTCACTCGGGAGTGGGAAAATCAACTCTGCTCAACCTGCTCATACCCGAGGCTCACGTGCGTACGGCTCAGATCTCAGATGCCCATGGCACGGGAATGCACACCACTACTTTCAGCGAACTTTTCGAACTTCCCGAGGGGGGCGGAGCACTAATAGACATCCCAGGTGTGAAGGGCTTTGGCACTTTCAACATGGAACCCGAAGAGGTGGCTCACTATTTCCGCGACATTTTCCGCATTTCGGCCGATTGCCGATTTTCCAACTGCACACACACTCACGAGCCTGGTTGCGCTGTGCTCCAAGCACTCGAAGACCATCAGTTAGCGCCCTCTCGCTACGCCTCCTATTTATCCATGATGGATGATAAGGAGGAAGGAAAGTATAGAGCTGCCTATTAGCCGTTCACCCTCGAAACGAGCAGGAGCCTTTTTAAAGAACCTCAAATTTCTACTCATCCCATGACACTCATTATCATCCTTGCCGCACTGAGCCTAGTGCTCGGACTTCTTGAGATATTCATTCTCCCAGGCTTCGGCTTCGCTGGAATAGGTTCCATCGTATGCGCCGTGGTAGATGCTATACTAATCTACAACGCTTATGGATTCTCGTGGGCATGCATCGCCGTAGTCGTGGCCATCCTCTTACTCGTGCTAATGCTCTACATTGTGGCCAACTCACGTACCTTCGACCGTATGAGCCTCAAGACCTCTATTGACAGCACCAATGCCACTACGGAGCAACTCTCTGTCAAGGTGGGCAACGAAGGCCGAGCCATCACTCGACTAGCTCTCGTAGGCAATGCAGAGATAGAAGGCAAGCAGGTGGAAGTAAAGTCGTCGGGAGAGTTTATCAACTCTGGCACGCCCATACGCGTCATTAAAGTAGACAAAGCACAGATTATCGTAGAACGTACAGACAAATAAGGCACGCTTTCACACTCATCCGCTGCGGCCTAATTTTCCTATATACAATAAGCACTCACCCCCCAAAATGAAAAAACTCCTTTTCACCCTTTTCCTCTCTCTCATGGTAGGCACAACAGCTTATGCCACCTTCCCCGTGCGACGCACCTTCCTCCACCAACAACCCAACGGACAGAGCCTCAGCGTTCACTCTGTGGGCAATGGAAGATATTACGTCTACTCCACCGTCGACGGCCGAGCCATACTACCCGCCGCAGATGGTAACTTTTACTATGCACGCCGCAGTGCCACGGGATTAGTAGCCTCTACCACGCTAGCCTCCGACATGCTATCCACCGCTCTACAACAGCGTCTTAAAACAGCATCTGCTGAGGAAGAGTTTCTCACAGCAACAGAAGCCAACGATCTACTCGCTACGCTCTATCCGCCCACACCCGTGACTTCGCTCTCGGCCAACATGAAACCGCAATCGCTCGCTAGTTCCACCCCCACGGGGCTCGGGCAGTACGGACTATCGGCCAATGGCGTAGTGAAGAGCATTGGGAGTCCCATCCTACCCGTTGTGATGGTAGAATTTTCCGACGTTGCCTTCTGCGACACCATCACCACGGAGACCAAGGTAGACCGTTTCTTCAACGAAACTGGTTACCACGATGAAGATTTTTCCTGTGGCTCAGTGCGCGACTATTTTATCGCCCAAAGCGATAGTCTATTTAAGCCCACGTTCAAGGTGATAGCCCGCGTAAAACTCGACCACGAGCGTGCTTACTACGGCAAAAATAATGGTTCCGTTATCGATGCCCAAGGTACAACCTTCGTGAGAGAAGCCCTCGAGAAAGCTTCGGCCGTGGCCAACTTTGCTCCCTTCCGCACCCCAGAAACTACGAATATCCCCATCGTCATCCTCATGTTTGCCGGACCTGGCGAACAATCTTCGTTCGAAGATGGTAGCGAAGATTATCTTTGGGCCAAGTTCAGCCAATCATCTTTCTCGGTCAATGGAGGCACAAGCAAAGTACAATCGTACTTCATGGGAAGCGAACTCATGCAAAAATACGGATCTTCAAAGAACGATATTCTCGGACGAAATTTTGAGTCGGTAGGTCTCTATGCTCACGAGTTCACCCACGCCCTAGGATTCCCAGACCTCTACAACACGAAAGGCTCTAATAAATTCAAAACCCTAGGCTATTGGGATCTCATGGACTATGGCCAATATTTCCAAAACGGCTATTGTCCTTCGCCCTATTCGGCCTACGAACGTGCATGGATGGGCTGGCTTTCCGTAGAGGAACTCACGGATGAAGCATGCTATGCCAAACTCATTCCCCTCGACAGCCCTCACGGAACAAAAGGCACCCGAGCCTACGTACTACGCAACGAGGCCAACCCCCAAGAATACTACATTCTCGAAAATCGTGCCCCCTCCACATGGTATTCTGCCCTTATGGGACGAGGCATGCTCGTGACACATGTTGACTATAAAGCATCGATATGGAATGCCAATACGGTGAACACCGAGCAAGATCATCAACGCGTGCAGATTGTTCCTGCCGACAATGTGCTCGAAGGAAATTCACGTTCTGGAGATATGACTTGGGCAAATTTTTGGAAAGGCTATCAGTCCGACCTCTACCCTGGCCTCAACATCAACAACACATCCCTGACAGATATGACCACTCCCTCTACCTCCGTATTTACTGGTAATGGTCTTAACAAGCCTATCTACAATATTTCCCTTTCGCCCGAAGGCATCATCTCCTTCAGCTATCTCGATCCCGAGATTACAGGCATTCACGAGGTTAACACAGTAGTTGACACCTCATCTGCAAGCTCCACAACCGCAGTTCCCCTCTACGACCTCAACGGACGCCGCATACAAATCCCCGCAGCCCCTGGCGTATACATCACAAAGGGAGGAAAGAAGGTGATTGTAAAAAAGTAAGAGTTACAAGTGTTAAGTAATAGGTATATCATTACCTAGCAACAAGGCTATTCCCTCGCCATTTTCAGAAACGTGCCGAGGCGGAATAGCTGAAAAATAGCGACCTTAGGAGTCGTCCCCTCGAGATTGCGCACAATTAGGGGCTCGACAAGAGAATAAAACCTACGTACCATCCCCACCATGTGCCATCGCTCGAGACGAGAAGCGAGTGCCACAATCTGAGAATACTCCTCCATCTCGTGACGCAAGAGGCTGAGCGTATGCATAGCCTCAGTGGTCTTACGAAGGAAAGAAGAATTCTCTTCAAAATCGTCCACCGCCACAGGATTATCGGTATGAGCAATACCTATCTCTACGGCTTGCAAGGCTCGCCCCCAAGCCACGTCCTCATAACCATAACTTTCTATGCCCTCATCAAAAGGCACACGTAGCATCACTTCGCGCTGCACGCGGAAGTTGGTGGTACGAAAACTCTGATACGGAGCCACCCTACGCCTTTCGACGGAGAATTTTGCCAAACATGCCCGTTCATAGCGATAACGAAGATTATGGGAAAGGGCTTCATCGGGCAATATAGTCACACCACCATACGCTACTTCCTCCTCCTCTTCCTGCGAAAGGTAGTGGAGGAGGAAGTCTTTACGGACAATTCGCACATCGCAATCGAGGAAAAGAAGCGTTGTATAGTGTGCCTGACGAGCTAAGAAATTGCGCACACGGCTGCGTCCGATGTTTTCTGTAAGTTCAATGAGACGGCAACTGCTCCACTCACGCACCACGCGATTGGCATGCACAGCGCCAGCATCGGTCGAAGCGTCATCAACCACGATGATTTCATATCGCAATCCGTCCACATTCTCGGCCTGCATCTGCAGCGTTCTGACAAGCTTTGCACAACGGTGGTTGTGGGTGGGGATTAGAATGGAAAGGGATCTTATCATAAAAGCAAGAAAGATTTCGCCTTATCCCTCCAACGGAAGAGGGTATACGTAAAACGTTAAAGGAAGAGACACGAAGAGGATAATTATATTTATGGGGGAATTACACTAGATGCAGGAGAATATTTCACGCTATGTGGACGATACTTAGTCCCCTCTACTTGAGAGGGATACACAGAACTTTCGCTCGGATGGGCTAGGAACCGACACTTAATCTACAACACTTGCACCACCCCTTTGCTTACAAACCTAGCCACACGAACATTCTCATTCCACATCAAAATATACGGTCACCCCTCTATACACTTTATATTCGTGTAACACATCGCGAGCAGAGAGAAGGGAGCGACGCACACTCATGGACGAAAGCGTGGGTGGAATCTTCACCATAAGTTTGCGGATATACTGTAGTTGCACACGGCTCACTACAGGACGATCCGGCCCTAGCAAGTCGTCGTGAAAGAAGGGACGAAGAAGAGCAGCATAATGTTGAGCGGCATGATCCACCACGGCATCGTCGCGGTGTTTCAAATAGACCGTAATGAGCCGATAGGTGGGTGGATAATGGAAGGTTTTACGCTCAGCCATTTGGTCATGGAAAAGCGCAAGATAGTTAGCATGAACCACCTGGTTTATCACAGGATTATCGGCCTGGCGCGTTTGGAGCACTACTAAACCACGGTCGCCGCGTCTGCCCGCCCTACCTGCCACTTGTGAGAGCATTTGAAAGGCTCGTTCCGTTGCACGAAAGTCAGGCACAGAGAGCATTTGATCGGCATTAAGGATTCCCACCACACGCACTCGGCCGAAATCAAGTCCTTTCGTGACCATCTGCGTACCGATAAGCAGATTCGACTCGCCCGAAGCAAAGCGCTCAATAATGCGCTCGTAGGCCGTTCGCGAACGAGTTGTGTCGAGATCCATACGCTCTATACGGGCATCGGGAAATACGCGTTGAGCCTCTGCCTCAATTTTCTCCGTACCATAGCCTTGGTCGCGAAGTTCGTTGCCGCCACAGGCAGGACAATGCGTGGGTATATTGTATTGCGCTCCACAGTAGTGACACACCAATTTTCCTAGTCGCTGATGAAGTGTGAGGCTCACGTCGCATTTGGTGCATCGAGGCGTCCATCCACACGTGCGACACTCCAACACAGGCGAATAACCGCGACGATTTTGGAAAAGGATAGCCTGTCCGCCTTGAGCCAACGCACGACGCACCTCCTCCGTGAGACGCGGTGAGAAGGGCGACTGCATCAACTTTTTTCGCTGCAACTCCTTGATATCTTCTACCACTATTTGAGGCAACTGCACGCCACCATAGCGCTGCGTCATGCTGACGATTCCATACTTTCCGGTGAGGGCATTATGATAAGTCTCCACGGCGGGTGTGGCCGTTCCCAACAGGACCTTGGCACCTAGCTGACGAGCCAACATGATGGCGGAATCGCGTCCTTGATAGCGCGGAGCGGGATCTTGTTGTTTATAGCTAGTCTCATGCTCTTCGTCCACGATGACAAGCCCTAAGCGTTTGTAGGGAAGGAAGAGCGACGAGCGCACACCAAGAATCAGCGGAAAAGGATTGTCTGAGAGTTGACGTTTCCATAGCTCCACACGTTCGGCATCAGGGAATTTGGAATGATACACCCCCATCTGCGCTCCAAACACTCGGTTCAATCGAGTAGTAAGTTGTGTAGTAAGAGCTATTTCGGGCACTAAGAAGAGCACCTGTTCACCTTTTTCGAGAATACGACGTATGAGTTCGATATACACCTCCGTCTTGCCGCTAGATGTCACGCCGTGAAGCAAACACACTTGTCGATCAGTGAATACTTGCTCTATCTCCTCCACAGCTCGTTGCTGGTCAATACTAAGAGGCTTAGGCAACACGGAGGCAGCCTTGCCCAATAGAGGTCGCTGCAGCCTACTTGTCTCCACGTCATACGTTTCGAGGATTCCTCGCTTACGTAGGGCAGCCAGAGCGGCACCATCGTTGGGCTGTGTGCAGAGAGCCTTACGGCTTACAGGCTTTAAAAGGGCCGCATTGCGCAGTGTGAGGGCGGCATGCGCTTGAGCAAGGTTGAGATAACGAAGAAAGAGGGCTTCTTGAGCAGGAGCGCGCTTCAATAAACTGAGCAAAGAATGCACGCCCTCCTCTGTGGCATGCTCTTCCACGAGCCTCACATATAGTTCCGTGCGTGGCTTAAAACCTTGGGGCAGCGCTTCACGCACTTTAATCGCTCCAAGCTCCATAAGTTCGCGCACCTGCCGCATAAGCCCACCGCAATGAAGTTCTTTCTCCAAAGCCTGGAGGGTATAACCGCGTTCGACATCGAGCGCATGATAAAGCTCGCGTTCTGTGGGAGAGAGAACCTCTACGTCAAAATCGGGATTTCGCACCAAAAGTGTCTCGCTCTCAAGCTTGAGTCCAGAGGGCAAGGCAGCTTTCATCACCTCACCCAGCGTGCACATGTAATATTGTGCCATCCATTGCCAAAAGCGGAGCTGATCGGGCAAGACGATAGGCTCCACATCGGCCACATCGGTAATGGGTTTTAGTTTTTTTCCTTGCTCTTTTCCTCTTGGTGCTTCTGCATACACAGCGCTAACAATGGCTGTATAATAACGCTTTGCCCCAAACTGCACAACAACGCGCGACCCAATACAGACTCGTTCCTCCAGCGCGGGGGGAAGCGAATAGCTATAGGTAGTGGGTAGAGCCAAAGGAAGGACTACGGAGATGGAGCGCATATATTGGAAAAGATTAAGTGTATAGGGGAGCGAGGAGCTAGACCAACCTTGCTTGAGCAATTCTCTATGAAACCTATGATTTTTAGATAGAGCCTTTCAATGCGGCTTTGAAAGCCTTGGGTACGGGGGTCTCGAAGCGTAACGGCTCGCCCGTAATAGGATGATAAAAATTGAGACGAAAGGCATGGAGGGCAAGGCGTCCTATAGGGTTGTCGCCATTACCATACTTAATGTCGCCACATACGGGATGGCCAAGATCTTGCATGTGCACACGAATCTGATTCTTTCGTCCCGTTTCAAGCTTGAGCTCTACGAGCGAATGGCTGCCATCGGTGCGGAGCACACGATAGTGGGTGAGAGCATATTTTCCGCCATTGTCTGTGGGTGAAGAATAGGTGAAGTAAGCTTTATTGTCCTTTAGCCAACTCTCCACACTTCCACGTTCTTGATTCAATACGCCAGAAACGAGCGCCATATATCGGCGGTCTGTCACAATGTCGTGCCAATTGTGTTCTAATATCTGCTCAGCTTCAAGGGTCTTGGCATAGACCAACAGACCAGAGGTGTCGCGGTCGAGACGATGCACCACGTGAGCCGTACACTTCTGATGGGTACGATGGAAATAGTCGTCAAGCACTTGCTTCACACAGAAAGCGTGGTGCGAAGATGCCATAGAGAGTATGCCAGGAGCTTTTTCGATGACGATAATCTGCGGATCTTCGTAGACTATCTTGACAAACTTCGACTGGAGTTCTCCTCTGGGCTTACGCTTCGAGATTTCCACTAGCTGACCGGGCTGAAGCAGGAGATCAAACTGATGGGTGTTTTTATGATCCACGCGTACACCGCCCCCACTGAGGATGGCCTTGGCACGACTGCGACTGATACCTTGCAAGGCTTTTTCGATAAACTCGAGCAGCATCACGGGCTGCTTCACGTGGAAGGTGGTGTAACGTAGGGAGGATGTATTTCGCATATTTACCTAGGATTTGAAAGAAAATAACTGTTAAGACTAGACAACGGATAGAATTCTTCTTAATTAAGAATCTCTTTAGCCTTTCAGACTGCTTTGGCTAAACATTTTATTCGGATGAGATTAAGAGGCAGCACAAACTTATTCATTCACCCTCTACCCGTCACCCATTAACCGATTCGTCCGTTCTGTTTTTCGGCTTACAAATTTACGCATTCTGCTTGACTACCAACGTCCAGCAGCCCATAAATTAGGCTTTTTTATTATCGAGACATTGGTAGGCACAGTTGAAAAACGTAATTTTGCCACGCGAAAAATATTGGGAAAATGCCTAAATGACTTACGCCTAGCCTACACTTCGATGATAAAATCAACCAAAATGAAACATTTCACTCCAAAGAGTATTTACACGGCAGCTTGGAAACGGGCAATACTTGTGATTGTACTTGTATGCAGTGTACAAATGATATGTGCTCAAATTCCCTCTGTAAAACTCAAAGACATTGATGGAAAGGCCATTGATACCGCCACACTCAGCAACGATGGACGCCCCTTTATTATCAGTTTCTTTGCCACCTGGTGTAAGCCATGTAATCGCGAACTCAAAGCCATCAGCGAGGTCTACCCCGACTGGCAAGACGAGACAGGCGTACGCCTCATTGCTGTGAGTATAGACGAAGCACAGAATGTCCACAAGGTAAAGCCTATGGTGAATGCCGCGGGTTGGGAATACCAAGTGTTGCTCGACCCTAATGGTGATTTTCGTCGAGCCATGGGAGTAAACCTCATCCCCCACGTATTCATCATCGATGGTAAAGGCAAAATTGTCGAGAGCCACAGCGGTTACACCGAAGGCGGCGAGCAACATCTCATCGAAGTGGTAAGAACACTCGAGAAAGAGAGGGAAAAATAAAGATGTTCTATGGTAGAACATTCCTCATAAGGAGAGAAAGAAAAAGTGTACAACATATACACTCTTTTTTTTTCGCATCTAAAAACTACTCGATCTTTGCACACATCTTCTTCCCCACACAACCAATTCAGAAACGACAACTCTCACATATATCCATGTACCTCAAGAAACTCTATTATGTCCTAAGTCTGCTCATTCTGTCCCTACCATCATGCATGGTTCAACTCCGCGCACAGAATACGCAAGAATCTGAAGAGGAGAAAGACAAACTGACACTCCACGGCAGTTTGCAGACCGACATACTAACCCTCGTATCAGAAGACAGAAAGATTGGCACAAGTAAGTACGATGACAAATTCATGACCAACACCTATGCCGACTTGTGGCTACAGAGCCGCCACTTTCAAGCTGGTGCTCGATTGGAATACCTAGAACATCCTCTCTTGGGCTACGAGCCAGAGTTTAAGGGATGGGGCATCCCCTATTTTTATGTAAAAGGAAGTACGCAATGGGGCGATTTGACATTGGGCGACTACTACGAACAATTCGGTTCGGGCCTCGTATTGCGAGCCTACGAAGACCGTTCGATCGGGATCGACAATTCTCTGCGCGGCGTACGAGCAACGCTGAAGCCATTCAAAGGTCTCAGTCTGAAACTTCTAGCCGGACAACAACGCTATTATTGGCACCACCGCAATCTCGATTCATCCTCGCCTTGGACATGGGGTGGAGATCTCGAGTTGAGCATCGACCAATGGGTCAAACGCATGGATGAGAGCAATACACGCCTCACACTAGGACTATCAGCCGTGAGCAATCATTATGCGAAGACGGAGACAGGAAAGTTCTTAGCAGAATTACCCGATTTATCATTTCCCGACGCAGGCCATACCCCCACCATCTACCAACTAAGGCTCCCGCACAATGTAGCCGCATTCGATGCTCGCGCCAACTTGCAGAAAGGCCCCTATAGTTTCCTCGCAGAATACGCATGGAAGAGCCAAGACCCCTCTGCGCTCAATAACTACATCTACAATCGCGGACAGACTCTGCTACTCTCAGGATCCTATTCTAAACGCGGCATGAGCCTTCTGCTTCAAGCTAAGCGCAGCGAGGATATGGCCTTCCGCTCGCGGCGCGATCCGCAGTCGGCCACGGCTTGCTACATCAACTATCTTCCCCCATTCACCATGCAGCACACCTACGATTTGGCCAACCACTACCCTTACGCCACTCAGATGGTGCCCGGCGAATGGGCCTTTCAAGGCGAAGTTTCCTACACCTTCAAACGCCACACTCCTTTGGGAGGACGCTACGGCACGCAGGTGAAACTCAATTTTTCCCACGTAAGAGGTATTGACCAGTGTGTCAATA
Organism: uncultured Prevotella sp.; assembly: GCA_900541575.1. Lineage (GTDB taxonomy): Bacteria > Bacteroidota > Bacteroidia > Bacteroidales > Bacteroidaceae > Alloprevotella. The sequence continues at coordinate 14,387 of UQKO01000038.1, forward strand.
CTAAAGAACGCACGGGCGAGGGCTCCAACGGACCACGCTCCCACTTCTTCAAAATGGGAGAGGACGTCTATTTTCAAGACATCAACGTACAGGTGGAAAAGAAGGTTTCGCCTAAGCTAAAGCTCAATTTCCTCTACTCTGCTCAGCGCTACAATCAGCAAGTAGTGGAAGGCCACGGCGAGAAACTCGTTAAGGCACACATCTTCGTAACCGAAGGCAAATACCAATTCAACCGCCGCCTCACGCTGCGCGGCGAAGCACAATACTTACATTCGCGCCAAGACCAGAAGGATTGGTGGTTTGGACTGTTGGAACTTTCCGTCCTACCCAGCCTCATGTTTACCATTTCCGATGAGTTCAATGCACACGTACCCATGCACGACTCCTACGGAATCGAGATGGAAGACGCTCCCGAAAACAGCGTTCATTACTTCACCATCAGTACCACCTACACTCACCATGCTCACCGTCTTCAGCTAAGCTACGGCAAGACAGATGCAGGCTACAACTGCTCGGGAGGTGTGTGCCGGTACGTGCCTGCTTCAAAGGGGCTAATGATTTCCTACTCATTTAATTTCTAAGAAACACTATGCGAACGCTATACATTTTCCTTACGCTGCTCACAATGGTCCTAGGATTCACCGCCTGCGACGAAACTGATGAAAACGACCGAAAGAAAAAGGTGACCATCGACGAAGCGCTACTGCAGACCTCTAGGAATGTGCTAATTGAGGACTTTACAGGCCAACGCTGCGTCAACTGCCCCTTAGCTGCACAAGAGGCCGCACTCATTCAGCAAACTTTTGGCGAGGGACGTGCCATCGTAGTAGCACTTCATGGAGGCTCGCTCTGCGTGAGCGAAGACGATAGCCCCATAGGGCTTGCCAATGCTCAGAGCCAAGCGCTCAATAAGATATTTATTCCGCAAAACGAAAGTTACCCACAGGGAAGCATCGACCGCAGTGGAGCATACGTCAAGTTCAATGAGTGGATGGGACTAACACTGAAGCGCCTTCTCGTGGAACCAGAAGCCACAATCAGCATCGTCAGCGAAAAGTACACGAAGGCTACGGACAACGAAGCACAGCCAACCATACACTTCACGATACACTTGCAAGGCAGCACCTTACAGACGATACATACTCATTTTCACGTGTGGCTCACGGAAAGTCACATTATAGCGGGACAGATTGTGCCCTACGAGGGATTCAAGGCTGACTATGAGCACAACCACGTGTTTCGCACCGCGCTCACGCCACTCAATGGCGAACCCTGCACGCTGAGCAAGACTAAGTCGCAGACACGCACTTTTTCAGCAGAGTTAAAATCAAAATGGGCGCCCGAGAATATGCACATCGTGGCTTTCGTCACTCGCGACGATACAGGTGAAGTGATGCAAGCAGAGGAAATTCCGCTCAAGGCAAAGAAAGCAACAGAATAAAGGAACAAGGCTGTACTTCTTTCAGTAGTATATAATAAGGTATTCCCCAACAACAATAAAAAACAACACACATACCCCTATGAAAAAGGTTCTCCCCTTTCTGCTATTTCTAGTAATCGCACAGGCGCAAGCACAGATTAGCGTAAACTATAAAGGCGAGCCCGTGAAAGATGGTGCTACACTAACTTTCACTGCTCAGCCCGATCCTTTCGGCACGAATAAGCAAATCTATGTAAAGAGTGAAGAGCCCGTATTTATCAACACCTCGGACAAGAATGTAAAGCTTAAGATAGAAGTCAAGTGTACGGAGTATCAAAAGCTCCTTTGGTGCGGCATCACTGGAGAATGTCAGCCTCCCACTAACGAGGAAGATAATCGTGAAGTGACGCTCAAACCAGGAAGCAAAGCCTTCATGCGGTTGGAGAGCATATTCGATGTGGGAGACTACTCCAACATTTGGGCCAAGATTACAGTCTATGCCGATGGTAAAAGAGTGCTTGGGTTTAATGAGAATTTCGTTTATCCCGATCTTACCTCAGCCATCACCACCGCACAAACAGTCTCAGAGTGGCTTTCGCTCACAAATCGTCGTACACTCACTTACCGCTTTGCTAAGCCGTTGGCTCTGCGCACACTGACGCTCTATACCACAGACGGGCACATGGTGCTACGCACTACCATTCCCGCTACTCAAGGCAACGTAAATCTAAACAATCTGAGTGGTGGCACATATATGGCCACGCTGACCACAGCCGAGGGAAAGTTACAAAGCATAAAACTAGTATTGCGCTGATTGCGGGTAATAAATACAGATCCGCTCCCTGTAAGAAAAGGAACTAGCGCCAACAAAGAGAAAGGGCAAAAGGCAATGTTTATTTAGTGCCTTTTGTCCTTTCTCCCTATCTATACAGGCTATACACGTACCTGCCTATGGTTCTTTCACATCCTATATTAGAATGTACACGCTTAGATTCTAGAAATCGCCACCGAAGCCGCCTTGCATACCTCCCTGCGGTCCACCAAAGCCACCCATTGGGCGTCCACCGCCTTGCATGCCTCCTTGCGGACGTCCCTTCTGTGGACGCTGCTGCATAGACGAACGGCAGAAAATGACAAACAACTGCTGCGGAGTCAACTTCTCTTGGAAGCGATCCATGTAAACACGTTTGAGGGCTACTTCGCGCTCTGTGCGACTAAAGTTCTCTTCAATCCGCTGCAGCGCCTCAGCGTCAGTAAGCTGAAGACGCCCCAACTTAGCTTGAGGTGTTTCTCCTTTAACATCGGGAGCCTGACCATTCGCATCTGAAGCCAGACCTTGCTTGCGAGCCTTTCCTTTTTTACTCTGGGCACGCATTTCAACTGGACGGCGCAGCGAGCGAAGCGTGTCTTGATATTCCGCATAAAGTGGTATGAACCATGCTTGTGTTTTGTCGTCGAGTTTTAGCTCGGATGCCATACGAGTAGCCTGCTTGGTCAAGCGTTCTTTACTATCGCCATCCGTTTTCTTGTCGCGAGCTTGAACTGTCAATGTGGAGCCCAAAGTAAGTGCTGCAAAAAGCACCAAAAAAGTACGTTTCATAATTGAGTATATTTAAAATGATTAGATGATGTATAGAAAAACAGAGCAAAGGCCATTAAGGCTCTCCTTTCAGCGCCATCAATTTTCTTTTCTGCCCTACATAGATAAGACTTGCATACTCAGAAAAAGTTTATTTCCATCCCTAGAGAACTCGACAAACCAGCCGATTTAACACACTAACACCCCGTTTTTGCACCACAAAATCCCTCTATTTTTACAAGAAAAGCTAACTTTGCCACCCATACCCTATACCTCTATCACATAGGTATGAGAAAACACTCCACCTAGAGCTTCGTGCTCAACATTAAACTTTACCGAAATGACAGACACCATCATAGAAGCCGCCATTAAAGCGGGAAAGGCCATCATGCACATCTATACCCACCCCGACCTAGATTGGGAAGTGGAACGAAAAAGTGACAATTCTCCGCTCACACTAGCCGATCGGACCTCACACAAGATCATTGCTGAGGCGCTCTCATCAAGTCCCTACCCTTTGCTGAGTGAAGAAGGCGCCCACATTCCCTACGCAGAGCGTAAAGACTGGCGTTCGCTGTGGATTGTCGATCCTCTCGATGGCACAAAGGAATTTTTGAAGAAAAACGATGAATTTACCGTTAACATAGCCCTCGTCACCGAGGGTGTGCCCGTGATGGGCGTCATCTACGTACCAGCCAAAAACTGCCTCTATTGGGGCGAAGTGGGACAAGGAGCCTTCACTGCCGAAGTCGACCCCGAAACATTCCACGTAGGCGCGCCCCTGTCACTCCCGCTCAAGGGGGCTGATCAGAATCGTCCCTACCGCGTGGTGGCCTCGCGTTCCCATCTCTCAACTGAAACAGAGAACTTTATCAGCAACCTCCGACGCTACCACCCCGACCTTGAACTCGTCAGCGCCGGTTCTTCGCTCAAACTATGTCTCGTGGCCGAGGGCAAAGCCGACATTTATCCACGCCTTGCTCCCACCATGGAATGGGACACCGCAGCAGGCCACGCCATTGCCCTCGCTGCAGGATGCACCGTGACGGATGCACAGACCGACCTTCCCCTTACTTACAATAAGGAAGATTTACACAATCCTTGGTTCGTAGTAAAATAAGCTGCGGCTTGCACAATTCTTGGTTTATCCTAAAATAATGCATACTTTATTCGTAATAATCATCCTCGCACTAGTGGTGATGGCCTTGATTAAGGACCGCATGCGTCCGGGATTAATACTATTCTCGGGAGCCGTAGTGTTTCTTTGCGCTGGCATCATCTCTCCCAAAGAGATGCTTGAAGGCTTTGCCAATAAGGGCATGATCACAGTAGCGATGCTCTTCCTCGTGAGCGAAGGAGTACGCCGCTCTGGATTGCTAAAAGCATTGCTGCGCAAACTTTTGCCAAAGAGACAAGGAGCAGGCGAACGTCAAGTGCAGTCGCGAATGTTGCCCGTAGTGGCTTTCATCTCGGCTTTCCTCAACAACACCCCTGTAGTGGTCATCTTTGCGCCCATGATTAAGCGCTGGGCAGAGCGACATGGCATGGCAGCCACAAAGCTACTCATTCCTCTTTCGTATGCCACGATTCTTGGTGGCGTTTGTACTCTAATAGGTACAAGCACCAACCTCGTGGTACACGGCATGGTGATTGATGCAGGATATACAGGGTTTACCATGTTCGAATTAGGAAAAGTAGGTGTAGTAATAGCCATTGTGGGGCTACTTTATGTGTGGCTCGTATCACCAATACTTCTTCCCGAACAGCGCACCGATCGCGGCGAGTCCACCTCTCCCACAGAGTTTGGGCTCGGACTAAAACGCATTGAAGTAGTACTCGGTGCTCGTTTTCCAGCTATCAATCGCAAGGTGATAGACTTCGATTTCAAACGTAAGTATGGCGCCGACATTCTAGAACTAAAGCGCAATGGTGAGACCATGATTATGCACGATATGCGCCGCGAGCGCTTCCATGAAGGCGACACATTGGTGCTCCTTGCCAACGATGACTTCATGAAAAACTGGGGCGACTCCTCCTTCTTCCTCATGGTGACCGACGGCAATGAGCAAACGAGCCGCATGCCCAAATGGAAGCGTTGGTTCTCCATCGTATTGCTTGTATTAATGATTATTGGTGCCACGGTGGGCGAACTTCCCGCCGTGAGAGAGGCTGCACCTAACATGCACCTCGACATGTTTTTCTTCGTTAGCGTGGTAACCATCATCATGGCATGGCTCAACATCTTCCCTGCCCGGAAGTATACGAAGTTTATCTCATGGGACATTCTCGTGACCATTGCTTCGGCCTTTGCTATTAGCCGCGCTATGCAAAATTCAGGAATGGCCGACGCTGTGGCACAATTTACGGTAGAGCTAAGCAATAGCTACAGCCCCATCGTATTGCTTGCCGTAGTTTTTATCATTACCAATGTCTTCACCGAACTCATGACCAACAACGCCGCGGCCGCCCTAGCCTTTCCGCTTTCACTAAGCATTGCCCAACACATGGGCGTGAGCCCTATCCCCTTCTTTGTCACGATATGCATGGCTGCCTCGTCGAGTTTCAGCACTCCCATCGGCTACCAGACAAACCTTATCGTACAGGGTGTAGGTAACTATCGCTTCGGCGATTTCGTACGTATTGGCCTACCACTCAACATTCTATCCCTTATCATCACCATCACGGTGGTTCCCCTTATATGGCCATTCTGAGTGAAGAGTTTTGAGGCAGAGATATAGAAGTGTGTCTTTGTCACACAGAATAAGCCCCAACCAGCAGGTGTTTGCCTGTGGTTGAGGCTTATTCTATATGGGTGGTTCTATAAATTCTGATGTGCGATTTGGTACCACAAATTTCAGAATTTAGAGAACCACCCAGATATCATTTACGTTCAGAGTAGCGTTTTATTTCTTTCCATTTCGCTTCGCTCCACGGCCTCGGCGACCACCTTTCTTACCCTTACCTTTACTCTTGCCGAAGGTAGCGGGCTGAAGAGTAGCAGCGGGAGTAGCGCCATCCTGACCTTCCTCCACTAGAGCGAAGTCAAGTTGACGACGCTCCAAGTTGGCACGTTCCACGCGGATACGCACTTTATCACCCAAAGCGTAACGCTTGTGGAAACGACGACCTACGAGACAGAAGTTGCGCTCATCGAACTCATAATAATCGTCGAGCAATAGACGCAAAGGAATCATGCCTTCGCAAGAGTTCTCATCCACTTCTACGTAAAGGCCAAACTCTGTCACACCGCTCACGGTGCCATCGAACTCTTGACCAATGCGGTCGCCCATAAACTCCACTTGCTTGTATTTAATGCTAGCGCGCTCGGTAGTGGCGGCAAGTTGTTCCATGTCTGAAGAATGTTCGCAAAGCTCTTCATATTTTTTCTCACTTACAGAACGGCCGCCCTCGGAATAGCGAGTAAGAAGGCGGTGCACCATAGTGTCGGGGTAACGACGAATGGGCGATGTAAAGTGGGTGTAATATTGAAACATCAAGCCATAGTGACCAATATTATGCGTGCTATAGCGAGCTTTCATCATGGCACGCAAGGCCACCATTTCCACCACTTCTTCTTCCTTTTTCCCTTTCACGTCGGCAAGCAAGCGATTCAGACTCTTTGAAACCTCTTGCTTCGTGCCATCAGTGCGAATCTTATAGCCGAAGCGAGCAATGAATGCACTGAGCTTTTCCATCTTCTCAGGGTCGGGCACATCGTGAATACGGTATACGAAAGTCTTGGGTTTCTTTCCCTTTGCTACAACGGCAATCTTCTGTGCCACGCTGCGATTGGCAAGGAGCATAAATTCCTCCACAAGTTTGTTAGCATCTTTAGCCACCTTCACGTAAGTAGAGATGGGATGCCCCTTTTCGTCCACTTCAAAACGCACCTCAGAGCGATCAAACCCTATGGAGCCATTCTTAAAACGTTTGCTGCGAAGAATCTTGGCAAACTTATCAAGTTGAATAAGCTCGTGAGCATACTCTCCTTCGGGTTCTGTGCCAGCGGGAAGAGCTTCCGGGTGGTCGCCAGGCAGATTGAGATCGGCCTCAGAAGCCACACCATTGCGCTCGAGGATATACTGCACCTCTTCGTAAGTGAAGCGGCGATTACTCTTTATCACGGTGTGAGCCAAGTGCCAATCTACCACCTCGCCCTTCTCGTTCATGTGAAAGATCGTGGAGTAGGCCAACTTTTCTTCATCAGGTCGTAGCGAACAGATAAAGTTACACAAGCGCTCGGGTAGCATCGGGATGGTACGATCTACAAGATAGACGCTCGTGGCACGCTTCTCTGCCTCCTTGTCTATGATATCGCCTTCCTTCACGTAGTGCGACACATCGGCAATGTGTACGCCCACTTCCCAAAGTCCTTTCTGCAGTTCACGGATAGAAAGGGCATCGTCGAAGTCTTTGGCATCGTGGGGATCGATGGTAAAGGTGGTTACGTTGCGGAAATCCTCACGACGAGCTATTTCCTCTGAGCTAATATCAGGGTTCAACGCCTCGGCAGCTTTCTCCACACGCTCGGGATAAGTATAAGGAAGGCCATACTGTGCTAGAATGGCATGCATTTCAGCATTATTTTCGCCCTGCTTTCCCAAAATATCCACCACTTTACCGATAGGGCTTTTCGAGTCGGAAGGCCATTCGATAATTTTCACCACAGCCTTGTCGCCATTCTTACCTCCGCCGAGCTTATCTTTCGGAATAAAAATATCCGTAGCTAGCGAGCGGCTCTCCGTCACAAGGAAGCCATATCCACGCTCCACCTGTAACTGGCCCACAAAAGTATCATTAGCACGCTCCAATATGTCAGTCACTTCGGCCTCACGAGTATGTCCGGCGCGACGTGCCAACATGGTCACCCTCACGCGGTCGCCGTCAAGGGCATGAAGCGAATTGCGTTCACACACGAGGATGCTCTTTCCCCCATCGTCGGGAATAAATGAGTTACGCCCATTGCGCTTACGCTGGAAGGTGCCTTCCATCACGTTAGAGCGCACAGCGTTGCGGTAGTGACCATTGCCATCGGTAGATATATAGTCGTCGAGCACAAGGTCGGAAAGTACATCCATCACAATCATCTTGGCCGGATGATTGGAAGCCTTAAGCATAGCGAAAATATCCTTCACATCGTACTCCTGTTCAGGGTGTGCATTAAACAAGTCGACGAGCATTTGCGATACAGCTTTCTTCTTGAGCCGTGTCCCCTTATTGCTAGATTTGTCTTTTCTTGCCATAGTTTTTATTTCATTTTTACCTAAGATAAGCTGATATTCGACAATTCATGAATCATTCTCCTGACTGCTCTTACCATACGTTATCTTAGGGAGTTAAAGGATAAGTTAACCCTCTTCTATTGCAAAGTAACGGTTTTTTTCCGAAAAATCCCATTCCTTTAATATATAATAACGTAGCTCAAGTGAATATCTTCGTACTTTTGTAGCGCAATTAGCCATTTCCCATTTATTATGTCACATCGTATTCTATGCCTTTTGGTCTGCGCCATCGCATTCATCACGCTCCACGCTCAAAGTGTCGACTCTTCTCCGTCTGCCAATAAAGACGACGTGCAAGAGGTAGAAGTGCCCATCATGACGCAGGTAGGCTCCACGCAATATAAGGGTCACACCATCCCCCACATCATCATGCCCGCCCTACCCAAATATGCGCCACTCACATTTAAGAACGATAAGGAGCGCCAAGAGTACAACCGCCTAGTCTACAACGTAAAGAAGGTGCTTCCTTGGGCCAAACTAGCCAAGCTCACCATCATTGAGACAGTGGAAGTGCTCGACCAACTTCCCGACAAGCGTTCGCGCGATGAGCATATCAAATCGGTGGAGCGCGGCCTAAAGCAGCAATATGGTCCTGCCCTCAAAAAGCTCACACGTTCACAAGGTCGCCTACTCATCAAGCTAGTAAATCGAGAGTGCAACCAGACGGGCTATGCCATTGCCAAAGCCTTTATCGGTCCGTTCAAAGCCAATCTTTACCAAGGTATCGCCGTGCTATTTGGCAATAGTCTAAACAAAAAATACGACCCTGATGGCGACGACCGATACACGGAGCGCGTGGTGAGAATGGTCGAGGCTGGAGTGATTTAAAATCCAGCTAACAGCACTTTCGCATAGTACATGAGAAAAGGCATGTCGCTCATTGTTAGATTAGATGAGAATAAAATCCTCAACTTTTCTTAAAAAATAGGCTTGCTTCGCAAGTAAAGTGTGCTCCGCACAGAGCAAGCCCGTAACTAAAGAATGACTAACGAAAAAACGGATATTCGCCTAGGCCCAATCTCGCCCATAACAGGGTGCCCCGTTGGGTGTGGTGGTATACGTAAACCAGGCATGTGAAGTGAAATAAATTTCCTTCACATACCTGGCTACCTTATCTCACCCCTAATGGGGTGACCCATTTATCATGCCCCTTATCAACGTCAAAAAAATCGATAAGATTGTGCAGAAAAAATCATGGATTTTGAACACCCTACTTAGTTATTTATTGCGCATCATTTTTCTTGTTTTTATTTGCTTTTTCTTGTTTCTCTTTTGTTTCTACACGATACAAGTGAATGTTACTCTTGCTATACGTATTATAGAACGAACTAGAAGAACCAATTTTCCAATACTTCTTTGTCACTTGTGATGTCCAATCAGTAAACTTAGCGAAGCAATCAACAAGTTTGACCTTATTGTAGATGTCATCGCAGTCCTTATAATTCACAAGTTTAGAAAGCCAAAATTTATGATTCAAGCGCACCAAATTTTTACCATCAGGAGTATAACCATAGGCTATACGATTTTCAACGACCAAAGGCGACGATTCTTTTGTAAAAGTTATAGGACTCGATTCCTTTTTAGGGAACATTTCGTAGTCACAATCTAAGAGGATACTACTACACATGCTCACGGGGCAACTAATCTGTTTAGATGAATGTGCGGGTATGCACACATACACTGGAGCATGCTCATGCACAGTCTGTGCCGATGAAGCTAAAGAAGAGGCACCTTTACCTAATGTTACTAAAGAAGGAGCGCCTCCCAATGTTGAGTATTTTTTGCTAACGCCCACAGAAACACCATCCGACACGCTACGGCTGACAGTAGAACTATACTCCACATTTACATAATAATCTTGTGCACGACCATTAATAACCGTAAAACATTCGGGCAAATAAAATAGATATTGCGGTCGGATGTATTTTGCACATCAAAATTTAAATTGCCTCCCTTACTCCAAAAGTCGTAACTGATTTTACAATCTGTGTTCTGTGCTACAAAACCTTGCCCTGAAGTCACCCCCTCTGCTGTTTTTTGCAGCGAAGCATCAGCTTGCATGTCATAAACTTGATAATATTGCGAACAAGATGCCAAGCATAGCACTGCAGCTGCACCAAGAAATAAATGTTGTAATTTGTTCATTTTACGAATGATTTTAAATAAAAATTCTAATACGACAAAATTAATGATTAATTTTAAGATATTAAACGGAGAAGACACTTTTTCAATTAGGGGAGGGGAAATTTGATTTTTAAATTCCAAATTTCAGAGAGTTGCTTTGCATAGAACACGAACTTATCAGAATTATTAGAACCACCATTGAATGCTACGCCAAGATGCCGTCGATAAAGCACAATGAATTCTCATGCCTGATTGGTCACCCTGTTATGGGTGACCCGTTGGGTGTGGTGGTATACGTAAACCAGGCATGTGAAGTGAAATAAATTCCCTTCACATACCTGGCTACCTTATCTCACCCCTAACGGGGTGCCCCATTAAAATAATATACGATTTAAGGTATTTCCTGCGTTTTTTATTGTTGAATATCAACTATTTACGATATTAGTTTTTATCAAAACCATGCAGAAAAATATTACGGACTTTGAACACCCTACCTTACAGGGCGTAACAACACTACCCACAGGAAAACCTGGGCGTTGCCCTGGGCAAATTATATTATGTTTGCATTTTAGCGGCTCAGCTGCGCTTCGCTGCTTTCATTTGCAAACTTAGTGCTATGAACAGCATTGGGCTTTTATCGTCATTATCGGCTGCGTCTCAGCAATTCAAGCAAGCTTGATTGCATTAGACTTGCACGATAATTCAGCCCGCTCATACTGAATCCGGAACTTAAATTCCTTAGCAATTTCATACGTAACACTTCATCTTACCATCAGCGAACGAAGCTATTACCGTCGCTGGATGA
>UQKO01000039.1 GCA_900541575.1 uncultured Prevotella sp.
GTAGCTTTACCACTGCCGTCCGGTAGCTTTACCACTGCCGTCCGGTAGCTCTACCACTGCCGTCCGGTAGCTTTACCACTGCCGTCCGGTAGCTTTACCACTGCCGTCCGGTAGCTCTACCGCTGCCGTCCGGTAGAGCGTACACCGCCCAGTGAACGACGGTAAAGTCTTCAAATAGAAATGGAATGGCCTAGGTTTAAGCTTGATAATGACGAAGTTCGGGACACTCCGTCGCTGCTTATGCATTCCTCTGTTCACAAATGAGTATTTTCTATTTACGCAGAGAAATGAATTTGCATGTACCGAAGAAAGACATTTTTACCCAGTGTCGGAGGGGGAGAAGAAGAAATAAAAGGACGGGTTGGAAGCCCATGAAATATGTTGACTTTCAGATATTCCTTTAAAGAAAACGATTACTCAAATAGCTGAAATGAGGGTGGTAAAACTTCAGTGAGATAAGTTGAATTTTCTTCGTCCTTACTTTTGTTTGTACTCGTCCGTCACACTCACGATACACTCTCAAGTCTAGAAACGTATTCCATGGAACAAAAGTAATTATCCCCCTATGCAGAATTGAAGTGACCCCCAAAAGTTAGACACAAAACTTTTGGGGGTCACTTCAATTCTGCAGGGGGGATAATGATTCTATAATCCACTTACCCGAAAATAGGGTAGTGCAAGCAGTATAGAATAATCGCCTTAAAATCGTCTGCGGCACGTGTACGTGTGTGCGTATGAGAGAATCTCATCTATAATACATCAAGGCAATCATCCTGTTTCGGGAGCCTTTGGTGGGGCTTCCTTTGTACTTACTTATTGAGTTTCCATGTAGCGCCATCCTTGGTGTCCTTCACTTCAAAACCGAAGGAAGCCAATTCATCGCGTATTTGATCACTCGTAGCCCAGTCTTTGGTAGCCTTGGCTTTGGCACGGAGTTCGAGCAAGAGGTCGATAGCGTGGCCATAAGCCTCTTCGCGCTGCGCATTGCCTCCTGCGGCTTCGCTCTTCAGACCGAGAATGTCGAACACGAAAGTGTTGACTACCTTCTTTAGAGCTTCCAATCCTGCGGGAGTAATCGTCTGCTGCTTGTCGACCAACTGATTGATTACGCGAGCAGCATCGAAAAGGTGGCTGATGACGATGGGCGAGTTGAAGTCGTCGTCCATAGCTTCATAGCATTTTGTGCTCACTTCTTCGGCATAGGCTTCGGTGAGTGTGCCATTCTCGGTAGGCTCAATGCGGTCGAGCTGAGCTACGGCATCCATTAAGCGGTCGAAGCCCTTCTTTGAAGCTTGTAGCGCCTCGTTGGAGAAGTCTACCGTAGAACGATACTGTGCCTGCAGGATGAAGAAGCGAATCGTCATGGGCGAATAGGGCTGCGTGAGCAAGGGGTGCGAACCGGTGAAGAATTGGTCGAGTGTGATGAAGTTGTTGTAGCTCTTGCCCATTTTCTTGCCGGCTATGGTAATCATGTTGTTGTGCATCCAGTACTTCACCATCTGATCGCCCTGTGAAGCCACGGCCTGTGCTATTTCACACTCGTGGTGGGGAAAAACAAGATCCATGCCTCCTCCGTGTATGTCGAAGTGAGCACCCAAATATTTGCGTCCCATGGCGGTACATTCACAATGCCAACCAGGGAAACCCTCGCTCCAGGGCGAAGGCCAACGCATGATGTGCTCTGGCTGAGCCTTTTTCCATAAGGCAAAGTCCACTTGGTGGTGCTTCTCACCTACGCCATCGAGTTCGCGGCTAGCATCGTGCACATCCTCAAGGTTACGGCCTGAAAGAATGCCATATTTATGGTCCTTATTATACTTTACAACGTCGAAATAGACAGAGCCGTTCGATTCGTAAGCATAGCCATTGTCGAGAATTTGCTGCACGAGTTGTTCTTGCTCAATGATATGACCTGTGGCGTGCGGTTCGATGCTGGGGGGAAGCACGTTGAGCTTGGCCATAGCAGCATTGAAGCGATTGGTATAGTATTGTGCCACTTCCATTGGCTCAAGCTGTTCGAGGCGAGCTTTCTTGGCAATCTTGTCCTCTCCCTCGTCGGCATCGTGTTCCAAATGGCCTACATCCGTGATGTTGCGCACATAGCGCACTTTATAGCCAAGATGCTTGAGGTAGCGAAATACGAGGTCGAAAGTGATGGCTGGACGGGCATGACCGAGATGTGCATCGCCGTATACGGTAGGTCCGCATACGTACATACCTACGTGACCCGGATGGATGGGCTTGAATAGTTCTTTCTGGCGCGTCAGCGTATTGTAGAGAAAGAGAGAATGTTCCATAGTGTTGTGTCGTTTACGCAGTGGCAGAATCAGAATATAAGGGAATAGGTGAATGGAGCTGTGGGTAAATGAGGCTCATTTATCGTATATCGCACAAAGGCTTAATGAACAAAACAAATGATTTCTTACTTGTCAACTCTTTTAACCATGTCAGCCCGTTAACCTATCTATTCCGCCAACGGCTTTAGTTTAAAATTTGGTGCAAAGTTAGTGTAAACCGAGCGCAACGCAAAGCACAAGAGAGGAAAACTTTTGCCTAACAGATAGCTATTTGTTTGCTTCGGATTAAAAAAAATAATATAAAAAGGAAAAAACCTTTTGTGCTTAATATTTTTTTCTACCTTTGTGGCATGTAAGGGAAACTGCCCCCATTCGGTTGATTCTAAAAAAGATTGCTTTAGATTTCCCCACACGGCAGAATTTATACCATTCCCTCTTAGAGAATTTATTACTACAACAGAACTTAAAAACTGTTACCTTAATCATTACAAAAATAACAGACGATTATGGCACATTCACTCCTCAAACATTTCTTCTTAACGGGAGCGTTGTGCGCTGGTTCTGCCTTGGTGCTGAGCAGCTGCATAGACGATTCCTACGACCTTGACAAGGTGGACCTTACCATGGGGCTAGGCAGTGACGGACTCAGCGTGACGCTTGGTAATACCGAAAAGATTCGCCTCGGCGACTTGCTCGATCTTGATGAATCCGTGAAACTCGATGGGAAGAACACGTTCTACCTTGTGGAAGATGGTAATACAAACTTTGATGTAAAAGTGGACAAAGTACATACCAATCTCAATAGTACCACGCTGAAGACGAACGAGAAAGTGCTCTCCTATGAGAAGGCGCGCCAACAACTTGCATCGCTAGGAATCAGCATTCCCACAGGGGGCGTGCTTCCTATTCCTGCTGGACAGAGCTTTACTTCTGGGGCAGAAGGTGATGAAAGCATTGACTTCAAAGTGAACGGTATCACGAGTATTTCTCACATAAACACACTCTACTTGCAGAGCAACAATGGGGGAATACCTAAGGTGGCGCTCTCTATTATTGAAAAACGTTCAAGCCCGAATATCAAGTTCGGAGTGAGCAAACTCGAAAATATGAGTATCACGCTGCCTGAATTTATGCACGTGACACATCTTTCGAATGGCTGGACTCGAAATGGCCGCGTGATTACCTGTGCTAGCATGGACTATCACATGGGCACTCCCATCTGCGAAGTAACCTTCGACGAGGCCTCCCTTGATGCTACACTTGTAAATGGTGAACTTCAGCTCACCCCCGAACAACTCAATATCCACATGAAAGGGAATGTGACCTTTAAGAGCACCGCTGCATTCAGCATGGGTGAGCACGACTATGCCGACGTAGAACTTAATATCAATATGGGAAACGAAGGTCTCGACGTATATAAGGTAAAGGGAGTATTCAATCCCGAAATCAATCCCGAAAACTCAGTAATAGATATTAAGGAGTCGTTGCCCGACTTCTTGACTGATGATGCCGTAGTAATCAAGGCTTCCAACCCCACCATTCGCTTCGATGCAAATCTCAGTTCCATCCCCGTGGGTGTGCAGTTAGGCAATGAGTCTCAAGGCCGTCATATCGAACTTACGGCTGAGAAGGGCACAGAACAGAAAAGCGTAAATCTGCCCTACGCCACCATAGAGAATGGAAAGGTGAATACCATCTATTACTACCAAGGATCATCGCCTTACGACCCTGCAGGACAACTCATCGCGGGCGCACAGCAGAAAGCTACTCCCAATCTGGGAACACTCATCGAAAAGCTACCCGACCAGATTACGGTCAAGATGGACGGCCATCGCCTAGAGGTGAAAAATCAAGAATATACAGTGGAACTTGGACGCAACTACAATGCCACGGTTAACTATAATGTGTTCGTTCCTTTCACCTTCGACAAGGGCTTCACCATCGTCTACAATGACTCCACTGATAGCATGAACGACGACCTCAAAAAGTATGCTGCCAAAGGCATCGTAATCAAGGCCGAAGCTCAAAATGCGGTGCCCCTCGACCTCATCGTAGGTATTGAAGCAAAGGATGTGAATGGTCAGGTGATCGACGGCATCAAGTTCAACGATGTGACTGTGCCCGCAGGACCCGACACCTACGATGATCAGAATGAGCCTATTGCCACCACCGCTCCCATCACTCTGGAAGCCACGCTCGCTGATGAGAAGTTACTCTCGAAAGTGGACAAACTCATCTTCAAGGTGCATGCCGCCGATAATGACGAACTGCAGAGCAAAACGCTCGTATCCACCCAATACTTGCGCCTTGCCAAGATTAAGCTCCGCCTCAAGGGAGGTGTAACAGCCGATTTTAATTAACCTTCAATGCTGACTAACTTATGAAACTGCATCATATACTCCCCCTTGCCGCACTGTTATCACTTCCCGCAACGGCACAGGACAATTTGCACACGAGCTATTTTATGCAATCCTCGGTGCATAAACACGAGATGAACCCTGCACTGCTTGATACGGCCTACGTGTCAATGCCCCTCATCTTGGGCAACCTCAATGTGGGCACACAATCTAATGTGGGACTAAAAACATTCGTCTACAAACTTAATGACGGAATGCCAGGTTATGGTCAGAATGGAAACGACTTGACCACCTTTATGAACCCTGGCGTGTCTTCAAGCGAATTTTTGGGTAAACTGAAGAATACCAACAAGCTCGGTATCAACTTTAAGTATCAGCTCTTTGGCGTAGCATTCAAGGCTTTCAAAGGTTTGAATGTGGTGGAAATGAATCTCCGCTCGCAGACCAACGTGGCATTGCCCAAGTCGCTCTTTGAATTTATGAAGGAAGCTGGCGCAAAGACCGACTATAACATTGACAACCTCGGCTTGCGCTCTGAAAATTTCCTAGAACTCGGTTTGGGACATTCCCACAAGATTGATGAGAAATGGACCGTCGGTGGTAAGATGAAACTACTCTTCGGTTTGGCCTATGCCGATGTGTCGGCCGAAAACCTCAACCTCCATCTCGCTGAAGATATGTGGCAAATCAAAGGCGATGTGCGCGGACGCGCTTCGCTCATGAAGACGGAGTTAGAACTGAGTGAGAAAACGGAGCCCAATCCGGCTCCTGGAACCACGCCTCGTCACCGTATTCATGGCCTTGACGATTTCAAGGGAGGGCTCTCGGGCTTCGGATTGGCCTTCGATCTCGGTGCAACCTATCAAGTAATTCCCGACTTGAAACTCAGCGCTTCTATCACCGATCTCGGCTTTATCAACTGGAAAAACATGCACCAAGTCTCTTCGGCTGGTGAGTGGACTTTTAACGGCTTCGATGAAGACGTATACGTGGCCAGCAATCGCACAGAGACCAATGAGATTGGCGATCAGTTTGAAGCTATCGGCGACGACCTTGGCGATATGTTTGCTGTATATTACGATGGCAAGAAGAGCGAGACGCGTGCTCTCTCTGCTACTATCAACCTCGGTGCAGAATATACCCTTCCTGTCTATCGCAAACTGAAGTTTGGCTTCCTTTATACTAGCCGCATGGCAGGTAAGTACGCATGGCATCAAGGTCTGTTCTCTGCCAATGTAGCCCCCACAAAGTGGTTCGATGCTAGCTTTAGCCTCGGTGGTAATACCACAGGTTTCACTAGTGGTTTGCTCCTGAGCCTCCATGCTAAGCACTACAACATCTTCGCCGGTACTGACCACTTCTTCGGCAAACTTAGCAAGCAGGGTATTCCCCTCAAGCATGCCAATTCCAACGTGACGATCGGTATGTCGTTCCCGCTCTAAAAGTGAAATGTGCCGAAGGGAGCAAACGTCCCTTCGGCACAGATACCGCTAGCCTATCGTGCAGCATCACAACTTCCCTTACGTATTTACGAAAGTGGTAGGTGCTCACAGATAGCTATTCAATGTAGAAAAAATACTTTTAGGTTTTAGTCTTAAGGATGATGGGCTAATATGTTAGCCCGTAAGTATCAAAATTGTTTTTTCCCTTAGATAGTACATCTATCTAAGGGATTTTACGTATAGTTATCTATGGCTAAGAGGATTATTTCGCACCCACTTTATGTAGCCTATCATGGGGTAGTGGTCAGAGAAGGGAACAGTGTTGTCTATCTTGAAGGCGAAAGGCTTGAAATGGGAGGAACAGAAGGCATGGTCAATGCGTACGTAGATAGCATCGCGATTGAAGGAACGGCCGATCCCATTCCCTGTAGCGCGGTAAGCATCTGTCAGCCGAGAACAAATTTGGTGATGAGCGTAGGAGATAGGTGTATCGTTGAAGTCGCCCATGAGAATGAGGGGCTTACCAGCAAAACTATCGATGAAGTGGGCCACAGTGTCGGCTTGCAGAGCACGCTCGATACCTCCGTTGGTAATTTTTCGCACAATGGATAGTTTGCCGTGTACGTTATCAGCTTTTTCTGGATTTCTCACGAGCTCGTGGTAAGTGGAACGCTCTCCATCGGAAAGGTGCATAGATTCTAGATGGACACAGATTACAATGACGGTGTCGCCCCTTTGTGGAACGACGAAGAATGCAGCGGCACCATTGCCCGCTGAGTGACAGATACGTTGTGTGCGTACAATGGGGAAACGTGAGGCTAAGGCGAGTGCGCCTGTTCCCACTTTGACCTGTTCTAGGTGGTAGCCATAGCGTTTCATGCTGTTTTCTACGCATTGACGATTGTCTTCGGTGGCATAGAGCGTCTCTTGTAAGCAAGCTATGTCTGGGGATTGTGATGCAATGTAACGCACCACCTGAAAGTCGCGATTATTATCGTCTTTTTTCCATGCCCCATAGTTCATCGTGTTGTAGGTCATTACCTTCCATACCTGCTTGGGCGGGGGCGAGGTGAGGTTGATGGGCACATAATCACGTATGGAACTTGCAGCGCAGAGTAAGCCTACTACGGAAATCCATACCATTTTCGGCTTGAAAAGGATGCATATCACTCCCATCCCCACTACGGCTGTTGCGCAAAGCGGGAAGCACAGCCCTAGCACAGCAAAGTATTTGCCGTAGAGGGCTGGATTGATATAGATGCATGCAGCGCAGGCCCATAGGGCGAGCACTGACATCCAACTAAGGAATGAAAGGAGTTTGGTCATGGGTGTTTTTAGGGGAAAATCTTCTAAAAGATACTAGACTTTCTAGAAATGAGGATTCTTTTCGCACTATTTCCGGCTGATGTGGAAAAGCTCACGCTTCTCATCCTCCGTCAGACTATTGTAGCCAGAACGACGCACTTTGTCGAGTAATTCGTCCATACGTGCTTCTTCGGCTTTAGAACGCATGTTGTATTCATAGTCGTCTTCGCGGCGTGCTGTGTGGTGGGCATTGCCTACAGATGAGGGGCTCTTCTTGTGAACTAAACGTTGTTTCATACGTTCCCACCATGAGGAATGAGTGTTGCTTGCCTTTTCCCACGCATTCCAGCCCGAGTTGCGACGATTGTAGCGCTTGCGCCACCAGTGGAGCAAGGCCCAACCAAAGAGCATACCACCGAGATGGGCAAAGTGTGCCACGTTGTCGTTGGAAGTGTAGGCAGAGATGAGTTCGATAGCTGCATATCCCGCCACGAAATATTTCGCCTTCATTGGAATGGGCGGTATGAGAAGCATAATGCGTTCGTTGGGATAGAGCATACCGAAAGCTAGGAGCACACCATAGCAAGCCCCCGAGGCTCCGATGGTGGTCCACATGTTGAGGAATGTGCCCATGGGGATAAGGCTCGTCCCAGTGTTGACCATATCGTAGTTGTTGAGGCCTTCGATGAAGTATTCTGCCGTTTGCCATACTTCCTGACACAGACCTGCTCCCACACCACACACTAAGAAGTAGGTGAGGAAGCGCTTCATGCCCAGCGTGCGCTCTATAAGTCCGCCAAACATCCAGAGCGAGAACATATTGAAGAAAAGGTGCGTAAGGCTTCCGTGGAGAAACATATACGTGAAGAGCTGCACCACGTTGAAGCTGTCGGCCAGCACGAAATGAAGACCAAGCCAATCTGTTAAGTCGATGCCGCGCATACGTAGGAGCGACTGAATGAGGTAGCAAGCCACGTTGATGAATAGTAGCGCCCGCGTCACGGGGGGTATCTTTTGCATAATGTATGTAGTAGATAAGAAAAAACAAATGTTTAACTTTGCACAATGTCGGTCTTAGCGTTTATCGCTTCGGGCCTTTTCCAAGCAAAGATGAAGAGATAGCAGGAAAGGTGATTCTATTCTTCATTCTCAGAAGTCAGTTCTTTGGATTCAAAGTCCTGTAAATTGTCGGCTTCATAGTGCCAAATGGTGCGTCCAAAGTATTGTTCTTCGGTGAGCACAACGCCTACAGGCATACGCGGCTCGGGTACACCGCTTCCTAGCGTTGTGGGAGAATATTCCACGTAAGCTTCATCCCACAGACCTTGGTCGATAAAGCTTTGTAGCGTTTGTTGTCCGCCCTCGACCAACACCGACTGCACGCCCATGTGGTAGAGCTCGGATAGCGCTGTGGAAATATCGGCATAAGCCAGCCATCCAGTGGGAAGTTCTTCCTCGGCCACACGGCCTAGCACCACTCGTAAAGGTTGATTGCCACCTGCCCAATGACGAACGTTGAGCTGCGGATGATCCATGCGCAAGGTGTTGTGCCCCACGAGAATAGCTTGATTCATTGCTCGCAGTTGGTGTACTCGCATGAGCGACCAAGGGGTGGAAATCTGTGCAGCCCCTTGACTGTCATCTTCGCGCCAACCATCGATAAAACCATCAGCCGAACGAGCCCATTTGAGTGTGATATAAGGGCGGTGGAGAGTCTGAGCTGTGATAAAGCGGCGGTTGAGTGCTCGGCATTCTGCTTCGAGTACGCCCACTTCTACCTCTATGCCTGCTTCGCGCAACATGGTAATGCCTCGGCCTTGTACTTTAGCGAATGGGTCGACACATCCCACTACCACGCGTGGAATGCCCGTCTTAATGATGAGACGAGCGCAAGGCGGTGTCTTTCCGTAGTGAGAGCAGGGCTCTAGGCTTACGTAAAGCGTGCTATCGCTCAGTAGCTGACGATCGGCGGGCTTCACCGAATTGATTGCATTCACTTCGGCATGCGCTTTGCCACATACGGCATGATAACCTTCGCCGATGATACGATCGGAATGGACGATAACGGCTCCCACCATAGGGTTGGGAGCGGCATGCATACGTCCGAGTTGCGCCAGTTCTATGCAGCGGCGCATATATAGTTCATTGAAATTCATGTAATAAAAGCAAGTTTAGTATGAATCCCCTTTTTCTAGCCTTTCGCGACGCGCTTATTCCACTATATGGTCAAGGCGAGGCGCGTGCCGTGGCATTCTTAGTCTTTGAGGATGCATTCGGCGTGAGCCGTACAGATATTTATGTCGACAAAGTTAGACAATTTTCTGAAGATGAATGCACAAGGCTGCATAATATATGTAAACAGCTTTTGGCAGGACGTCCAGTACAGCAGGTGCTAGGTTGTGCCACGTTCTGCGGACGCAGTTATAAAGTGACCCCCGATGTGCTTATCCCTCGTCCTGAAACGGAAGAACTTGTGGCTTGGGGGATAGAGAAAATGCATGGCCTTTCGGGATATGCTTCTTCTGTTTCAGATAAGAAATCTTCAGCATCAAAGCAACTTTGTGTTCTCGATGCTGGTACGGGGTCTGGTTGCATTGCTATTAGCCTGAAGTTAGCCTTAGATGAGGCTAACGTTACGGCTTGGGATATTTCCGATGCCGCTCTTGAAGTTGCTCGGAAAAATGCGCAACAACTTGGAGCACGGGTGCACTTTGAACATCATGATATGTTGCAAATGCCTTCTGTCAATGATGTTTCGCAATATCATCTTATTGTGAGCAATCCTCCTTATATCTGTCAGAGCGAAGCTATGGAAATGGAGCGCTGTGTGCTCGACTTTGAACCTCATTGTGCACTCTTTGTGCCCGATGATGATCCGCTCCGTTTTTATCGAGTTCTCTGCCGGCTTGCTCAGCGGTTGCTTTTGCCTGGTGGTTGGCTCTTGGTAGAGATAAATAGGGCTTATGCTGAGCATACGGCAGCGCTAATGCGTGAGAGTGGATTGCATGAGGTGGAGGTTCGCGAGGATGCTTATGGCAACCCTCGAATGGTGGGAGGACGGATGTAGTTCCTTGATGCGTGGCTGATACTGACGCATAGACGCTTTATTTCCCGTTGTTGATGGAAAAAGAGGGGCATTGCCGATGCAGAATGCAATGCCTGCAGAGTGGAGAGTCTCCTTTGTTTCAATGCCAATCGGCTCCGATTCCTTGTAAAGAGAATCGAAGCCGATTGCATTGTGTACTTATGTGTGGTTAACACATAAACAAGATAATGGCTTGTGCCACTAATATTCGGAGGAACATGGAGAGTGGGTAGACCATGGAGTATCCCACGGAAGCTGCATCGTTGTTGGCTGCTTGGTTGGCATATCCCAGTGCGGGAGGGTCGGTGTTGGAGCCTGCGATGATACCCATCAGTGTGAAGTAGTTGAGCTTAAAGCGCCAACGCCCCACGACACCCATAATGAGCAGTGGCACGACTGTCACGATGAATCCCACCCATACGTAGGTAAGTCCGTCGCCATGCGCCACGGTATCCCAGAAGTTGCTTCCTGCCTTGATGCCTACGGCTGCAAGGAAGAGAATAAGGCCGATTTCGCGTAGTAAAAGGTTGGCGGAGGTGGTGGTATATGTCACGAGGTGGAATTTATAGCCGTAAGCGCCTGCCAAGATGGCTATAATGAGCGGACCACCAGCCAATCCCAATTTGAGCGGAGTGGCCATACCTGGGAATTGGAAAGGTATGCTACCGAATATGATACCTATCAAAATGCCCAAGAAAATAGCACCCACGTTGGGGTGGTCAAGACGCTTTACGGAATTACCCAAGATGCGCTCTACGCGATTTACGCTATCTTCTGGACCAGCCACCATCAGTCGGTCGCCAATTTGAATGCGTAGTGAGCGGTCGGCAAAAAGGTTCATGCCTTGACGAGTGATACGTGTCACGTTTACGCCATACATTGAGCTAAAGTGCATTTCGCCAAACGTCTTACCATTCACTTCGGCTTGTGTCACAAGAATGCGTTTCGACACGATGGGAGCCTTTTCAGCCTGCCAATCAACTTCAATCTCTTTACCGATGAAGGCGGTAGCTGCTTCGGCATCGTCGCTAGCACAGACTGCATTCATTTCATCACCCAAATGAAGTTGCGTGTCGCGAGTGGGTGAGATGATTTCGTCACCATGTTTATAATGGGTGCATACGAAGGTACGCCCGAGAAACTGCGTGAGTTGAGCAAATGTCTTTCCTTCGAGTGCCTTGTTCTCTACGCGGAGTGAGATGTGGTGGGGTCTAGCATGTGGATTGTCTTCCTGTGAAAGGCGAATTTGTTCCTCTTCCTTCTCGAGCTTGATACGACAAATGTAGCGAATCGCAATGGTAGCACCGATAATGCCTACCACGCCGAGGGGATAGGCACATGCATAACCCGCAGCAATGTTTTGCCCACCCATGTCAATGCCCAACGTATTGATGGCTTCTTGAGCGGCACCCAGACCAGGTGTGTTGGTCACGGCACCATAGAGAACACCCACAGCCATGGGAAGACTCGTGGGGTCGGACGTGTCGAATACAAGGTAGTAAAGACCTAAAAGGGTGAGCACATTGAGCAATACGATGCCCACGGCCACGAGGTTCATCTGTATGCCATCTTTCTTAAATGATTGGAAAAAACTCGGACCCACTTGCAAACCGATGCAGTAAACAAAGAGAATCAGTCCGAAGTCTTGGATAAAGCTAAGCACGTTGGCCGGACAAGCATAGCCTCCATCAGGGTCGCCGATGCCTAGGTGCTTGTAAATATGGCCAACTACGATGCCTGCAAACAACACGAAAGTGACTCCCAGTGATACGCTGCCAATCTTGAGCTTACCAAGGACCACGCCTACGGCAATCACCAGAGAGAATAGCAACACGATGTGTGCCACAGATCCGGTTGATACAAATAGAGATTGAAACCAATCCATGTGTAGTGAAATGTGTTATGTAAGTTTTTAATTAATTTTCTAGTATGAGGTTATTCTTCGTAAACCTCATGAGAGGTCGAGTGTCTTTCGTTGAGGAATAAGGTTCTTTCCAAAAAGCACCCTTGCGGACATGCGGGGCGCAAGGGCGTTGTGAGTTGCAAATATAGTGAGTTTTTTATAGATAACAAGGTTTTTACGCGTTTTTGTGCATAAAATCTCCCTCGGTGTGACCGAAAGTATTTACCTTTGCAGTCAAGATTTAAACATTTTTACGATAAGTGCCTGTAATGGTACGTTATATTATCATTATTTCTAATGAGGCGAGTTGCTCTTCTTCTGTTTTGCTGCATCCTGTCGCTGTTTCAACTTTTCTCCCGTGAGGTGGAAAAAAATGTTTTCTTGGACGATGCTTCCTCTGTCAATCCTATGCTATGGAGCCAGGCTCATGTGGCCATTTTGGGCGACTCCAACACGTGGCTCGGTGCTGACGATTGTTCACGTCTACGTGGGTGGAACACGTGGTTGGCTCGGTTGCTCAAGCCTGCCTCCATTCGCAGTTTTGCCCGCAGTGGAGCCACGTGGACAAACACCGCTCGCACCATGCCTAATCTTGTGCAAGACACAGGTCGCGTGGCAGATGACAACGTGGTGCTCAACCAAATACTGCGTTTAGTACATTCTGTGTCTACGGGGCAATGCTCGCGGCCGCAGCTCATTATAGTGGCTGCTGGTACGAACGATGCATGGTTTCCCGCCCTGCGGCCTCATGCCCTCGAGGCCGAGGATTCGAATTCGCGCTTGGCCTCGGGCTCTGCTCTGCTTCCTTTCGACTCCTTGATGGCACGTATCGTCTTGCCTCTACCCCAGACGCTTGTGGGCAGTGTGCGCTACGGATGTAGCCTTTTGCGTGTCTATCTTCCCGAGGCGAAGATCGTTTTGCTTACTCCCTTGCAGACCACGGCCGTCTCGTTCGCTCGCATCCGCCAGACGGGCGATAGCATCAGCGCTGCGGCTCATCGACTTTCTCTCCCTGTGGTGCGACAGGACAGCCTCTGCTGCGTGAAGCGCAGTGAAGAACTCAAGCGACACCGCTACACTTACGATGGCACGCATACCAATGAACTTGGAGCGCGAATGAACGCTCACATCCTAGCCCGTGAGCTCACGCGATTGACGGGGTGGAGGTGAATTTGTTGGCGGCAAATCTTTCGCAAAGCCAAGTTCCACCATTCCTTCCTAGTCCATCATATAATCTCTCCTAATCAAAAACTATTAACCCTCTCAACTCTTCACACTCACTCATGGTATTTTCCGACCTATTCTTCCTGTTCGCATTTCTGCCCGCTTTCTTCCTAGTCTACTTGCTAGCGGTGGGAGCAGACCGCTTGCTGGGGGGTAATAGCCTGGAGACGGACTTCCGTTGTCGCAACTTTTCGCTCGTGGTCTTCTCGCTCATTTTCTATGCATGGGGCGAACCCGTGTACGTGTTTCTCATGCTTGCCTGTGTGCTGATGAACTACGTGGCGGGACTCGTCATTGATCGACAGGAAAAGCATCGGCAAGCGGCCCTAATAATTGGCCTTGTGTGCAACATCCTCATCCTAGCCAACTTTAAGTACTTAGGATTTCTAGCACAAACGCTTTGCGACATGGGATTTCGCGTGAGTGTGCCCAATATCTCCCTGCCCATTGGTATCTCGTTCTATACGTTTCAGAGCATCTCCTATCTTATTGACGTCTACCGCCGGCAGTCGCCCGTACAGCGTCGATTCGTTAATCTACTGCTCTACATCTCCATGTTCCCGCAGCTCATTGCCGGCCCCATTGTACGTTATGACACGGTAGCTCGTGAAATACAACGTCGCCATGTGTCGGCCGACGATGTGGCCGAGGGTATGTTTCGTTTCTTCTTGGGATTGGGCAAGAAAGTAATCCTTGCGAACCAACTATCTGAACTCTCCGACCAATTCCTTGTGGGCGGTCTTGCTCACCTTACCACTATGGGAGCGTGGATAGGCATCGTGGCCTATACGCTTCAGATTTATTTCGACTTTTCGGGCTATTCCGATATGGCCATCGGACTGGGGCGCTGTCTCGGATTCCACTTCAACGAGAACTTTGATCATCCCTATTGCTGTACGAGCATCTCCGGTTTCTGGCGCCGTTGGCATATTTCTCTCGGAAGTTTCTTCCGTGACTACGTGTACATCCCCATGGGGGGAAACCGCCGTCATCAGGTATGGAACATCCTTGTGGTGTGGTTTCTCACGGGTATGTGGCATGGGGCTAGTTGGAACTTCATTCTGTGGGGACTTTATTTTGGCTTGATTGTAATGATTGAGAAATATACACTCTTGCGCGTGATTCAGCACATTCCGCGCCCATTGCTCCACATGTATAGTTTGCTGCTCATCGTGGTGGGGTGGGGCATTTTCTATTTCGATGACTTCGGCCACATGGCTACATTCTTCCGTGCCTTTACGGGACAGACGGCAGAATTCTCCGACATTGTGTCGGCTGCAGCCCTCACGGACAACTTCTGGCTTTGGGTGGTGGCATTTGTGTTTTGCCTCCCTGTGCGTCGATGGGCTTCTTGCCTCACGGTGGAAAGGTTGTCGGAGGAGAGCATACTACGCTCTGCATTGATCATAAGCAGCCGCACTTTAGTGTCGCTTTTACTCCTTGCAGTGAGTGTATGTCTGCTCGTGGGAGCCACCAACAACGCTTTTATATATACCCGATTCTAAAACGTATGATAATCCGTAATATTCTCCTTACTCTCATGACATTGTACTGCGTGTCTCTCTCGCTTCATGCACAGAGCAACCGCCAACTCGCTCCTTATGTCAATCAGTTTAACCCTCATGCTGAGGTGCGCCGCTCGCCAGGTGGCATGATTCTGGCAGGACGCGGCGATTCGCTCTATGTAATGGCCCCCTTCATGGGGTCGGCTACGGGCGGTGAATGGTATGCCCAGGCTGTGAATGCCTACAAGGAGGCTGTGGGCGACAGTGTCAGAGTATACTGTATGGTTATTCCCACAAGCACCGCCTACTACATGCCTCAGCATTCGCCCTCGCTCACCCATCCGCAGCATGCCACCATCAGCCATATCTATCAGGCTCTGCGTTCCGACGTGGTGGCCATCAATGCCTATGGAGTCCTTGCGTCGCATGCCTCGGAACCTATCTACCTGCGCACAGACACTCACTGGGCTGCCTTGGGCGCTTATTATGCAGCGCAAGAATTTGCCGCGCAAGCCGGGGTTCCCTTCGTCTCCTTAGCCACCGACTATGAAGAGCACTACGTGCATCAGTTTGTGGGTAGCATGCGCATTTATGCCAAGACCGCAGAGGTAAAGGACGTGCCCGAGGTCTTCACTTATTACGTGCCTCGCCGTACCGACTATCACACCACTTTCATTGACTATACTCAGCGTGCAGGCAAGACTGTGAGCGAAAGCGCGCCCCACGAGGCTCAGTTCTTCGTGAACTATCGTGATGGAAGTTCGGGAGCCTATTGCACCTTTATGGGAGGAGACTCACGTACCGTGCAGGTGCGTACTGCTGTGGGTAATGGTCGCCGACTATTGATCTTAAAGGATAGCTTTGGCAATGCGTTGCCCGCTTTCCTGTTCTCTTCGTTTGAAGAAATCCACGTGGTAGATTTTCGCTACTTTCCCCATAATATTCTTGATTACATGCGCGAGCACGGTATCAGCGATGTGCTCTTTGCTAACAATATAGGCCATGCTTACTCGCAAGGCACGGCACGCACTTATCTCAAACTTCTGCAACAATAACCTTTCTTATTTTCTATCTCTGCTCAGATGAATAAACTCTATATTTCTATTATAGTTTTTGTGTTTTGCGCCTTCACCATCGTGTTCGACACGTTTCCGCGCAGCACTTTCTCCGAACTTGAGAAGCGCGATTTGGCAACGCTGCCTGAGTTTTCCTGGCAGCGCCTCTTCGATGGTTCGTATACCAAGGCCGTGAGCCAGTGGTTTAGCGACAGCGAACCCTATCGCGACCACTTCATGGCCATGAGCATGAACGTGAAAGAAGGGCAGAAGCTCGTGGTCAACTCCGACGACAACGTGACTTTCCATGCATCGACTGATGCTCCCACAGCTCCTGAGGCTGAGGTCGAAGAGGCTGCTCCCGAGCCCGATGACCACAATGTGGGCGAATACCACAACGATATCAATGCCGATGGTACAGCCAAGATAGCCAATGCGGGCATCATTATCGTAGGAGGTGGCAAGAATGTGCGTGCGCTGATGGCCTATGGCGGCAGTTCTAAGGGCGGTGTGCCCTATGCTCAAGCGGCTAATAAGTACAAGGAGACATTTGGCTCGGAAGTCAATGTCTACTGCATGGTGATTCCCACTAGCACGGAGTTCTACTGCCCCGATAAGGCTCGCAAAATGACCAATCCGCAGCGCCCCACGATTAACAATATTTACGCCCATTTAGCTCCAGAGGTGAAGCCCGTAGATGCTTACACCGCCCTGGCCACCCATGCCAAGGAAGATATCTATCTACGCACTGACCACCATTGGGCACCATTGGGTGCTTACTATGCAGCGCAACGTTTTGCTCAGGTGGCAAGAGTGCCTTTCCGAGATTTGACCCATTACGAACGTCGCGTGGTACATGGATACGTGGGCAGCATGTATGGCTATTCTAAGGATGCTTCGGTGAAGAATGCGCCCGAAGACTTTGTCTACTATGTGCCCCAAGGCGTGACTTACACCACTTATTATACCGACTACACCATCGACAAGAACTATAAGGTTACGGGCGAGGGAAAGCCTCACAAGGGTATATTTTTTAATAGATTCAAGGATGGCAGTGGAGCTGCCTACTGCACCTTTATGGGCAGCGATACGCGTATCACTCGAGTAGAAACCTCTACAAAAAATGGTCGTCGCCTCTTGATTCTCAAGGATAGCTTTGGCAATGCGCTGCCAGGTTATTTATTTTTCTCCTTCGAGGAAGTTCACGTGATAGATTCGCGCTATTTCACCCGTAATATGAAGGCTTACGTGAAAGAGCACAAGGTGACTGATATTCTCTTTGCCAACAACATCATGAAAGCCTATTCCCCACATATTTACAAGAACTATCTAAAATTCTTACAGCAGTAGGAGAGAAAATATCAGCCAATACCGAGGACACATTGCCCTTGGTATTGGCTGATAGATGCTTTTTAGATGGATTTTTTCTTATTGCTTGCGGAAGAAGCTGAAGTTTACGCTGCCATAGGCACGATGCTCTAAGAAGTCGGGGCGAGAGCTAAAGTCATAGTTCTTGCCATGCTCTAGGACAAAAAGCGTATGTTCACCTACGAGCGCAGAGCTCATCACGCGGTCGGGAAGTTCGCCCAATTCGGGCAATGCGTAAGGAGGATCGGCAAACACGAGGTCGAAAGCCTCACCCGCCCGCTCGATGAAGCGTAGTGCGTCGCCACACATCGGAGTCCAAGCCTCGTCAGCGAGTGTGCGTTGGCATTGCTGAATGAAAGCAAAGTGACGGCGATCCTTTTCTATCGTGACCACACGTTGGCAACCGCGCGAGAGGAGTTCGAGCGAGATACTACCAGTACCTCCGAAAAGGTCGAGTGCGCGGGTATCTTCAAAGTCAAGGTAAGCACGGAGCACGTTGAATAGGTTTTCCTTGGCAAAGTCCGTTGTGGGACGAGCCTTGAAGGTACGGGGCACTTCAAAGTGGCGACCTTTATATTTTCCTGTAATGATGCGCATAAGGTGGTTTATTTGAGCTTCAAATGTATAAGAATTCCATCAATCGGTTCTGTTCCCGATGCGTCCTTGCGTCGGCATCTCTGTTAATTAAGAGGTGATTTTGTTGGAATAAGAATCTCTGAATTAGCACTAAATCTATTTAAGTAAAGCACACATGAGGTCGTAGGGCACGCCCTCCGTGGTGGAGATGGTATGTCGATTAAATTCGGCCGATGGATTGACGGGATATACTTTAGCGGCATACTTTTGCAACTCCGTAATGAGTGGCCCTCGCATGAGCGGAGTGCCAGTTACAAAGATGGGCGTGTCAGAGGTGCTGAGCCCGAGGTGGTGCATAAGGTTGAACAGGTAGTAGTCGGCATCTGTCAGCGTGCGCACTTGATACGTGTTGAGCATTACGATGCGGCTATCTTCGAGCACCACGATGTCGAGCGTCATATCATGGGTGTAGGCAAACACGCGTTTGTCGGCTGCCACAGCCAAACCTTTCTTGGCAAAGTGCTGCACAATGGGCGTGAGTGAAGCTGCAAAACGCACACTGATGCCCTCGAAGGCCTCCTCGAGGGTGCGACATGTAGCTTCCGACAAGGCAAATAGCAACACGGCGTTCGAGGCAGGCACGGTATCGTAGAATACACGCTGTCGTTCGTCCGGCGTGAAGCAATAGTTGTAGATAGTCTCGGCATCCTCCTCCTGAAACTCAGCCAAAGGCACGGGAGTGACAGGAGCGTTGACGTAGACCTCTACTTTGCTAAACGTCTGCTGACGCAGAAGTTCCACTTGTTGCATGGCCGTGCGCAGATTCACCGTTAGCGAAGCCGAGGGCTGCATGCGGAACGTGCTGAATTGGAAACTCTGCGAAGCCCCTATTTCGTAGGCAGCAAAGCACAGTTCGGTGTCGGAGATACGTATATAGAGATTCACAAGTAATTTCAGTTTTTATGACGATAGAATATGCGCTTCTCAAGCGGTGAGAGTGCAAGGGCTAAGAGCACTCCAAAGGAGTTGGCTGCGAAGTCGGTCCAATCTCCCGTACGATAAGTAGTGAAGTATTCTTGTGCCAATTCTATGATGCCACTCATGCAGATGGGGGCAATCACAGCAATCAGCGTTCGCTTTGCTATCGACCATTGACAATGAGCACGGAAATATTCCATCCATAGTACGCAGCACGTGCCCAAATACATGGAGATGTGCACCCACTTATCGAAACCAAAGATGCTTTCCAACTCTCTCACTCTAGGTGGGCGGAACAGACAGAGGTACCAAATCAAAACCACGCAGAAGATGGTGAGCGGGAATTGTTTAACAACTTCCTTTAGATAGTTTTTTCCCATCATTTGCTTACATTTGCGTATGGGGGTATAAGCGAGACTTTAGGCTCGAATAACTAAGAAAGAGGGAAACGAGGATGAACTGTGTTACCAAAACTTATTCTGCGTCTCGTTGTACTCGAAACCAGCGCTTCCGAGTTTACTCTCAAGCTCTTTGCGGTCGAGGTGAAGGTCATCGCAAAGGTCATCGATAGAATTATAGTCGTCTCGAAGTTTCGTGTTGATGTAGCTGAAG
Source organism: uncultured Prevotella sp. (assembly GCA_900541575.1). Lineage (GTDB taxonomy): Bacteria > Bacteroidota > Bacteroidia > Bacteroidales > Bacteroidaceae > Alloprevotella. Next base: position 19,708 of record UQKO01000039.1, read on the forward strand.
AGCATCATCGGATCTTGAGGAATTGCCATGGCAGTATATATTAATAATGTGTGCGTGTATGGTTGGAATCTCTTGTCATGGGGCAGTTTGCCATGGTGACGCATTATTCCGTATGCAAAGTTACGGCTTTATTTCAGGAGTGCCAAACTTTTTTTTCGTTGCACGAATCAAAAAACGTGTACTAGGCGCGGATACTCCCTCCGCATTTCGTAAATTTGCACAATACTTAACCATTTACTCTAACATTTTATACTACATGGGAGGTTTCTTTGGCACCGTATCACGCATCGACTGCGTGGCCGATTTATTTTACGGCACAGACTACAACTCACATCTAGGCACCCGTCGCGGCGGATTGGCTACTTATAATGCGCAAGAGCGCACTTTCACTCGTTCCATTCACAATCTAGAAAGTTCTTATTTCCGCACCAAGTTTGAGCCTACGCTCTCACGCTTTGCTGGAGCCACATCGGGCATCGGCGTGATAAGCGACACGGATGCACAACCTCTTGTGCTCAATTCTCACTTGGGGCGCTTTGCCATTGTCACAGTGGCTAAGATTCAGAATGTGGCAGAGCTCGAAAAGCAACTTCTCGACCAGAATATGCACTTTACCGAACTGTCGTCAGGGAAGACAAATCCTACGGAACTCATCGCCTTGCTACTCATTCAAGGTAAGACCTTTGCTGATGGCATTGACAACGTGTTTCGTCATATCCAAGGTTCTTGCTCCATACTCTTGCTTACAGAGGATGGTATCATCGCCGCTCGTGATTCGTGGGGACGTACGCCCATCGTGATAGGAAAGAAAAATGGCGCCTTTGCTGCTACAAGCGAAAGCACAGCCTTCCCCAATCTCGATTTTACTACAGAGCGCTATCTCGGCCCTGGCGAAATTGTTCGTCTTCGTCCCGAGGGAATAGAGCAACTTCGTGAACCGCGCAAGCAGATGCAGGTGTGCTCCTTCCTGTGGGTGTATTATGGATTCCCCACTTCTACTTATGAAGGACGCAATGTTGAAGAGATGCGTTACGAAAATGGTCGCATCATGGCAGCTGAGGATGATACCGAGGTAGACTGCGTATGTGGTATCCCCGACTCGGGAGTAGGCATGGCGCTTGGCTATGCTGCAGGAATGGGTAAGCCCTATCAACGAGCAATTTCAAAGTATACGCCCACATGGCCCCGAAGTTTCACCCCTGCCAATCAGTCAATGCGTTCGCTCGTGGCTAAGATGAAGCTTATCCCCAACCGTGATATGTTACGCGACAAACGCGTGCTCTTCTGCGACGACTCTATCGTGCGTGGCACGCAGCTTCGTGACAACGTGAGTGTGCTCTTCGATGATGGTGCACGCGAAGTACACATGCGCATTGCATGTCCGCCCCTCATCTATGGCTGTCCCTACATTGGCTTCACTTCTTCAAAGAGCGATATGGAACTTATCACGCGTCGAATCATTAACGATTTTGAGGGCGATCCCAACAAGAATCTTGAACGTTATGCCACTACCGACTCACCTGAATATCAGCGCATGGTGGAGGAGATACGTCGCCGCTTGGGACTTACCTCTCTTCGCTTTAACAAGCTCGAAATGCTCGTTCAAGCCATAGGTCTTCCAAAGTGTAAACTCTGTACTCATTGCTTCGATGGCACGGGATGTTGCGGATGCAATGAGTAATGTGATTTAAGTATTTATAGGCTAGAGAAACAGTTCCTAGAGCCGCTTTTCCCTAGTTCCTATAATCGTTTGCAATAGTCCCCTTGTAAGCTACTCTGTTTACAAGGGGATTATACATATAAAGGGTTGGAACAATCGTATTGATCATTCCAACCCATTCCTTCTACCTCTCATCGGAGGGAAGTGTTTCAAATATCGAAGTTATAGATGCTTTGAATTTATCGTTATTACCACAGAATCTCTGTGTGAGTACATCTAGCTAATAATACTTCGTTATTTACTGTATCGGGTGAAAGAGTCTTTGTCGTCATCATAGTCTAGATAAAGCTTGTTGCCTTTGATGATAAATGTGGCTATGTCTACTCTATTACTGCTGTGGGTGATGTAAATTTGGGATCCTTTTATTTCGTAGGTATATTTACCACCATAAATATTATAGAGTCCTGTGTTGTTCACGAAATTCCCATTTTCTCTTCCCCAATTATCATCGATATAATTCTTTAATAAGGGAAGATTCTTCTTGTCGTTTTTGTTGCATTCAGCGTAAACTATTTTCCCACCTTTGAGAGACCACATCTCCATATAATCGTCGTCATCATCGTCATAAACCCAATACCCCTCGATCGAGGCATCATCGTCATCGTCAGAGCAAGCGGTGATTACGCATGTAGTGAGCCCTAGCATAAGAAAGGCAAGAAAGAAATACTTGATTTTTTTCATTTGTATCGTGTGTTAAAGTGAAACTAAAAATCCCACCCTCCGTAAAAAGGGTGGGCAATTTACGTTAGAAATTATATCCCAAGGAGATGCAAAAGTTCTTGCTCTTCGTTTTCTTGCAAACTTCGGTAAAGTCAGAACCATAGTGGAGGCCGAGAGAGAATGCCTTGTAATCCAAGTTGGTACCAATCTGCCATCCAGCTTGGAAGCGCTTCCACTGTCCGTCTTTACCTACGTCCTTCTTGTCGAAGTTGTCTATGGTCTCTTTTTCTTTACCCAGTTCATACTTTTCTTTACTGATCAAGTTACCTTTGAGGGTTACACCTAGGAAAGGAGTAACAGAGAAGTCACCGCCAGCAAATGAGAGTTTGTAAGCTATGTTGATAGGCACGGTGAGACTTGCTGCGGTATACTTTGTTTTACCTACTTCATCCTCATCGTAGTCGTCATTCTCATCGTCCCAATAGTTGTTAGCTCTGCTTGCGGATTTTTTCAGACTATAGGAATAGTCATCATCCTCATCGTTATCCTCATCGTCAGACACGCTCTTGAAATTGAAAGTAAAGCGTGCGCCAACTTCCAAGAACAGAGGCAAGTTCTTGCTTAGATTGATGCCCTGAGTGAAACCGAAGGTAAGGCCAGGGTAAGTAAAGTCATCAGCTCCTTTGATATCATATGTAAGGGTCATCGGATTGTAGCCTACATAGATACGAGAGTAGTTGTCGGTTTTCTTAACGAGTCCACCGCCGTTGCTGCCATTAGAGCTGTTGCCTCCATTGGCAAACTGTGCAAAACTGGTTGTGCTTACGAGAAGCAATCCCATGGTAAGGATAGTCTTTAAACTTTTCATAGTGTGTAAAATGTTTTAAGTGATTATTTGTTGTATTGGAATTTCATTCTCCAAATGTTGGCTTGACCATTCGCATCTCCTCGCTGCGATATGAAATAGATGTATTGTCCATCTGTGCTCCACACGGGACTAAGGTCGTCGGCAGCATGGTAGGTGAGCTGGGCAAATGCCGTTCCGTCTGTTCTGCACACGAAGATGTCGGCGTTGCGGTACGTGGCGTTGCCATTAGGAAGATGACCATCGCCGACGAAAAGAATCCACCGACCATCGGGTGATACGGAGGGCGTGGTGTAGGAATGTGCAGGGTCGGATACGATGCAGTCTTCCTGTCCTGTGTGATAGTTGATTTTCCATATCTCGCCACGCCCTTCAGGGTTGATGCGCGTACAGATAAAGGAAGTCTCGTCCTTCAACGGGTAGGGATTGATGCCCGCTGCATAGCTCGACACATAGTTGTTGGCAACATCGTATGCCCAAATGCTTGCGCTGTTGGCCTCGAGACGGGTGAAGAATATCTGCTTCATGGACGACGAGTAGATGGGCGAATAGTCAGCGTTGCCTGTAGTGATTTGTCGGCAAACATATCCGTTGTCGGCATCTGTCAGAAATACTTGGTTCATCTGTCCACGTGTCTCACTGAAACATATTTTGCGTCCATCGGGTGAATAGGTAAAGTCGAGCACATTGCTGCGATTCGTGCGTTGCCGTGAACTTCCCTGGATAGCCAAATCTTTGATGAAAATGTTCGTCTTTCCACCTCTGAATGATAGGAATGCAATAGATCGTCCATCTTTTGACACATCAATGATTCGATTGGTCAACCAAGTTAGGCTATTGGCAGAACGTTTCACTTGGGGCATGCATACATAGTCGCTCTCTTTGGTCATCTTCATGAAATCGAGACCTGTTTCTTCAGGCACTGACACCACGGAGTAGTCTACCTGTTGTGCCTGTGCTTGTAAGGCACATGTAGCAAGGGCTGCGAGTGTGTATTTAAAGTTCGGTATGGACATATTAAGAGTTATTTGCTGGTGTTACGGATATAAACTAGATCCAGATCATCACGGCCTTCTTCTGTGCTTTGCATGTAGAGTTTATTCCCGCTGATTGAATACTTGAAGGTATTAAGACTATTATCTTCCCATTTTATGGTAAGAGTTGACCCTTTTATAGAATATGTGCCAAATTCGACATCGTCAGATCTAACTCCCGAAGGAGCACGATGTGTATTCAGTGCTTCATCGCATAATTGTTTGGCTTTAGATGCGGTCATGCTACCTCTAGGAACAATAGGGCTAATGTATACGAATTGTCCTCCGCGGAAAGCCATCATTTCAGGCTCTTCAGTGTCAAGGTCGCAATACCAATAGCCCTCGATCGATTGATTGCTTTCATCATCATCGTCTTTACATGAGGAAACGATGCAGGCGGTGAATGCGGCCATGAAGAGACCAAGGAAAAGAGGGTCAGCGGATATTTCCGGTTGGTATGATGGTAAAAAGTGCTTGCTCATATCATGCATATTGAGTAGCTTTGCATCATGGAATCTATAAAACTATTACGTGCTATATTGCCAGAGGTGTTGATAGATAATTTTGATGTTG